>JAUPVQ010000008.1 GCA_030916965.1 Patescibacteria group bacterium
ATCGCCCTTTTCTATGCACTCCATCATTTCATTAAAAATCGGTCTGCCAGGGATTTTCGCAGATTGTTTTTCTACAAATTCAAGGGCGATGTTTAGATTTTCTCTCTTGGCATAGTCTCGCAACTCAGTAAGCTGTGCCTCAATACTCAAAACTTGCTTGTCCTCGACATCAGTGGACTTGCGAGCGTACAAAAAGAATTTTTGTGACATATATTTTTGAACAGGAATGGTTATGCTAGGCACACAATCACAACGTTAGTTATAATTGTTCTAGCATAACCATTCCTGCTAACTAACTAATAATATTGTGTGCATAACCAGTATATCAAAAAATATTCTATGTCAAAAATTCTTTTTGAATAATTGTAAAAATTGCATTGGATTCCGAACCTCCTCCTCCAAAACAAATTAGTGCGCGCAAGCGCGCCAGAATTTCTGAATCCCCCCGCAGAATCAGGGCAAACACAGTGGGCGTGCCTTCGGCACGCCCACCATTTGGGTCTTTCAAAACCCTTTTGTGCGTTTCGGGAGCCGCTTCTCGGACTTGAACCGAGGACCTTCGCTTTACAAAAGCGTTGCTCTACCAACTGAGCTAAAGCGGCGTGTTATTATTGATTTTGAACTTCTTCTTTCTTCTCTTCTTTCATTGCGTGCTCTTTCTTCACCTTGTCTTTAACCCTACGGATCTTTGTTTTGGATTCCAAGATTGCCTTTTGGATAAATGATGGCTTTGTATCAGCACCTTCCTTCTTTATAAATACCTTTTTGATTTTGTGATGAACTATTGGCAACTTCTCTTTAACAACTTTTTTGGCTTTGATAGCACCAATTAAGGAATATTTGACTACAGTTATCACAGTGATCTGTACAATATTCTTGGTGTAATATAGCACAACTTTCTCAATTTTCCTAAAGGATACATCTGGCACCCAATTTGTAGCAACTTGCCTCTTGCCGGCAAGTACCTCTCGGGTGCTAAATGTCAATAATCCAAAGACAACTAGCAACGATATTATAAATATGATTATACTAATTGTCATAAAGATTTTATCCTATTGATTCCTTTATAAATTTAACAATACTTGCTTTTGACTGTGTAAGCAATACTCCAACGGTAAGATCAGGATTCTTGATAAAAGATTGATCTACTAGAGTTTGCTCTTTGAAGAATGTATCAATTTTACCATTCAAAATCTTGTCTTTGATTTCCTGTGGTTTGTCGCTACCTTCCAATTCCTTCATAAATATCTCTTTTGCTTTTGCTTGTGTGTCAGCATCGATCTCGTCGCGAGTCATATATGATGGACTCATAGCTGCGATATGCATAGCGATATCTTTTGCAAGCTCTTGTGTACCACCAGCAAGGACTACTACTACAGCCTTCTTGCCACTGTGTACATAGCTACCGATTGTATCGCCCTCTACAACATCAACTTTTCCAAGCTCGATCTTCTCGCCAATTTTTTGAATGATTTGGCCGATAACTTCAGTACTTGCTTCTTTCATCTTATCTACACCATCTGCAAGTGCCATTTGTGCTAGGGTATTTGCAATGTTTACGAATTCTTCATTCTTTGCTACGAAGTCTGTCTCGCAGTGTAGAGTAAGTAGGACAGTTTTGCCAGTGCCATTCGCAACAACAATTATTCCTTCGCTTGCATCACGGTCGGCCTTCTTCTCGGCTGCATCGCGAGATTTGTTTTTCAAAATCATTTTGGCTTTTTCCATATCACCTTCAGCCTCTTCGAGAGCCTTTTTGCATTGCATTACAGAAACGCTAGTTGCATCTCGTAATTCTTTGATTAACTCCGTAGTTATTTGTGTTGTCATGTTTATATTTTAGCATATATACAAATATATGCATTTGATTAAAGTACAATTTATAAAATTTATTCTTTTTCTGCGAGGAGGCCTTTCTTGTATGCTTGTTTGATTTGTTCTGTAAAGAATACAACACTTGTCATAGAGCCATCGTTGGCAACTATTGGGTATTCTACGTCTTTGATATTGCAATCAGTGTTCATAATACCGATAACTGGGATCTTCATCTTGTGAGCTTCTGTAACTGCAATGTGCTCCTTTTTAGGATCAATAACAAACATTACATCTGGAGTCTTCATTACTCCTGTAACACCTTGGAAGTTCTTTGTCATGTCGGCCATTTCACGGTCGATCATCAATCTTTCCTTTTTTGTATATTTATCCAATCCACCTTTTTCTTTTTGCTCTCTTAGATCAAGCAATTTTGTAATTCTCTTTTTGATTTCTGGGAAATTTGTTAGTGTGCCACCAATCCAACGCTCGATAACATACGGCATGTTCAATGCCAATGCATTCTCGGTGATTGTAGCTTTTGCTTCAGCTTTTGTACCGACAAAGATTATAGTTTTGCCAGCTTGAGCAAGACTTGCAACATAGTCTGTAACCTTCTTTAGTTGCTCTTCTGTCTTCTCGATATTTATAATATCTACGCCATTCTTTGTATTAAATACAAATGGGCGAGTAGTAGGATGCCGACGACTTTTTGAATATCCGAAATGTGCACCTGCTTTAAACATTTCGTCAATTTGACTTGAGTGTGTACTCATAATATTTATATGTCGCTTACGCGACTTGATTAATGTAAAAGGAGACTAAGCCTTTTAGTTTCCGTTTTTAAGCATTTCAGCCTATTTACAAGGGTATTTAACAAAAAAATCCCTCACGGAATACAAGTAGTATAGTACCAGAAAAACCCCAATTTTGCAACTATCATTTTTGACCCCAAGCCACTTTTCCTGTAGTATGAAAGGATGAGACAATCACAACTTTTTACTAAAACACAAAAGGAGGCGCCGGCTGACGAGGTATCCCGAAATGCCGAGCTTTTGATCCGAGCTGGCTTTATAAATAAGGAGATGGCAGGGGTGTATTCGTACCTACCTTTGGGGTTGCGTGTTATAAAGAATATTGAGCAGATTATTCGCGAAGAAATGAATGCTATTGGTGGACAGGAAATGAAGACCTCCATACTCCAAAATAAGGAAATCTGGGAAAAGTCTGGAAGATGGAGTGATGATATGGTTGATAATTGGTTTAAATCAAAGTTGAAAAACGGAGGAGATGTTGGACTGTCTTGGACAAACGAAGAAGCTCATGCAAATATTTTAAAACAATATATAAGTTCATATAAAGATTTACCAATCTATTCTTATGATATTAAAGATATATTTAGGAATGAAACTCGGAGTAAGTCTGGTATTTTGCGTGGGCGAGAATTTTACTGGAAAGCACTATACTCATTTTCTAAAGACGAGGCTGAACATAATGTATTCTACGAAAAATCAAAAGAGGCGTATAAAAATGTATTTAAGAGAGTTGGTATAGGCCATATTACTTATTTAACTTTTGCTTCTGGTGGAACATTTGCAAAATTCTCGCACGAATTCCAAACTCTAACAGGCGCAGGTGAAGATATAATTTATATAGACGAGGATACAAATATTGCAATTAATAAAGAAGTCTATACAGACGAGGTAATTGAAAGTCTCGGTTTAAATAAAAATAGTTTAGTAGAGAAAAAGGCAATCGAAGTTGGAAACATTTTTTCACTTGGAACTAAATATTCAGCACCATTTGATTTGAAATACACAGACGAAAAAGGGGAAGATAAATTAGTGATTATGGGTAGCTACGGTATCGGACTTGGACGATTGATGGGTACAGTTGTAGAGACTTTGTCGGACGACAAGGGTATTATCTGGCCTGAATCTATTGCGCCATTCAAAGTGCATATAGTTATGCTCGGTGAGGATGAAGAAGTTTCAAAAAGTGCCGAATCTCTATACTCTGATCTAGTTGGCAAAGGGATTGAAGTCCTTTTTGACGACAGGAAGGGGATGACAGCGGGGGAGAAGTTTGCCGATGCTGACCTATTGGGAATGCCGTATCGTGTGGTAGTATCAACCCGTAGCTTAAAGGATGGCGGATACGAGATAAAGAAGCGGACAGAAGAGAAAGGCAAGGTAGTTTCTTTCGAGGAATTAGCGAAAGAATTTTAAAAAATATATTGCCCTTCACTACACATATTTTTCTGGTGAAAAATTGCTCTTCTCAGCTCGACAGCTTGCGAAAGGCTTGGTCAACATATTTTTTTAAAATTCTTTAAGTGGTTATATATATGTTCAAAAAATTTTACAAAACATTTTCAAATGATATTGGTATAGACTTGGGTACTGCAAATACTCTAGTGTATTTGAAGGGTCATGGCATTGTCATCAACGAGCCATCTGTTGTGGTGGTCAATCAAAAGACTGGGCAGATTGTAGCCGTCGGAGCCGAAGCCAAACAAATGCTTGGACGTACTCCAGGACACGTGCGTGCAGTTCGGCCGATTGTAGATGGAGTGATTTCCGACTTTGAAGTGACTGAGGAAATGCTTGCATACTTGATAGGCAAAGCCGAGAGAATGTCCAAGAAATTTATTCGTCCTCGCGTACTCATCGGTGTACCGACAGGTATTACAAATGTAGAGATTCGCGCAGTAGAAGATGCAGCACTTTCTGCAGGTGCTCGCGAAGTGCATATTGTCGAAGAGCCGATGGCTGGAGCAGTAGGTATAGCATTGCCAGTACAAGAGGCTGTTGGATCTGTGGTAATAGATATTGGTGGCGGTACTACAGACGTGGCAGTGATATCACTTTCTGGAATTGTACGCTCAAAGAATATAAAAGTGGCAGGAGATAAACTAAATACCGATATTATAAATTATATGAAAGATGAGTTTAAATTACTCATTGGTGAGAAGACGGCCGAGAATATAAAAATAGCAATTGGGTCAGTGCTCGAAGGTGAGTATATGGAGGCCGAAGTCAGGGGCCGAGACTTGGTAACAGGATTACCACGAGAAGTGATCGTAACCGATGCCGATATCCGAGAGGCTATTATGCCTTCAGTATTACAGCTTGTAGATGGAGTACGCGAAGTACTCGAGACTACTCCTCCAGAGTTATTATCAGATATTATACACCGCGGAGTTGTGCTTATAGGTGGCGGGGCACTCATACGAGGCCTAGATGATTTGATACATAAAGTTCTAAAAATTCCGATTTATGTAGCAGAGGAGCCACTAACGGCTGTGGCACGTGGTACAGGAGTAATATTACAAGATTTTGATCAATATAAAGACGTTCTCGTCAGTACAAACGATGTCTTACCTCCAAGATAGAAAAAAAGATTTAAGAAAGAAAAAGCTCACGATAGTGGTGGGTGTATTCGTATTTATTATGATACTGTCTTTGTTTGGAGTATTTAGTGGACTGGGTGGGTTCATGCATAGAATTGGTTTGCCATTGTGGAAAGCAAAGAATAATACAACAAATGCACTTACCGACTCTGCCTATATTATCCGGACAAGAGCATCACTTTCCCAAGAAAATAAAAATTTGAAAATTACCAACAAGGAACTCGAGGCCAAGATGCTCGACTACAGTTTAATACAAAAAGAAAATGAAGATTTAAAAGAATTACTTGGAAGAATAAATACAAAAGAAGAATTTGTATTGGGTACAATTATTACCAAACCAAATCGCTCACTCTACGACACTATTGTGATAGATATTGGTGCGGATCAAAATTTAGTGGAGGGAAATATTGTATATGCAAATGCACAATTCCCAATTGGTAAAATTACAAAAGTCTATGACAAAACTTCTCTGGTTACACTATACTCAAGCTCAAAGGAGGTGACAGAGGCACAAATAGAAGGCTCCAATACAAGCGTAGAGCTTGTCGGACGTGGAGGAAGTAATTTCGAAATGAATGTACCACAGGACCTCTCTGTACCAACTGGGACATTTGTAGTTGCTCCGATGATACATTCACGAATTGTGGCAGTTGTGGCTGATGTTGTATCGGACCCACATGACCCAATAAACAAAATTCTATTAAAGAGTCCGGTAAATATTCAGGAGCTTAAATGGGTGCAGGTTCTTAAGTAGAAAGTAGTAGGTAGTAAGTAGTAAGAAAATTCCAAATGTTTAAATTTGAAATACATAAAAAATTAGAAGGTGCACTTGGGCGTGCTGGTATTATAAATACCCCACATGGTGATATCCTGACACCTGCATTTGTTACCGTTGCTACCAAAGCAAGTACCAAGGCCCTGACTCCCGAGCAGACGCGTGATGCTGGTGTGCAAGTGGTGCTTGCAAATACATATCACTTATATTTACAACCCGGAGATGAACTAATAAAAAATGCAGGAGGGTTTGCGAAGTTCATGAATTGGCAAGGACCGACAATGACCGACAGCGGGGGATTCCAAGTCTTCTCGCTCGGAGTAGCTTATGGAAAGGAGATTTCAAAAGTTACTACAATTACTGATCCGAATTTCCTAATCCCAGAGCGCTCGATTGGGACAGAGGCACCACTTGCGAAAATTGGGAATGATGGCGTGTCTTTCAAATCACACCTCGATGGTAGTTTGCATTACATTACGCCTGAGAAATCAATCGAGATTCAGCACAATCTCGGTGCAGATATTATTTTTGCATTTGATGAGTGTACTAGTCCGACTGAGACTGATCGTTATCAAAGCGAAGCCCTTGATCGTACACATGCTTGGGCAAAAAGAAGTTTGGAAAAACATAAAGAATTAGAAAAACAAAAGGCAGAAGCGGAGAATTCGCAAAATCTCGCCGCTTTACCCTCTCTACGGGGGCTCCGACACGGACAAGATTTTCCGAACTCTCCGCGTCTGCCACAGGCTCTATTCGGTATAGTGCAAGGTGGGCGAAGTGAAGAATTAAGAAAGAAATCTGCGGAAATAATTGGAGCGATGGATTTCGATGGATATGGAATTGGTGGAAGCTTCGCAAAAGAGGATATGGAGACTGCAGTGAAATGGGTCAATGAAATATTACCCGAAGAGAAGCCAAGGCATTTACTAGGAATAGGCGAGCCGGAAGATCTATTTATGGGAGTAGAAAATGGTGTGGACCTATTTGATTGTGTGGGCCCTACACGCATTGCCCGCAATGGAACAGTATTTACAAAAAATGGAAAAATAAATTTAATGAATGCGAAATTTGTAAATCTTTTCGAGCCAATAGAAAAAGATTGCATATGTTATACATGCACAAATTATACATCTGCCTACCTCTCACATTTATTTAGAGCCAAAGAAATGCAAGGCGCAACACTAGCCACAATTCATAATCTGTACTTCATAACCAAGCTTGTTGCCGACATGCGAGCCTCAATCCTTAATGACACTTTCCAAGAATTTAAAGAAACTTTTTTGAAAAATTATTTAAGTTAGAACTGCGTCGTTATTGACATACATATGGAAATATGTTATACAAAATACAAAGTATAACTTAAATTTATATAGATATGAAAACAGATTTAATTAGCATTTTGACACAAGAAGGACATTCAGGAATCTTAACAGGCCACTGCAGGGTTCATTTACCAGAAGAAGAGGAATTTGAACAAATTGACCTTCAGACATTTTTTGAAAATGTTGGGGAATATGTTAGAGAAGTTAAAGTAACATTTTCTCACGGTATTCAAGCTTTAGGTACATTGGAGCTTACTAAGCAGAGTGCAAGTAACGGTGTTGCCTCACTTACTTATTTTGGTGGTAAACATGAAAAAGATTATGACTCGCTATGTGTTTACCTTGATTATAAAGTTGAAAGATTTCTTGCTGGAAAAGACTCTCATCCTGTTGATTTCTGCGTGTTTAAAGCTATCTTATATCGATAGTCAAACTAAAATTTATGCCACCGCTTGAAAGGAACCTCCTTTACCGGTGGTTTTCTTTTTTTTAATTAAATAATATTTGGCATACTACTTTTTCAGTTTCAGGTAAGGTGGAAATTCCTCCTATAGAAATGATGAAAGTATTTTAAATATACCTTGACAGCTATGTTATACTTTAACTTATAAGGAGTAATTTTTATATGCAAAATAAAGTCTTTAAATTAAAAAGTGAATACAAGCCAGATGGTGATCAACCAGTGGCTATTTCGCAGTTGGTGAAAGGGCTTGATAAGGGGATGAAGAAGCAGACATTGCTTGGTGCTACTGGTACTGGCAAGACTTTTACTATTGCTAATGTTATTGCAGAGCACAACAAGCCTACACTTGTGATTGCTCACAACAAGACTCTAGCTGCTCAGTTGGCACAGGAGTTCCGTGAATTTTTCCCAGATGCAGCGGTGCACTATTTTGTATCGTACTATGACTTCTACCAGCCCGAAGCTTATATGCCAACGACCGATACTTATATAGAGAAAGATGCGCAGATCAACAAAGAGATTGATCGACTTCGTCATGCATCTACACAAGCATTGCTCACACGCAAAGATGTGATTATTGTGGCATCAGTGTCGTGTATCTATGGATTGGGTGACCCAGATGAATACGAGAAGGTAAATATGAAATTGGAGAAGGGTATGAAGGCTGATCGATTGGATTTGATGAAGAAATTAATTAATGTACATTTCGAGCGCACCAATGCTGACATCAATCCGGGGCAATTCCGATCCATCGGGCCCAAGATTGAGGTGATGCCAATCTCGGAAACATTTGTATATCAGATAGAATTCGTTGGAGGCAAGATTGATAAAATCTTGAAAGTGGATCCAGTTTCGTCAGTCATTCTCGGTGAGGAGAGTGCAGTATTTCTTTTCCCTGCAAAGCATTTCATCACAGACAAAGCTCAAAAAGAGAAAGCCTTCAAAGCTATCAAGGCCGAGCTTGCGGCTCAGCTCAAATTTTTCGAAAAAGAGGGCAAAGTATTGGAGGCCGAGAGAATCCGTCGTCGTACAAATTACGACTTGGCAATGATAAAAGAGGTGGGGTATTGTAATGGAATTGAGAATTACTCCAGACTATTTTCTGGCAAGAAAGCTGGCGAGCCACCCGAGACATTGCTCTCGTATTTCAAAAATAATTTCCTAACTATTATCGATGAATCGCATGTCACACTACCACAGCTTGGTGGTATGTATAGTGCTGATCGTTCTCGCAAGCAAACTCTTGTAGACTTCGGCTTCCGTTTACCGAGCGCGAAAGATAATCGCCCACTCAAATACGAAGAATTCGAAGAGCGAGTGGGGCAGACAATCTATGTATCTGCTACACCAAGCGATCGCGAGAAAGGTATGAGTGACCAGATAGTGGAGCAAATTATCCGCCCAACAGGATTGATAGATCCAGAGGTGATTATCAAGCCCGTAAGTGCAGAAGTTGCTGAGACATATTCTTCTCCGCAACACCCATACCCTGGGCAGGTGCAAGATTTTATTTCTGAAACTGAGAAGACAATCAAGAAAGGTTTCCGCGTGATTGCGACAACTCTGACCAAGAGAATGGCAGAAGATCTAACACTTTATTTGAAAGACAAAGGTATCAAAGCAGAATATTTGCATAGCGAGATCAAGACAATTGAAAGAATCCAAATCCTGACACAATTCCGCAAAGGGGACTTCGATGTGATTGTCGGAGTGAATTTGCTTCGTGAAGGTTTGGACTTGCCGGAAGTTGCACTGATTGGAATACTTGATGCAGACAAAGAAGGCTTCCTGCGTAGCGAGACATCGCTGATACAAACAATCGGCCGTGCTGCGCGTAACTCTGAAGGTAGAGTGATATTGTATGCTGACAAAATGACAGGCTCTATGGAGCGCGCTATCAGCGAAACGACTCGCCGAAGAAATATCCAACTAGCATATAATAAAAAGCACAAAATTACTCCAAAAACTATTTTGAAAAAGATAAATGATATCACTGAGCAATTGGAGAGCACCCATGCCAAGGCTGTGAATGCCGAGCTCTCTATAGATATAGCACTATTCAAAAAGACAATGGAAAAGGAGAAGAAGTCGGGAAAAATTTCCAAACTTTCTGACACCGAGCGAGAGAATGCTGTTTATGAAAAGATAATTAGTATAAAAGAGAAAGAAATGAAAAAGGTGGTAAAAGAACTAGACTTCGAAACTGCAGCGATATTAAGAGATGAAATAATGGTGTTAAAGGAGAAAATTAAATAAAAAATCACCCCGCGTAAGCAGGGTGTTTTTTGGAAATGTTAAAGTGGTCTCAGTGAGGTCCCTAATCAAACACGGGGAATCCATCCTGTTGAATGTTGATTACAATAGTGTTTGCCCAGCCGATGGCTGGCGTATATACCAATACACATAGATAACCCATCACAAAGCAGAGTTCAGAAATGCCAGAGAAAGGAATAGGGAGTTCGTGTCCGGTGGTTATTCGTATAACACAATCAACACAGGCCCAAAGAAGAAAAGATGACCATGCCAAAATGGCAATGAAGCGGAAAATTTTTTGAATTATTATCATAACTTTTTTTCTTAATATAATACTTAAATCCAATTTAGTCAATCTGTTGTAAATTCTTGCATATGCTAAAATTTACAACAGATGGTGGGGAAGGAATATTTAGAAAAATTTAAAGATTTCTTGGATTCTGATACTAAAGAGGCAAAAATTACTAAAGTTGCTCTTGTTTCGATTGCACTTGCGTCATTACCTTTTATTACTGCAGGAGCTGTTGCTATGGGTAACGGCGTACAGATTTTTCGGATGTTTGATAAAAAGAAGCAATATACTAATCGACAAATTACTGATGCAATGGGAAATATCAAACGTCAAAAAATGATTGAATATATTTCAGATAAAAATGGAATTACTACTGTAAAAATAACTAAAAAAGGTGAATCAGTATTAAAACGTTTTGCTATTGATCTTATAAAAATCAATCAATCAAAAAAGTGGGATGGGAAATGGAGACTTGTCATGTTCGATTTACCCATAAGTTATTCTAAAGCACGAAATTCTCTTCGTTTTAAACTTAAGCAACTTGGATTTATACAGTTACAGAAAAGTGCGTGGATCTATCCTTATCCTTGTGAATATGAAATACTTTTTATATCTGATTATTTTAAGGTGGGGAAGTATGTGGAATTTTTGCAAATATCTGGATTAAAAAATGAAGATAAATTGAAGAAATATTTTAAGCTAGTATAAACAATATAAAATAATATAGGTTGTAAATTCTTGCATATGCGAGAATTTACAACCTATATGTTTAACAAAGAAAATTAGGTAAAAATAATAGGCGAACATTTGTCCGCCTATATTTTGTAGATTTTTCTTAAAAGAATCTAGAAGTCTCTTAGTTCCTCAAAATCACGATAATCTTGAGTAAGTTCTTCGTCCTTTTTGATGTCTTTTTTCGCCATAAACCCATCTGTATTTTCTGGTGTCAGGTATGTATTAGGATTTTCGGAGTGGTTAATGTACCGACTATCTTCGGAACAAAAATGCCAGATGTTTGTTTTTTTATGCAGGTAACCATAATGCTTAACAATTCTTATCTCTTGTGAAGGTAGCGTTTTGAGTTCACTATCGTTAAAATGGAAAGTAAGTTGGTGTGATGGAAGCCAAATATTTTGACCCATTTTAATATCTTCACCAGCAAAAAGTCCTATTCCGTGTATAGGCGATTTGTCTAAATAGCATTTTTTTAAAAACATTTTATTTTTGTAAAGAATTTGTTTGTTGCCTACTCTTTTCAGCTTTCGGCTTTGCTGGGTTCATAAAGAAACTTATGTAAATAAGAAGTATTAGAATTGGGATTATGATAAGTGCAGCCCTAAACATTTTTCTGTTCAGCTCCCATTGTGGCATGTTGCGTGCGGCTCTTTGAGCCTCATCTTGTTTTGCTGTCATAATTTTTTCTTTTTAATTTACTATTTATTCGTTACTTTGTCAAATTGGGAATAAATGGTATGATATAGGAAGTTGAATATTGATACACCCCCAGATACAGTTTTGGCGGGTGATTTGTAGGGTTTAGAGTGAGATAAAATTTATATGAAAAAAAACGAATATGTAGACAAAATAATAGTCAAAGGTGCACGAACGCACAATTTGAAAAATATCGATGTTGAAATGCCACGAAACAAGATGGTGGTTATTACTGGTATGTCTGGGAGTGGTAAATCATCTCTTGCTTTCGATACTATTTTTGCCGAAGGGCAACGCCGGTATGTTGAGTCGCTTTCTGCCTATGCACGACAATTCCTAAATCAAATGCCGAAGCCTGATGTAGATGAGATTACAGGGCTCTCACCAGCAATATCTATAGACCAGAAATCCCGCTCCAATAATCCACGCTCGACAGTAGCGACAATTACAGAGATATACGATTACCTGCGTGTATTGTACGCACGTATCGGCCGACCACACTGCCCTCAATGTGGAGAGGAAATCAAGCGCCTTTCAAATGAGGAAATAATTAACTTTATACTAGATAAGGTAAAAAGCTTTGGGAAAGAAAATAAGAGGAAAGTAATGGGTGTCGAATGGAACGAAACACCAATCACTATTTATAGTCCTGTAGTGCGCGGGCGCAAAGGGGAATATTATCAACTACTTTATGATTTGCTCGGTAAAGGTTATCAGAAAATTCGCCTCGATGGCGAGATGAAAAGTCTCCGCGACCGTATAGATATCTCCAAAACAAAAATACATGACATAGATGTACTTGTAGACACATTTGCCTTGCATGAATTCAAAGATAACCCAAGTGATGCACGAATGAGGTTGTCGGAATCTGTCGAGAGGGCACTACTTGAGAGCGAAGGATTGGTAAATATAGCAATGGGTGAAGAAGAATTCCTTCTGTCTGCTAAGTTCGCCTGTCCGAATGATGGATTTTCTTTTCCGGAAATTGAGCCACGACTGTTCTCTTTCAATTCGCCATATGGTGCGTGCCCTGAATGTAATGGACTAGGGTCAAAATATTTCGGAGGAGATGAAGTCTGTGATGTATGTAAGGGCGCACGTTTGCGTGTGGAGGCACTTCATGTATATCTAGGAAAGAAAAATAAAGTAAATATTGTAAATATTACAAGCTTCTCTATCGAGCAAGCGCAAAACTTCTTTATGGAGCTTGAATTAACAGCTCAAGAAAAAGAAATTTCAAAAATTGTTATCAATGAGATCGATGCTCGTCTACAATTCCTACTCAATGTGGGGCTTGATTACTTGTCACTAAACCGCAAGGCCAACACACTATCTGGTGGTGAGAGTCAGCGTATAAGGCTTGCAAGTCAGCTCGGGAGCCGGTTGGTAGGAGCACTATATGTACTCGACGAACCCACAATAGGACTACATCAAAGGGACAACGAGCGTCTTATACGGACTCTCGAGGACCTACGTGACCTTGGTAACACAATCATCGTTGTTGAACACGACGAAGATACAATCTTTGCCTCTGACTACCTTATTGATATAGGGCCCAAAGCTGGTGTGCATGGCGGGCAAGTGATTGTGGCGGATTATTTAGAAAAATTATTGACTGCCAAAACAAATCCTTCGAAATCCCGTACACTATCATATCTACGCAACGAAGCGGTAATTCCTGTACCAGAAAAGCGCAGGGAGAAAGATAAAGGAAGTTTGAAAATTGTCGGAGGAAAAGTTTTCAACATTGATAACCTGAACGCCGAAGTTCCACTTGGAAAAATGGTTTCCATCACTGGAGTCTCGGGCTCGGGTAAGAGCTCCTTTATGTACGAAATTTTGTTCAAGAATTTGCAAGCGCGACTAGAAAGGAAATTCCGTAGTGCAAAGACTTACAACTGTGCGTCATTTACTGGGACAGAATATATTTCGCGTGCAATATTGATCGATCAATCTCCAATCGGACGCACACCACGATCCAATATTGCTACATATACAGGGAGCTTCACTCATATTCGCGATATTTTCGCGGCGAGTGACGAGGCACGTGTGCGTGGATGGAAGTCCAACAGATTCTCTTTCAATGTTAAGGGTGGACGCTGTGAAGCCTGTGAAGGTAATGGTGAGATAGCTGTCGAAATGCATTTCCTACCGACTGTGTATGTAACTTGTGATGTTTGTATGGGTAAGCGTTTCGATAAAGAAACTTTGAAAGTAAAATACAAGAAGAAAAATATTTATGAAATTTTGCAAATGACAGTCGAGGATGCAGTAACATTCTTTGAAGACATTCCAGCTATTTATGATCGTGTCAAAACTCTTATGGATGTAGGGCTTGGATACGTGACGCTCGGACAGAGTGCAACGACTCTTTCGGGAGGAGAGGCACAACGTGTCAAAATCTCGAGTGAGCTCTATCGTACGCATACAGAGAAAACAATTTATCTTCTTGATGAGCCGACTGTAGGACTACACTATGACGATGTAGCGAAGTTGTTGGAGGTATTGAATAAGCTCGTAGATAAAGGTAATACTGTGGTACTGATTGAACACAGTATGGATATTATAAAATCCTCGGATCATATTATCGACATAGGTCCAGAAGGGGGAATTGGAGGGGGTAAAATTGTGGCGAGTGGCACCCCAGAGCAAGTTGCAAATAATCCGAAATCTCATACAGGGAAATATTTGAAGAAAGTTTTGCGAAAGAGGTAAAAAGAAAAGGGTCGTGCTAGCACGTTGCCCTTTGAATTTTGCTTTACCAACCGGGTATAAAGAATTTATAATGAAGATTTCTTTCTAGAATTTCTTTTGTAAAATTTCTGTTATTTTCTTTACCATATCTCGCACTAAACCCTGTGATAGCAATAAAATCATTTTGAAGTTGTAATTGTCCACCTCCAAAACGTTTACCAATAATCAATCGAGCAATAGTCTCTTCGTCCATTAAAAATTGATTAGAAAGTTCTTCCACAAAATCAACAAAAATATTAGAATGTTCATCTTGTGTCGCCATTTTTTTACCAATTCTTACAACCGAGTGCCTCTGTTCTTCCCACTCAAGGTCAAATATTAGAAATTTACTGTCGCTACCACTGATGTCTGATTTGAGGAAATTTGTTTCCGGAATTAATTTTAGATCCATTTTGCTTTATTTTTTAAAAATGCTAACATACATATTATGAAAAGTCAATATATTAAAAAATTAAAACTGCCGGATCATCCAGGGGTTTATATATTTAAATCTGGTAAGGAAATTGCTTATATTGGCAAGGCTACATCTCTGCGCTCACGGGTACAGAGCTATTTTGGGCGGGACTTAATCGCTACACGTGGGCCGTTGCTTGTGGACATGGTTACGCGAGCAGACAGGCTCGAGTTTATACAGACTGATAGCGTATTGGAGGCATTAATACTGGAGGCAAATTTGATCAAGAAACATCAGCCTAAATATAATACAAAAGAAAAGGATAATAAGAGCTTCAATTATGTTTGTATAACTCGTGAGAAATTATCGAAAGTTTTAATAATTCGGGGTAGGAGTTTAGATAAAAGTAAATACAAAAAAGTCTTTGGCCCGTTTCCAAATGGGTTACAATTGCGAACTGCTATGAAAATCGTGCGGAAAATCTTCCCATTTTTTGATGATAGCTCAAGCAAGAAACAAAATGTACAATTTTATAAACAGCTTGGCTTAATACCAGAAGAGAATTATAAAAATAATTTAAAAAACTTAATATTATTTTTTGAAGGCAAGAAAGGGAAGATTATTGTGAATTTGAAAAAGGATATGAATGTGTATGCAAAGAAGATGCAATTTGAGCGCGCAAATGAAATCAAGAAACAAATTTTCGCACTAGAGCATATAAATGATGTGGCGTTGATTAAAGAGGAAAGGGGAGAAAACCCGCAGGATATGCAAAATCCTCGCGCTTTACCCTCTCTGCGGGGGCTCCGACACGACTCCGATTTTGCACATCCTGCTGGTTTTCGGGTAGAGGCTTATGATGTGGCTCATATGTCTGGACAGAACATGGTGGGTGTTATGACGGTGGTGGAGGGTGGCGAGCCAGAGAAGAGTGAATACAAGAAATTTATAATTCGCACACAAAAGAATTCAAATGATACAGGGGCACTTGAGGAAATACTTTCTCGCCGATTTCGCCATACCGAGTGGGGGTTGCCAGCTCTTGTCGTAGTAGATGGTAGTACGGCGCAAGTAAATGTCGCCAAGCAAGTGCTCAATCGCTATCAATTTGATATACCGATAGTAGGAGTAGTAAAAGACGAACGACACAAACCAAAAGCAATTTTGGGTAATGAGCAAGTAATCAAAAAATATAAAAAATCAATATTACTTGCCAATAGCGAAGCTCACAGATTCGCAATAAAATTCCACAAATTAAAGCGTGCACAAAAATTCCTAAAATAGCTCCTCTCAAAATGCACGACATAAAATCCTGGTGGATTTTTGCTCTGCTCGGCCCAACTTCCTTACAGGAACTGTACACCTTTCGCACTTTAAAAAATGCTCAAGGTCTTGCAATTGGGTCCCATCCCAATCTCACCTGCGCAAGTCATTTCTCAAGGACTATTTCAGGAATTTTTGTGCTAAAATAAAAGCATGATACGAGTAGGTGTAATGCGAGGTGGGATTGGCCCACAATATAGTATGTCTCTTGAGACTGGGGGGCATGTTATTCGAGCTTTGCGCGACGACACTTATAAAGATAAATACAAAGTCCTAGATATGCTTATAGACAAGGATGGCGTTTTGCATGCAAATGGCTTACCGATTCAAACAGAGGATATTCACAAGAAAGTTGATGTAGTATTTAATGCATTGCATGGAGAATTTGGTGGTGATGGTAAGTTGCAACAAATCCTGGAGCACTGGAAGATACCATATACTGGATCGGGGATATTTCCGTCTGCACTTGGGCACAATCGCAAGCTTGCGAAATACAAATTTAAAAGTATGGGGGTAAAGACCCCAGAATATATTATTTTCCCGAGCTATAACACAGAACATGATGGTAGTGAGGCTGATTACCCACTTCGAAAAGCACGCGAGGTCTGGAACAAAATTCCAGCTCCTTGGATAGTCAAGCCGATTATACCCGGTAGCTCCATGGGCAATCATGTATGCAAGACATTCCCCGAACTTGAGCGAGCATTTGATATGGCAATGCGACACGGATTGAGTGTACTGGTTGAGGAATTGATCCAAGGCAAGGATGCAAGCGTAGTAACAGTAGATAATTATAGAAAACAAAATTTATACACAATGCCCGCAATTGAAAATAGAGCTGGTATCACAATCTGCCCTGGCAACTTCACCATAAAAGAGAAAAAGGAATTGGAAGAATTAGCAAAATTAATTCACAAAGAATTTGACTTCAGTCACTATTCAAAAAGTAATTTTATTATCCATCCCAAAAAGGGAGCATATGTATTGTCGGTAGAGAATTTGCCACATTTACATGATGAAGCACATCTTACTCACGCACTGGGATCTGTAGGTTCAACAATCGGGGAGTTTGTAGATCATATTTTGACACTAGCATTTAAAAGTAAATAGTATAAATTTATATGGGCATATCACATATTTTATTTCCAGATGTATATCGGGCTTATTACAAAGCCAAAAGGCAGGAACTCTTGCCACGTACTTTAAAAGATCAAATTTTTGAACAGGAGCAAATACTCAATATCTTGATTTTTAGCTTGGCTAATACAGTATATGGCAAGGACAAGAATTTAGATTTTACAAAAACTGAAAGCTACGAAGTATTGAATGAATTGCCAACAGTGTTGTACGAAGATATCTACCCATATATCGAGCGAGTTTGGAATGGCGAAGATTCAGTCCTATGGCCGGGGAAAATTACTTACTTTGGCAAATCATCAGGTACTACAAACGCAAAGAGTAAATATATCCCAGTATCAAAAGAATCTATCGAGGATAATCATGTAATGGGTGGTAGGGATATGCTAGGCACATATTTATTATTGAATCCAAAAAGTAAACTTGGGTTCGAAAGCGTTATGCATATTACTGGGTCTCTGCAAGAAGTAAATGACAAAGCAGGGACTTGTGCTGGAGATATATCGTGGGTCTTGGAAAAGAATGTGCCTTGGTGGGCGAACCTAGTCTATGCACTACCGAGAGAAATCTTGGATATAAAGGCTTGGAGTGACCGATTGCCAGAAGTAGTAAAGGATTTGAAAAATCGTGATTTGAAAGTCTTTACAGGGACTATTACATGGGTGCATTTGTTGCTCTCTGAATCGGTAAAAAAGTATGGGGTACAGAGTGCATTGGACTTGTGGCCAGATTTGGAAGTGTTCTTTCACGGAGCAGTATCGATGAAGCCGTACAAAAAGGAATTCGATAAATTAATTCCTAAAAAAGATTTCTACTATATAGATGTATACAATGCATCCGAAGGATTCTTTGCATTTCAAGATGCACTCGACGCAGAGCAAGGAATGCTACTTTTGTGTGGGCATGGAGTATTCTACGAGTTTAAGAATATCAAAAATGGGGAAATTGTTACAATCAAAGATTTGGTACTATGGGAAAAATATGAGTTGATAATTTCAACATTTTCTGGACTATGGAGATATAGACTCGGAGATGTTGTAGAAATTGTAAATCTGGACCCAGTAAGGATAAAGGTGGCAGGGCGGACAAAAGCTGTGCTCAATGCCTATGGCGAAGAGCTCATGGTAGGTAATGTAGATGAGGCAATCAGAATACTAAATGAGGAATACGGATATGAAATCCTAGAATACACAGGAGCACCAATTTATAAAAATGATGATATAAATGGTGGGCATGAGTGGGTAATAGAATTCAAAACTATTCCGGAAGACAAAAATAAATTCATAGAGCAATTCGACAAGAGCCTAAAAAATTTGAATGCTGATTATGAGGCTAAAAGAAATATGGATATAATATTGGCTTTTCCAAAAGTGCATTTTGTAAATGAAGGTACCTTTTATAAATGGATGCAGGGTAGAGGCAAAATAGGTGGCCAGAACAAAATACCACGATTATCGGAAGATAGGGGATTGCTGGAGACTTTGTTATAATATCCTTGTATTACTAATTAATATCCGTTTACGGATTAGAAAATTTATGGAAAAACATTATATTTGTCTAGGTGGGTGTAAGGGTGTATCAGAGGTCCCAGGAGTTTGCGGTGCCGAGACTTGTGCAGATCACAACCATGATTTAAAAGAGTGTAATTGTACAGATAGTAGTCACAATGATTTCAAAGCATGTGAAAATTGTGGAGAAAATTGTGGTGGAGCTTGTCAAACTGCTTAAATATAAATTGTATGGAAATAGAAGAAATAAATGAAAAAAAAGTATCTCCCACACTACAAGCGGGAATCAAGAACTTTCTGATTGATATTGATGGAACAATATCAGAAGATATACCCAACGAAGAGCCCGAGCGTATGCCAGGTGCATATGTTATAGATGGGGCAGTTGAATGGGTAAATGGATTAATCGACAAGGGTCATATTGTATCCTTCTTTACATCACGACTCGAAGAACACAGGGAAGTCACAGAGAAGTGGCTAAAGGATAATGGATTCAAGTACAATGGTGTGATTGTTTTTGGTAAGCCTCGTGGTGGCAATTATCACTGGGTAGACAA
>JAUPVQ010000002.1 GCA_030916965.1 Patescibacteria group bacterium
AAATTAAGGATCGAACCGTACTTTTTGAGCCACGCGGAGCGTGGAAAACCCTTTTGGATTCTGAATTCGGCGGGGGGAATACATTAGTGTCGGCGCTTCGCGCCGACCATATTTTTGGTTCAGAAACCCTTTTCGAAAATTTGCGGAAACGGAGAGATTTGAACTCTCGATCGAGTTTCCCCGATGCCGCTTTTCGAGAGCGGTGCCTTCAACCACTCAGCCACGTTTCCAAGAATATCCCACTATCATATACCTTTTTGCAAAAATTTCAAAAAATGTTATACTACAGAAATCCTAATTGGCCCCATCGTCTAACGGTTAGGACACCGGGTTTTCAATCCGTCAATCAGAGTTCGATTCTCTGTGGGGTCACATAATAAAAAAGCACCTAAATGGTGTTTTTTTATTATGTGACGGCCGGAGGCTGTCGAGCCGAGACGGGGTCGCGAACTTTTTCAGCAGAAAAAGATTTGTGACCAAATCCTGTACCCTCCGCAAAAATTAGGATCCGAGTAAAAAAACCGCCATAATTTTAATTATAGCGGCAAACCTTGTTGGTTTATTTTTTTAATACATAGTCGGAACTATGTTCGTCCGACATTGGTTGCAGAATTCTTAGCTCAGTAGTTCGATCAAAAAGTTCTTTCATTCGACTCGGACAATTATCCTCATCAGTTGTAGTTACAGAAACCACAAGAGTTGAGGGCCTAATTTTCCAAATTGAATTATATAATTCATCTTGGCTATCGATAATAAATACATAATCAACATCAGATAAAAAAGTAAGAAGTTTCGCCCGTTTTTGTTGATCTCTCTTTGGCAAATAGCCTTTTCTTTTCTGAACAAGGGTGTCCGAATGTAAGCCAACAATTAAAATATCACCCATTTCTTTTGCTCTTTCTAAATAATCTGCATGTGCAGTACTTAATAGGTCAAACACTCCTGTTGTCATAACGATTCTTTCCCGGCATTTAGCTGCAAGAGCTTCTAGGAAACTAAAATTTCTTAATTTATTATTCTTCATATTCTTGAATTTTTTCTTTATACTACCTTAAATTCCGAAAAAGTCAATATATAAAAATCCCCTATTATATTAGGGGATTTTTATATATATTAAATCAAATGTCTATTTTTGAGCTCTTCTAGGATTATCTCCACAACTTTTTCTGCATTATTTGGCCCAGTATCAACTACAAAATCAAAATTTTTTGCATCAGCAAAATTATCAATATCGTAATAATTTTTATATCTTTTAGTGATTAATTCCTCCCTATGCAATGTCTCATCAAAAACTTTATCAAAAGATTTACCTTCTCTGTGTGCAATCCTACTTATTCTCTCCTCTAGAGGGCAAATCAGACTTACTTTAAATGAGTCAGGGATGAAATGCCAGGCAAGACGACTCTCAAATACAAAACCATTATTCTTTTTACCATAGATAGCAACTTCTGTATCTAATTTTTTATCATATTCATCATTACTATTAGCCAATTCTTCAAATTGATTCAATGTCATACCAAGCTTTTCGGCATATGAACGAAATATACTTCCAGAGGACATATATTCATAACCAAGCTTCTCGGCAAGCATTTTGCCTGCTGTCGTTTTGCCAGTTCCTGCCAATCCAAATATAGTTATCTTTACCATATTTGTATACTACAAGAAAATGCAATTTTTTGCTATAGTAATTGTATTATGATAATCCTTGGTATAGAGACAAGTTGCGACGACACAGCACTATGTGTAGTTGAATTCACAGAAGAAAATGGCAAAATTTCCTGCAATATCCTTGCCAATGCTGTCTCTTCTCAGACTGAACTTGGTATAGAATACGGTGGTGTCTTCCCTGCTATGGCTAAGCAGGAACATATAAAGAACTTGCCTATCGTCTATGACTACATAACAAAAGAGACAAATAACATAGAGATAGATGCTATTGCTCTAACATTTGGTCCAGGACTCGAACCATGCCTTTGGACTGGGATTACATTTGCAAAGGAACTATCCGATAAATTGAATGTACCCATAATCCCTGTGAATCACATGGAGGGTCACCTACTTTCGAGCCTGTTACCAGAATTTGCAGTAGATAAAAAAATTGTGTTAAAAGATTTTCCAGATAATGCGATTTCACTTTTAGTTTCTGGAGGACATACCCAAATAATTAAAATAAATAAACTGGGTGATTATGAAATTATCGGCGAGACGCTCGATGATGCTGTTGGTGAAGCTTTCGACAAGGTTGCCCGTATGATGGACTTGCCTTACCCTGGTGGGCCTGCTATTTCTAAATTGGCAGAAATAGGGCGAAGTGCCGGAATTTCCCAACTCAAATTCCCTCGGCCTATGCTACACAGCAAAGATTATAATTTCTCTTTCTCTGGGCTCAAGACTGCAGTTCTATACCATATTCGTGACAACCCGATTAAAAGTGATGAGGACAAAGTTGCAATCGCACGAGAATTTGAAGATGCAGCGATTGAGGTAATTATAAAGAAAATTATGCAAGCAATAGAAGAATTTGGTAGCACTCACCTGCTGCTTGGTGGTGGAGTTGCAGCTAACAAGTATTTACAAAGTGAGCTTGCTCGTGTGAGCAACGAGAATGGATTCATAGTGTATTACCCAGTACGTGAGATTACCGGCGACAATGCGCTCATGATAGCTATTGCAGGATATTTCCATCAAGACAAAAAAAATTCCCACCAAGACTTAAAAGCTGATGGGAATTTAAAGTTATAAAGAGCATTCAACACGACAGGAAGAGAACACGGGCTAAATATAGGTGGCTATACCAAGGATCCATTAATGGCTCATTTTTTTTACTTCATGCTGGCTATTTATAATTAAATAGATTATACAACACAAAACAAACTTTTGGAAAATATATACAAAAATGCTATATTTTGTATATGAATAATGACGATTTGAATATTGATCCCAAATTACTGAAGCCTTATAATCCTACTGAAACCGAGGATCGTATTTACAAACTCTGGGAGGAGTCTGGATTTTTTAACCCCGATATATGTATTGAAAAAGGAGTTGCCCAAGATAACACAAAACCATTCTCTATAGTTCTACCCCCACCAAACGTAACAGGAACTCTACACATCGGTCATGCATCAATGCTTGTAATCGAGGATATCATGGTGCGTTTTGCTCGTATGCAAGGCCGAGCTACACTTTGGCTCCCAGGTACCGACCACGCAAGTATTGCCACTCAAACAAAAGTTGAAAAAATTTTAGAAAAAGAAGGCATCCGCAAAGCTGATCTAGGTCGCGACGCTTTCCTTGGTCGAGTAAATACATTTGCCCAAGAGTCACACGACACAATCGTAAACCAGATGAAAAAGATGGGCGTTTCTGTTGACTGGTCACGCGAAGCATTTACTCTCGATGACAAAAGGAATCTAGCAGTCCGCACTGCTTTTAAAAAGATGTATGACGATGGACTTATTTATCGTGGACACCGTATTGTAAACTGGGATCCAAAAGGCCAGACGGTAATTTCCGACGATGAAGTGGTCAGCGAAGAGCGCAAAGCCAAGC
>JAUPVQ010000009.1 GCA_030916965.1 Patescibacteria group bacterium
AACCATAAGTGATATAGAGAAACATATACCTCAAATTGCTGTTTGGAAGAAAGCAAAAGAGAAGGAAGCATTAGAGAAAGATAAACCAACTAAAGTTGATACTACACCTAGCACAACAAAAACTGAAGTAACACAGTAAAAAATTTTACTGCACTTTCTTCTTGAAACCTAGAACTTTAACCTCTATAAATTTGTAGGAGAGGTGAGAAATAAAGATAGTAAAAATAAATGATACTATGCTGATTATTAAGCCTGAATTTATACCTATGGATCTCAATATCGAAAAGATTATTGCAATACATATCATATGGTATGCATACAACCCATACGAGATCTTGCCCAAGTAAGCTATTTTTTTATTTGTGCTTGCTTTAAAAAGTGAAAAATTTGAATAGTTTTGCTCAAATATTATAAATATAAAAAGCAAAGAGAAGACTACGGGAAGAATAGCTGTATAAAGGCCCATTAAAGGTTGTGATATAAAACGAGAAGGGAACATTTTTACCCAAACACTGATGAAAAATACTACATAAAGTAAGATAACATTTTTTCTAGTAAAAAAAGCTGACATTTTTTCAGCAAAATTCTTTCTAAAAAATGCAAAAAATCCAAAGAGGGAGCCTATTGCAATATCAGAAATTACTGAGAAGGTTGAATACAAAATTTGGTTAGGATCTTCGGAGTGGGTAAATCTAAAAATTGTTGCTAAAATTATTATAGTTATGAGGACAGCTGGAATGTATTTCCTTTTTATCCAGGAGACTAAAAGCGGCCAAAAAATATAAAATTGCACCTCTACAGAAACTGCCCATAGAATAGCAATTGCAGCACTAGCTGTGGCCTGTATAATATAAAAATTAGAAACAAAACCTAAAAACCAAGGGATATCAGCAACTTTTAAATCAACAGCAAAGGGTAAATTTTTCAATCCAATACTTCCTAATATATAGGCTACAATAAGTACTATAAATAGAACGGGCAGAATTCTTAAAATTTTCCTAACGTAGAACTTCTTCATATTTATGAATCCACGCGAGACTTCCTTCTCATAATAGAGCAAATATGTTATCAAAAACCCAGAAAGTACAAAGAAGAAATTAACTCCCAAATCTCCTTGGGCTAGGTACAAATCCCCATTCCATAGAAAAAGTACAGAGTGAGAAATAAAAACGATTAGAAATGCAAAGAACCTAAGTCCGTCTAGATTAGGGAAATATGGTCGAGGTAGTACTTTTTGTTCAGTTTGCATATTTTGTGTACTTATTTTATCAAATATACCCAGATAACTCCAGTTTACAGCATATATTTGACTTTTACTTGCTATTATATTGAAATAAGGGCATACTTAATATAGTTAACAGGTCGAAAACTCTTAACTCTAAAATAGAACAAATATATAAACTCTCAAATTAATAATTAAGCTAATTAACGACTAGTCAAAAAAAAGAATTCATTTTATGAAAAAATTTAATATAGGTTTAAGTGTTGCCGTAATAGCACTTGTTTTTACACTTGGGTTCAACAATTTACCTTTTGCTCTTGCAGCATCAACCCCAACACTTGGAATGTCAGCAATATACGGAGTACTATCTAGCACCTATACAGATACCTCTGGCGCAACAACTATCAATGGTAGTGTAGGATTTACTACACCACCTGCAAGCTCGATTGCAGGGACTCATGCAAGTTACGGATCAGGTGCTCCATACGCACAAGCAGGTAGTGATCAGGGCACAGCTCTATCAGCTCTTGCATCTGAGATCTGTACATTTACATTTGCACCTGGGGCAATCAATCTATCTACTGATGTTACACACGGTCCTGTTGGCGTGTACACTCCTGGAGTGTATTGTAGTACAGGCGCAATGAATGTAGGAGGACCACTTGAGCTTTCTGGAGCTGGAACATATATATTCCGACCAGTTGGAGCATTTACAACAACAGCTGGAGCAGTAGTCACACTTACTGGATCCTCGGCTTGTGATGTATTCTATACACCAAGTTCTGCTGCAACAATTGCAGAAAATAATACATTTTTTGGTAATATTATTTCAGCTGCAGGTATAACAATAGGAGCAAATACAACATGGACTGGACGAGCACTAGCATTTGGTGGAACAGTGACTACAGATACTGATACTATAACTGTACCATCTTGTTCAAACACACCATCAGTACTACGTGTAGTTAAAAATGTCGTGAACGACAATAGTGGTAACTTAAATGCAAATAACTTTAATCTTTATGTTAAGAATGCTGGAGTGAATGTAACTGGTAGTCCTGCAACAGGTGTTGTATCACCTGGGACCTCATACTGGCTAACTGCAGGAGTCTACGCAGTAAGTGAAGATAACGTTTCCTCTTATGAACAAAGCTTTGGCGGAGATTGTGACGCAAACGGTAACATAACGCTAGGATCCGGGGTAGATAAGACATGTACTATTACAAACAATGATGTTCAGCAGAATACTTACGGTTCTATGAGACAACCACCAGTTGTTGTTTCCCAAAGTGTAATTGCTACTCCAATTGTCGCACCAGTTGTATTACCAACACCAACACCAAAATTACCAAGTACAGGATTTGCCCCAAAAGAAAATAATACAACCAATAATATTATTGCATTATCTGGTATAGCACTTCTTGCAGTATCATTATATGCACTTCGTAGTAAAAAAATTATTTAAGAAAATAATATTAATTATTGTTTCAATAGGGTTAGTAATAACCATTGGATTGGGTGTACGTGAGATAGTAAAAAATAGTAATCTTAAAAATCAAAAAATACTTGCTGAGCAAATAAAGATGAATTTACCAATTCGTTTCAAACTCCCAAGTATCAATGTTGTTTCAAATTTTGAATCAGTTGGACTAACTCCAGATGGAGCGATGGATGTACCAAAAGGACCAGCCAATGTCGCTTGGTACAATCTGGGGCCAATACCAGGTGTTGTAGGTAGCTCGGTCCTCGCAGGTCACTCGGGGTGGAAGAATGGCATACCTGCAGTATTTGATAATCTATACAAAGTAAAAATAGGGGATAAAATATATGTAGAGAATGCAAATGGGCAAGTAACAACTTTTATAGTAAAGAAGAAAGCTACGTACAAACCGGATGCCGATGCATACAATGTATTCAATTCAAGTGATGGAATTGCACACTTAAATTTAATAACTTGCACAGGGGATTGGGACAAGGTAAACAAAGTCCACTCCGATAGACTTGTAGTCTTTGCAGATAAAGAATAAAAACAAAACCACTCATTTGATTGAGTGGTTTTGTTTTAGTGAGTGGTTTTACGATTCCGCTCGAACTTACTTTATCAAAAATAGCTGATAATATCCACAAGCGTTCCCCGCGCGCTGAAGCGCCTCTGTGCGAAGCACAGAGCTTCTGCTGAAGCAGAAGTGCGGGAAAACGCTCTGCACCTCGCCACTAATGATTTCAAATGAGGCGAGGTGCAGAAATGCAAATGCGGAACGCGAGCGAAATTTTGCGAAATGCTGGGGGTGTGGGGGAAAGTATTTCGCAAAATTCGTTTCGCGTGCTTCCTGATTTTTTGGCGGGATTTTGGCGGGGCGGGCA
>JAUPVQ010000010.1 GCA_030916965.1 Patescibacteria group bacterium
ACAGAGAAGTTCTCTGATACGATTATTTTGCGAGGTGGCTATTAATTATATATGATTAAAAAAATTAAATTCAAAAATTTCAAAATCACAAGTGACCATGGTGCAGCTATGATGCTTTTTGCTATTTTTGTTTTTTTTGTAAGCACGACAATTATTGCTGGTATTTCTCGTCCCGCGGTTCGGGAATTTACAATTACAAAAAATACTTTTGATTCCAAACAAGCATATTTTCTAGCAGAATCTGGTGCTGAAGATGCACTATATCGAATAAAAAATGGCATGCAAATTGGTGCAAGCGAGACACTAGTGCTTGGTAGTACTACAGCAACTACAACAATTACAACTCTTGGTAATGGAGATAAACAAATTTTAACCCTTGGTGATGCAGATGACCATCAAAGAAAGGTAAATATGGTACTAGGGCAGGGGTTAGGAGCAGCATTTAATTACGGTATGCAAGTAGGAACTGGAGGGGCAACAATTACGAACTCGGCAGGTATAATTGGCAATCTTTATTCAAACGGACCAATATTGGGCTTTAATAATGCATATGTAAACGGTACTGCAATCTCTGCAAACAGTAGTACTACAAATGTAGACCAGTCTTTTGGATCAGGAACCCCAGCAAGTGACAATGTGTTTGGTAACGCATTTAGTACTGAAGATGTAGCACAGAGTTTCAAATTAAATACAACTGCATATGCAGATAGCATACAATTTTATATAAAGAAAGTGAATTCAGGCAATGGTCTTGGTGTAAGAATTGTATCAGATCAATCCGGTAGTCCAAGTACAAATGTTTTAACAACGGGCCAAGAATACAACTCTCCGATGACAAAGATTATTCCCGACACACTAACTACAAATTACCAATGGGTCAAAATATATTTTACAACACGAGCACAATTAACAGCTGGGACTACATATTGGATAGTGTTAGATGCTCCGAACTCTCAAGCATCAAATTATTTTATAATAGGTGGTGATACAGGATATGCGAACGGAACTGCAAAAATCGGAAGTGCAATGTCTCAATCATGGTCACAACTGGGTGTAAATACAGATTTATTTTTTTCAATTTCTACGACAACTGGAACATGGGGTAGTATTCGTGGTTTTGCCAGTGGGGCTAGTTATGTAAATGATGCCTATTCCCATTCTATGACTGCTGTGAAGTCCAATGGAACAATGAAATGTAAGGTTGGACAGCTTTCTGCGGGTAATAATAAGGCTTGCGATACATCATATGATGATCCTGTTGCAGCTCCTTATCCAATATCTGACCAGGATATAACAGACGCAAAAGCAGTAGCACTTGCAGGTGGGACATCAGGAAGTATATCTCTTAGTGGAGGAGCAACTCAGTCAATTGGCCCTAAAAAAATAGTAGGTAACGTATCAGTAGCATCTGGTACGACACTCAATGTTACAGGAACATTATGGATAACAGGCACATTAACTGTAACGGGGGGAGTAGTTCAACTAGACCCTTCATATGGATCAAATAGTGGAATGATAATAGTAGATGGACTAACTACAATCTCTGGGACTTCTAATTTCCTTGGATCTGGGACAACAGATAGTTCTATTGCTGTAGTTTCAACAAACGTTGCCAACCCTGCAATTACATTAAGCAACTCGGCCGGTTCCGTTATCTTGATGGCCCCAAATGGAGGAGTAACTGTAAATAATACTGCTCATGCAAATCAAATAACAGCCAAATATCTAACCCTCAATAACTCTGCAACTGTTACATATCTTGCCGGTTTAGTAAACACAAATTTTACTTCAGGCCCAAGCGGAGGATGGAATTTGAAATCATGGAAGGAGACTCAATAGAAGTAATATAAATGGAAAAATTTAATTATAAAAATTTGAAAACAGTAGGTAGTCATGGTGCCGCTATGATGATGTTTGCACTTTTTGTATTTTTTCTAAGTATGACAATAATAGTAGGAATTTCTAAGCCTGCAGTTCGGGAGTATACACTTGCAAAGCTTGCTTTTGAATCCAAGCAGGCATATTTCCTAGCAGAGTCTGGTGCAGAGGATGCACTTTATCGTATAAATAATAGTATGCAGATAGATGGCAGTGAAAATTTGGTTTCAGGGAATACAACAATATCTACAACAATAACAGATTTAAGTGGAGGGGATAAGGACATCTTGTCACTTTCAAGTGCATATCAAAGAAAAGTAAATTTGTTGCTCGCACAAGGGGTGGGAGCCTCTTTTAATTATGGGATGCAATCCGGTACAGGTGGAGTAACGATGAACAACAACTCAAGTGTAATTGGTAATCTTTATTCAAATGGACCAATTATTGGTACAGGGAGTGCGTCTATAACAGGGGGAGCAGTGTCTGCCAACGGTCAAGCCGCAACAGTAGACCAGTCTTTTGGATCAGGAACTCCAGCTAGTAATAATATTTTTGGGAATGCAACTACAACAGAAGATGTAGCGCAAAGTTTCCAACTATCTGCAACAAATTATGTAACTAGTGCTCAAGTATATATAAAAAAAGTTGGAAATCCAGCAAATGCAACTGTTACAATTAGGTCAAATAGTAGCGGTAAGCCTGGCACTGTGAGGGCTACTGGAACCCTGTCTAGTAGTCTTATTTCTACTAATTACGGCTGGGTAAATATAACTTTTACAAATTATCAAGCAACAGCAGGGACAACATATTGGCTTACTATAGATAGTGCAAGCTCTGCAGCAAACTATTATGTAATTGGCGGTGGAACTGGGTATACTAGCGGGACAGCAAAGATTGGGCGAGTCAGTACAAGCACTTGGAGTCAATTAGGATTAAATACAGACCTATTCTTTTCAGTTTCCACAGGGGGGATACTTGGATCTATTAGCGGTGTAACAGTTGGTACAGGTGGTATTGGGAATGCCGAGGCGCACTCTGTGACTGGATCAAACGTAGCTGGTACTATTTATTGCCAAACTGGTAGTGGAAACAATAAAACTTGTGATACTTCACACCCCGACCCTGTGCCTGCAAATTTCCCAATATCTGACCAGAATATTGCTGATTGGAAGGCTGAAGCATTAGCTGGTGGAACATCTGGCGGTATAAACCTTAGTGGCTCAATGTCACAATCAGTGGGCCCAAGACAGATAACAGGGAATGTGACACTATCTAGTAGCTCGGTATTAACTGTGAATGGAATTTTATGGATAACGGGTAATGTTAGTATAAATAATAGTAGTATTATCAAGCTTGCGTCTTCATTTGGAGCAAGTGGTGGAATAATAATTGTAGACGGTACTGTTTCTACAAATAATAGTGCAGTTTTTCAAGGCTCCGGAACTGTTGGTAGCTATATGATGGTTGTTTCTACAAATACAAGCAATAGCGCTATAACTATTAATAATACTGCAGGTTCCATTATTATTATGGCACCATACGGGGGGATACAAATGAACAATAGCGCAGGAGCAAACCAGGTTACCGCAAAATCAATAACACTCAATAACAACGCAACAATTACTTATGATTCGGGGCTTGCAAATACTAGCTTCTCTACAGGCCCAAGTGGATCATGGAATGTAACATCTTGGAAGGAGACACAATAATTTGTGATATAATAGAAATATGAAGAAAATTGTTATAGGCAATTGGAAAATGAACCCTGCATCAGTAAAAGAAGCAGAGGCTCTTTTAAAAAATGTTGCAAAAAATCAAAAAGATTACAAGAATATAGATGTGGTAATTTGTGTACCAAATATTTATTTATCAAATTTAGCAAAAATTAAATCAAAAATTATTCTTGGTGCCCAGGACGTATTTTATGAAGAGTCTGGTGCTTATACCGGAGAAGTCTCTGCCAAGATGCTCACAAATTTTAAAGTAAAATATTGCATAGTAGGGCATTCTGAAAGGCGTGCAATGGGTGAGACAAATGAGACTTGTAATAAAAAAATAATTGCATTACTTAAAGTTGGAATCACTCCGATACTGTGTGTAGGTGAGAAAACTCGTGATGAGAGTCATGAGTATTTGAATATTGTTAAAAAACAAATAGAAAGTTGCTTGGTAGGAATAAATAAAAATTTATTGTCAAAAATCATTATTGCTTACGAGCCAGTGTGGGCAATTGGAATAAATGCAACCCGGGCAGTCGAGACATCTGAATGCCAAGAGATGATGTTGTATATCAAAAAAATTATTGCCAATATTTCAAACCCAAAGATTGCACATAGTATTCGTGTGATATATGGCGGTTCTGTAAATGTACAAAATTCTTTGGATTTAATTACAAATGGCAACACTGATGGCTTCCTTGTGGGACGAGATAGTTTAAATGCTATGAAATTTACAAAAATTATACAATCAGGAGTTAAATAATATGAAAAGCATCAAAGAACTTACAAATATAAAAGGTAAAAGAGTTTTGTTACGAGTAGATTTCAATGTGCCTATCAATGATGGCAAAGTGGAAGACGATTCACGAATCAAGAAAGCATTACCTACTATAAACTTTCTCCGCAAATTAGGTGCCAAAATTGTAATAATAAGTCATATTGGACGCGACCCAAGTGACTCTTTGGCTATTGTTGCCAAAGTTTTGAAGCACTCTGTGCCACTTACTTTTGTACCAAGCGTCCTTGGAGCACAAGTTGATGACGCCATAGATAAAATGAAAAATGGCGATATTATAATGCTCGAGAATTTGCGTAGTGTTGCCGGCGAGAAGAAGAATGACCCATCTTTTGCTCGCGGTCTATCAAAGCATGGAGATATCTATGTCAACGAAGCTTTCCCTGTGTCACACCGTGCAGATGCATCTATTGTAGGTATACCGAAATTCTTAGAGAGCTACGCAGGAATACAAATGGAATTAGAGGTCAATGAACTTTCTCGCGCTCTTGTTCCCGAGCATCCATTCCTTGTGATATTTGGTGGAGCAAAGGCCGAGACTAAAATTCCTTTGATTAAAAGATATCTTAAAGACGCAGATCATGTTTTTGTTGGTGGTGCACTTGCGAATAATTTCTATAAAGCTCGCGGTTTGGAAGTTGGTAAATCTGTAGTAGACAATGATGCCAAAATTCCAAAGTCATTTCTTAATCACAAGAAATTAATTCTTCCAGATATGGTAGTAGTGAGCAGAAGCCGAAAAGTTGCGATTAAAGTAGAAGAAGTCGGAGAGAATAATCAAATTCTAGATATTGGAATCCCAAGTATTAATCGTCTCGCACCGTATATCCACAAAGCTAAATTAATTCTCTGGAACGGCCCTATGGGTTGGTATGAGAATGATTACGTAGAGGCCACAGATGAGCTAGTAAAATTGTTGATGAAAACAAAAGCCAAAGTAATAATTGGCGGTGGAGATACAGCAGTATTTGTAGAAAAGAAAAAGCTTGCGAAACATTTCACCTTTGTATCTTCTGGGGGAGGAGCAACTCTAGAATTCCTCTCAAAGGGCACTCTCCCTGGCATAAAAGCTCTTAAATAATATGCCGAAAGCGAAAGAACTTCTGGAACTATTACTTACAAATCGGGGGATTAAACCTGAGGATTTCGAGCGTTTTTTACATCCTAGTTATGAGGATCATATTTACGATCCATATCTAATGAAAGATATGGAGAAAGTTTGTGTGCGGATTTTTGAAGCGACGGAAGCGAAAGAGAAAATTGTAATTTATACTGACTATGATTGCGATGGTATTCCAGCGGCAGTAATCATGAATGATTTTTTCAAGAAAATTGGCTATGAGAATTACACAATCTACATTCCTGACAGACATGATGAAGGGTATGGTTTACACATAGATGCAATAGATCAATTTATTACAGATGGAGTAAACTTACTTATTACATTTGATCTAGGAATTACTGCAGTTGCCGAGACGGCGCTTGCGCAAGGTGCAGGTATAGATGTCATTATTACCGATCACCACTTACCACACGAGAGTGTACCAAATGCTTATGCAATTATTAACCCCAAGCAAATTGGGTGTAAATATCCAGACAAAATGCTTTGTGGAGCAGGCTTGGCCTTTAAAATTGTTCAGGCATTGTGTCAGAAATATGGAGAATATTGGAATATAACAAAAGGTTGGGAGAAGTGGTTATTGGATATGGCCGGCGTTGCAACACTTTCTGATCAAGTGCCACTCGTAGATGAGAATCGAGTACTCGCTTATTATGGATTGAAAGTTTTGCAAAAAAATCACAGAGTTGGATTACAGCAATTCTGGAAAAAGGCAGGAGTGGATGCTACGAAATTGATAGAGGATGACGTAACATTCTCTTTGGCGCCAAAGATTAATGCAGCCAGCCGTATGGACAGCCCAATGCGTGCATTTGAATTGCTAGCTACGACCGAGATTGCCGAAGCCGGTGCACTAACAGACCACTTGATGAAAATAAACGAGAATCGCAAAGTGATTGTCGCGCACATAATGAAAGAAGTGAAAGTCACGCTAAGTAAAAGAGAAGAGAAGTCGGTAATAGTAATTGGTAATCCCAAATGGCGTGTGGGAGTACTTGGAATTGTTGCTTCCAAAATTGTAGATGAATACAAAAAGCCAGCATTCGTCTGGGGTATGGAAGGGGGTGATGTTATTAAAGGCTCTTGTCGTGTTTATGGAAATATAAACCTCGTAGAAGTAATGCAAAAAATGCCGGAGAATAGTTTGCTCGAATTTGGAGGTCATGCACAAGCCGGAGGATTCGCAGTTCATCATGATGAAATACATTTCTTGGAAGAGAAGTTGGTTGCTGTAGTAGATAATTTGGATAAATCCGAAATTCTTGCAAACGATACAATGATTGACGCAGTTATAAGTATCGATGATGTGAACAATGAAAATTATAAAATCATTGAACAATTAGCACCATTTGGTGCCGGCAATCCTAAGCCAACTTTTATGTTCGAAAATATTCAAGTAGCAGGGGTCAAAGAATTCGGCAAAGAGAAAAATCATCTTGAGCTTTCATTTTTATCTACTAATAAAAAAATAATAAAAGCTATAGCCTTCTTCAAAACTCGCACAAGTTTCTCCGCGAGGCAAGACCTAGCGGTAGGTATGAAAATAGATTTAATAGCAGTCTTTGAAAAGAGTACTTTCGCTGGAAGGACAGAGCTAAGATTAAGAATTATTGATATAATATAACTATGCAAAAAATTGAAGTATATACAGATGGAAGTTCGTTAGGGAATCCAGGGCCGGGGGGCTATGGGGTTGTTGTTATTGAGAATGGTAAAGTTGTTCATGAAATTGGCGGGCACTATAAGGATACAACAAATAACAAAATGGAATTGCAGGCTGTAATTGAAACTCTTAAATATGTATCAAAGTCCGACTTCGATAGTATGGAGGTGGTGATCCATGCAGATTCCGCTTATGTGCTCAATGGTATTACTAGCTGGATATTTAATTGGGAGAAGAATGGATGGAAAACTGCAAACAAAAAGCCTGTTTTGAATAAAGAAATTTGGCAGGAATTGATACAGCTTGTCAGGGATTTCAAAGGCAAAATTCTTTGGCAAAAAGTCAAAGGTCATTCTGGCGTAGAGCACAATGAGAGAGCCGATGTTATAGCTACAACATACGCCGAGCATAAACGATGCGAACTCGTGAAATAATAATTTGCATAGTTTTAATTTTAATTTCAATCATAAGATATTTATTTTTCTTACCTGCCCCATTACCTTATGGGGCATTTGTTAATAAGAGTGTTACATTTGTTGGTGTCGTTTCAGAGTATCCAGATATTCGGTTGAACAATCAGCGGATTACAATTACTCCCAAAAACCAGGAATCAAATCTTTTGGCCATACTGCCAAAAGATCATTATATTTTCTATGGAGATGAGGTAAGAGTAAAAGGAATTCTCACAACTCCCGAGAATTTTATAACAAATACAGGCAAAGAATTTAATTACGAGAGATATTTACACAATCAAGATATTTATTTTATTGTAGACAAGGGAGATGTAGAAATACTTTCGCAACATAATGGTAGTTGGTTGCTCGAAAAACTATATAGGATCAAAGAACATTTTATGAAAAATATTGGATCTGTGATATCGAGCCCCAATAGTGATTTGGCAAATGGATTGATATTGGGTGCACGAGGTGGATTCGATACAGATACTAAAAATGAATTTATATCTACAGGTACAATTCATATTATTGCACTATCTGGATATAATGTGACAATTGTTGCCGAGAGTATTATGAAAATACTAGGCATATTTTTTTCACTAGCAGTATCTCTTTGGATTGGAATTTGTATAGTAATACTCTTTGTCCTTATGGCAGGTGCTTCTGCTACGGCCATACGTGCTGGTGTTATGGCTGTAATTGCCCTTGTGGCGCGCATGACGGGGCGTACATATATGGCAGGGCGAGCGCTTGTGATTGCAGGGTTGTTGATGATTGCGTATGACCCGCGAGTGATTACTGATATTTCTTTTCAGCTATCATTTCTGGCTACTATTGGAATCCTTTTTGTAACACCAAAGGTTATAAAATGGGTGCGATGGGTACCAACAAAAATTGGTTTGCGAGATGTGGTAGCAACCACAATTTCTGCAACTATAATGGTACTACCACTTTTGTTGTATAGCACAGGAGTATTTTCGATTGTTTCACTTCCGGCCAATGTACTGATATTGCCACTGATTCCACTTACAATGCTTGCTAGTTTCATGACGGGATTGTTTGGTTTTTTTTCCTACACAATTGCATTACCTTTTGGGTTTATTGCACACTTAATGCTGTCTTATATTTTAGGAGTAATACATTTCTTTGCATCATTGCCATTTGCAAGTGTCACAATAAAACAATTCCCATTATTCGGAACAATTATTTTATATATTTTAATTTTCTATTGGGTTTTTAAAAAGAAGAAGTAAAATTATTTTCAATTACTTCCCAATTGAGATTTGTGAAAAAGGCTTCTACGTATTTCTTTTTTTCACTTGTTGGATAGTCATATACATATGCATGCTCCCACATATCAAGTGCCAATATTACTTGGCATCCGTTGAGTTGTCCCAAGTGTTGTTCGTCTACCCACGATGTTAGTAGTTTGTTTGTCTTTTTGTCATGATATAGCATTGCCCAACCGATACCACGAGTCATGGCAGTTGCTTTGAATCGCGCAAGCCAATTTTCAAAAGATCCGTATTGATTTGTAAGCTCGGCTTTTAATTTAGAATCATCAGCGAGATTTTTTGCTCCACCAACGAACGATGCGAAATAGTATTCATGATTGCGCATACCATTGAATTCGAATGCGAATCGACGATTCATTTCTCCAATTATGTATGCATTCTTCTCGCTATCTTTTAATAGCTCCTGCATATCACTCTGTATTTGATTACTAAATTTCACATACCCTGCGTACAATTTCAAATGCTCTTCAATATTTTTGGCGCTAATTCCAGCGAGCTCTGGGATAGCAAAAGTTTTTTGTGTAAATGTTTCCATGTTGGAATTATAGCATTTTTAATATATTATAGTCATATGGATCCCGTTAGAAGCCGCGGTCGCAGTAAAAATATATCAAATATGACAAAGTACAACATTTTACCTTATAAATATAATCAAGCGTTTCGCGGTTTATTGACCGCGACCTGCTTCTAACGGGATGGAAAACATCCAAGTCCTTATCGTTGATTACGGTTCCCAATACACTCTTGTTATTGGCCGGACCCTTCGCGAGCTTGGGGTGCGTAGTGCTATTCTCCCTCCAGATAAGGCTGAGCATTTTTTAAGTCAATATACTCCTAAATCAGTGATACTTTCTGGTAGCAATTGGAGCGTGCACAATGATGGAGCACCAAGTTTGCCAGGGAATATTGATATCACTGGGGCCAAATATCCAATACTAGGCCTATGTTACGGCATGCAATTACTTGCTCATAAATTAGGAGGCACAGTTGATCGCCCACATGGACACAGAGAGTATGGTCCAGCAAAAGTCACAGTAGACAACACACACCCACTATTTTTAAATGTTACAAAAGAGACAGATGTCTGGGCAAGCCATGGAGATACTGTTACAAGATTGCCAGAAGGTTTTAAAGAAATCGCAGTTTCAGGAGGAATCGCGGCGATGACAAATTCCGACAACAGAGTTCTCGGTATACAATTCCATCCAGAAGTTGTGGATACAAAAGAGGGCAAGACTATGCTGCAGAACTTTTTAGATATCTCAAATTGTGTCAAAGATTGGAATCCAACAGATTTAATAAAAGAAATTCAAGATGAAGTAATGAATGCGGTGAATGCAAGTCCAAAGCAAAATGTAGTCCTTGGTGTATCTGGAGGAGTGGACTCTACAGTCCTCGCAGCATTGCTTGCCCCAGTTCTCGGAGAAAAGCTCATTTGCCTTGCGATAGATACAGGTGGAATGCGTAGTGGTGAATTGGAAGAATTGAAAACTAATGTTGAGAGTGCCGGGGTCAAAAATCTGGTAGTTGTAGAAGCAAGCGACGAATTTATAAAGAATATAAGTACAACAGTAGATGCTCAAGAAAAAAGAGGAAAGTTCAGAGATGTGTACAAGAGAATTTTCGAAGAGCAGATTGCCAAGAACAATGCAGGGTTTATTGTGCAGGGTACACTCGCTACAGACATTATTGAGAGTGGCGAGGCCGGCAAGAGCGCACTGATCAAGACTCATCACAACGTAGGCCTTGCTTGGGAAGTTGATGATCTCCACCCGCTACGCAATTTATTTAAATACGAAGTTCGTGAGCTAGGCCGTGCATTGAATTTACCTAGTGCTGTATACGAGCGCAATCCTTTTCCTGGTCCAGGGCTTTATTTACGAATAGTTGGTCTACCAGTATCACACGAATATTTGGATATAGTTCGTGATGCAGACAAGACAGTGACAGAAATAATCAAAAAATATAATTTGGAAAAAGAAATTTCACAATTAATAGTAGGCATATTGGGTATAAAATCTGTAGGTGTCAAAGGTGATGAGCGTGTATATGGCCACGCAATGGCTGTCCGTGCTGTGCAGACTATTGATTTCATGACAGCAAAAGGATATTATTTCCCACAAGAGGTAGCCGAGGAGATCACCAATGCTCTGACAAAACACAAAGAAATTGTAAGAGTATTATTTGATATGACACCGAAACCTCCTGCAACAACAGAATTTGAATAATATGTTTAAGCGTGTAGAGAAGAAATATATTGCATTTTTAGTCCTCATTATTTTTGTAATGGGGATTTTGTATTTATATTTTATAAACCAAAGGACAAATATTATGAAAGTAGCTTTTCTTGATGTTGGGCAGGGGGATAGTATATTTATACAAGCTCCGAATGGGGCACAAATGCTTGTTGATGGTGGGCGAGGGTCGAGAGTAATATCAGCACTCGGGAAAGTAATGCCGTTTGGAGATCGATCTATCGATGTTGTAATAGGCACACACCCAGATGCAGATCATATCGGAGGATTGGTTGATGTATTTAACATGTACGAAGTAGATAATTTTATCGAACCAGGAGCTACTTCAAAAAGCAAAATTTATAAAACACTTGAAGGCAAGATTGAAGAGAAAAAAATCCCACATATTTTGGGAAGAGCAGGTATGAAAATATATCTTGATAAAGAGAGTAATGTGTATTTTGATATTCTGTATCCTGATGTTGTGGATGTTTCAAGATGGGAGACAAATGATGCATCAATAGTAGGTAAGCTCGTTTATGGTAATACAAGTATAATGCTCACTGCAGATTCCCCAACAAATAAAGAAAACTATTTAATTTACAAGAATTCAAAAATATTGGATGTTGATATTCTCAAACTGGGTCATCATGGGTCGCGCACAAGTTCGAGTGTCCAATTCTTGAAAGCCACAAGTCCGCAACTTGCTATTATTTCAGCCGGGCTAAATAATTCGTATGGGCACCCACACAAAGAAGTTTTGGATAATATAGGAAATTTAGATATTCCCTATATGGCTACATATGATAAGGGTACAATTGTATGTCAGAGCAATGCTGTAAAGATTATATGCAAATAAAGGGTATCCCTTTGATACGACGGCGACTCGAGCGTTGTGTAAATGAGTGCATCTACACACGCCTCTCGCTTGTCGTAATAAAAACCTCTCAATATCGAGAGGTTTTTATTTTATTATCCCTGCTTTTCTTAGGGTGGCGTAGGCGCCGTTCTTGTTTATTGTTTTGATTGCTTGGGTAGAAATAGTAAGATTAAAGAATTTCTTTAATTCTGGTACATAAATACGCTTCTTTTGTAGGTTTGGGTACTTGCGAACCTTGCCTGTAGGGTTGAATTTGGTAGCACGAACAATGTTGGAGTACCCCCCAGCTACAAGCGAACCTTTTCCTGTTATATCACAAACTTTTGCCATAGATAAAGCTATGCTATCATAGATATTATAGGAATGCAATCCCGTTAGAGATGATACATGTTTTATTACACATACATATTAAAAAGTAAAAAAGATGGTAAACTGTACACGGGGTATACAAATGACCTACGGAAGCGCCTTATGCAACACAACAAAGGTTTATCTACACACACGAAAAATAGAGGCCCATTTGTTATTATTTATTACGAAGCATGTTTATTAGAAGAAAAAGCTCGGTCGAGAGAATTATTTTTAAAATCGGGAATGGGCAAGCGTTATCTTAAAAATAGATTAGGCGCTTCCTATCTCTAACGGGATGCAAGTCATCGACAGTATCTTTTATATAGTAGTCCTAATAATGTCCATTGTGATCCACGAGTATGCTCATGGCTATGTTGCGTATTTGTATGGCGATGACACTGCACGATTCCAAGGACGCTTGACTCTCAACCCACTAAAACACCTGGAACTTTTTGGATCTATTATATTGCCACTTATTTTAATAATAACAAAAGCTGGTTTTGTCCTTGGTTGGGCGAAACCTGTGCCATATAATCCAGATAATTTAAAAGGAGGCCGCAAAGCAAATGCAATGGTCGCATTTGCCGGTATTCTTGCCAACCTTGGTCTCGCAATAATTTTTGGAATAATTATTTATCTTGCTCCTAAATTAGGAATGACTCCGTTTGATCCATCGAACATATCTCCATTTTATAAAATTACAATGTCTATAGTATTTTTAAATTTAGTTTTGGCTTTTTTCAATATGGTACCAATACCACCTCTTGATGGTTCAAAAGTACTTTTCTCTTATTTACCAGCGAGGTTCTATATGGTTCAATCATTCTTGGAACAATGGGGAATATTCGTATTATTGTTTTTTGTATTATTTTTGTGGAAATACTTATTTCCCTATATAGTATTGACCCTTGGTTTACTCACAGGGCTTGAACTTTCGTCAGTAGTTGCATTTTTACAGAGTTTATAGTAAAGTATCCCTACGTAGTCCTCTGTGGCTATTTTGTTTTAATTTAAAGAAAATAACGTTACATGCCAACAATCAATCAATTAGTTAAAAAAGGAAGAACTCGAAACGTAAAGAAATCCAAAGCGGTGGCTTTGGCGCGTGGTTTCAACGCTATTAAGAACAAGCCTATCTTTTACCCATCTCCATTTAAGCGTGGTGTATGTACAAAGGTGACAACAACAACTCCAAAGAAGCCTAACTCTGCGCTCCGTAAGATTGCCCGTGTACGCCTTACAAACGGAATGGAAGTTACTGCATATATCCCAGGTGAAGGTCACAACTTGCAAGAACACTCTGTAGTTATGCTACGTGGTGGTCGTGTGAAGGACTTGATCGGAGTACGATATCACATAGTTCGAGGACGACTCGATGCTACAGGTGTTGAGAAGCGCCGAAAAGCTCGTTCAAGATATGGTAACAAACGTCCAAAAGCAGGTGCAGCAGCTAAAAAATAATTTAAATAATATACTATGCGAAGAAAAGTAAAAAATCGAAATATCGTAGATCCAGACATTGCCTACAATTCACAAAAATTGGGTAAGTTTATAAACAATGTTATGTGGAGTGGCAAGAAGGAAACTGCACGCAAGATTGTATACGCAGCTTTTGATGTAATCAAAGAAAAGACTGGCAACCCAAACCCTCTAGAAGTTTTCGATACAGCAATCAAAAACGCAGGCCCAATGGTAGAAGTTCGCTCTCGCCGTATTGGTGGAGCCAACTACCAAGTTCCTCGTGAAGTTCGCCCTGAAAGGCGCACTGCATTAGCAATGCGATGGATCATCAGTGCTGCTCGTTTGAAGAAAGGCTCAGCAATGCACGAGAAATTGGCAGAAGAATTGATACTTGCAAGTAAGAATGAAGGTACAGCTGTGAAGAAAAGAGACGATACTCACAAAATGGCTGAATCCAACAAAGCATTCGCCCACTTCGCTTGGTAAACCCGCACACTTAAATTGCCGTAGCTTTTTAGTTCTGCTATTAAGTTACAACAGCATTTTATACTTAGCACTTATATTAATTTATAGGTGTTTTTTATATTGAAAAAGCAGAATAACGGCAAAATAAGTGTGCGGGTAAATTTAACCCAGACACTTATGCATAAGTGTCTGGGCAGGCCTACTACGCTAGACTCCTAACAATTCTTTCTTTTAAAAATCTTCTTGCATTACCTCGTAGCTTGAGTCCTTGCTCCCTTTCTCGAGCGTCTTTTTCGTTTTTGTAAGCTTCATAGTAAATTAATTCAAATGGACGTCGAAATTGTGTAGAAAAAGATTTTCCGTTTTGATGCTCAGATACTCTTCTCTTTAAATCGTTGGTGCTACCTACGTATAGTTCAGTATCTTTTTGACTTTTCAAAACATATACATAAAACATATTTAAATGATAACATAATTTATTGCGTTATTTATGTGGAGTTGTATAATTAATTTATGAATAAGCACAATATTATTTTATCTATTTTATTTTTAGTAATTGGTTTTGGCGCGGGGTTCTTTTATTTTAAAAACTTTTCAAATGTAAATGCTGTTGTTGAAAATAAGGAAATTAAAAATAGCTTGGAAAACCTATCACAAGATAAGTTTTCCGTTTTGTTTAATTCTATAAAAGCTGGTGATAAATTTATTTATCCACAAATAATAAACAACATTGAAGAAGATATGGGACTTTTTATTATTCAGTATAGGAATTCTCCAGAGAGTACTGGGAATGCAGTTTATGACTACAAAAATGATAAATTATATAAAGATATAGGATACTCTGGGTTAGGATACTCAAGAACCCCTGTTTCTTTTGTAGATAAAAATAATGTTCTAGTGCATACATACGATGAAGGGAAAGAAACTTACACTTTAAATGTTTTAAATTTTACTAATAATAATTTAAGAGAATTACCGATTAAAATTACCCCTACAGATGAAGTTTATGGAGAATTAACCGGTAGTAACGTTTTTATTTCTGTTCGAGGTAAGAATGGAAATTTTACTAGATACCAGTTGGATCCAAACACATTAGAGATAAAAAAGTAATAGAGATTATGGTTGCAAAAAAGGGGAATATGGGGTATATTATGGGGACATAAGACCTACGGTCTTTTTATTTTTATTATTAAACCCGCACACTTAAAATTGCGAAGTTTGGATGACAACGCACTTGGTGCATCGCAATATTAAGTGTGCGGGTAAAAACAACATATATGGAAAGAGATTACCCCCTAGAGAAAGTTAGAAATTTTGGAATTATTGCCCACATTGATGCGGGTAAGACCACAACAAGTGAGCGCGTGCTTTACTATACAGGTATGAGCCACAAGATCGGTGAAGTGCACGATGGTGCAGCTACTACTGACTGGATGGAGCAAGAAAAAGAGCGTGGTATTACAATTACTTCTGCTGCTGTTACATGTTTCTGGAATCCAACATATGCTGGTACTGATAAAAATAAAAAGGTACGTTTCAATATTATTGATACTCCTGGGCACATCGACTTTACCGTGGAAGTAAAGCGCTCTCTCCGCGTGCTCGACGGTGCTGTTGTTGTTTTCGATGGAGTTGCTGGGGTAGAACCACAATCCGAGACAAACTGGCGCTATGCTGACGAAGCAAAAGTTCCTCGTATCTGTTTCGTGAACAAGCTCGACCGTACAGGTGCAAGTTTCGAACACTCATTCAAAACAATTCTTGAGCGTTTGAACAAAAATGCAGTTCGTATGCAAATTCCAATCGGTTTGGAAGAAAATCACGAAGGAGTTATCGACTTGCTTAAGATGAAAGCATATTACTTCGAAGGTGAAATGGGAGGCAAAGTTATCGAGAAAGAAATCCCAGAAAACATGAAAGAAGAAGCAGAAAAATATCATGCAGAATTGATAGAGAAAATTGTTGAGCAAGATGAGAAGGTAATGACAGAATATTTCGACGGCAAAATTCCAGACGTAGAAACTTTGAAAAAGTTGATGCGTAAAGCAGTAATTGCCAACGACGTTTTCCCTGTATTTGCTGGTTCAGCCTTGAAAAATAAGGGTGTTCAGCTTGTACTCGACGCTGTTGTTGATTACTTGCCAAGCCCATTGGACATTCCAGCTATTAAAGGAATTAATCCAGACAATGACACAGAAGAAGATCGTCCTGCATCAGATACAGAGCCATTTTCAGCGCTTGCTTTCAAAGTCGCAACTGACCCATTCGTAGGTCAAATTATTTTCTTCCGAGTATATTCAGGAACTCTAACAGCCGGAAGTTATGTTTACAATCCTCGTACTCGCAACAAAGAAAGAATCGGACGTATTTTGCGTATGCATGCCAACGAACGTGAAGAAGTGAAGAAGGTTTATGCTGGAGAAATTGCTGCAGCTGTTGGACTCAAAGATACAATCACTTCCGATACACTTTGTGATGAAGAGCACCCAATCGAACTATACCGAATCGTCTTCCCAGAGCCAGTTATTTCACTACGTGTTGAGCCAAAGACAAAGGCTGACCAAGAAAAAATGGGTATGGCACTTTCACGACTTGTACAAGAAGATCCAACATTCCGTGTAACTACAGATGCAGAAACAAACGAGACAATCATCGCAGGTATGGGAGAATTGCACTTGGAAATCATTGTTGATCGTATGAAAAGAGAATTTTCTGTCGAGACAAATGTTGGTAAGCCACAAGTTGCATACCGCGAAACTATTACAGGAACTGCAGATGTAGAAGGTAAGTATATCAAGCAATCAGGAGGTCGTGGAAACTACGGTCACGTAAAGATCAAGGTCAAGCCAATGGATACAACTCTGACAAAAGAACAAATCGAAGATCTACCAAAGAACACAAAGCGCGAAAAAGGATTTGAATTTATTAACACAATCAAAGGAGGTGCTATTCCACAAGAGTACATTGCTCCTTGTGAAAAAGGATTCAAAGAAGGTCTTGACCGTGGAGTATTGGCAGGATTCAAACTCGAGAATGTGTCTGTTGAACTATGGGATGGATCGTACCACGATGTGGACTCCAACGAAATGGCCTTTAAAATTGCGGCTAGTATGGCAATCCAAGACGCTTGTAAGATGGCGCGCCCTGTAATCCTTGAACCGATGATGAGTGTAGAAGTTGTAACTCCAGACAAATTCATGGGAGATGTAACAGGAAGTCTGTCTAGTAAGCGTGGATTGATAGAGGGAATGGAGCAAAGAGGTCTAAACCAAGCTGTAAAAGCTGTGGTTCCACTATCTGAAATGTTCGGATACATGACAACTCTCCGCTCAATGACAGAAGGTCGCGCAGGATTTACTATGGAATTCCTCCGCTACGATATAGTGCCAAATTCTGTGGCTGAAACTATCATTGCAGGCAGAAAATAAATCAAATTTTTTTAGAAAAAAATTAATAAAAAATAAAAAATACTCGACAATGTTGTCGGGTATTTTTTATACACAGGTTTTGCACATTTTACCTTTATTTTTCCTTGCTTTTATCGTTGTTTGACGATAAAATATATATGTTGCGAGTATTGCGTGCGCCTTTTAAAATAAATGAATATTTCCTTCAAAAAATTATTTAAAAATACTTTATTATTTGGAATAAAGAAGATCACTTTTTATGTGGTCATGGGTATTTTTGTACTCTCTACTTTCTTTTTTAATACTACGATTGCTGCCACTGGTGTACCGACAATCCTTCACCACCAAGGGCGCTTACTAGACTCATCTGGCAATCTACTTGGAGGCTCTGCTAGTACAGATAACTACTGTTTCCGATTTTCTCTTTACACCGCTGCAAGTGGTGGTAGTAAATTGTGGCCAAGTGGCACTCCAAGCAAAATGCTTGCTGATGTGCAGAACGGAGTTCTCAATATCGATATAGGTGATACTTCCGTTGGGGGTGATACTTTGGATTTTGATTTTAATTCTACAGATGAAGTTTATTTGAATGTTGAAGTTGCTGCATCAGTATCTAGTTCTTGTGCATCTGTTTCAACTTTTGAAACTTTAACTCCTCGCCAAAGAGTTGTATCGTCTGGATATGCTATCAACTCAAAAATGGTTGGTGGTTATTTGCCATCACAATCTCCAGCTGCAAATAATATTCCTGTACTAAATGGGTCTGGTAATTTATCAATGGCTGGTAGCCTACTTTCTGGAGGCTTGTCACTAACACTTGGATCAGATGCAACTGGAGACATGTTCTACAGAAACAGTTCTGGTAATTTTGCACGACTTGGAATTGGAAGTACCGGGGAAGCACTTGTTGTAAATGGAAGTGGATTGCCAGCATGGACAACACTTTCAGGTGGAGGTAATGCCTTAACTTCAAACCCACTTTCACAATTCGCTGCTACTACTTCAGCGCAACTAGCTGGTGTAATAAGCGACGAGACAGGTAGTGGCGCGCTTGTATTTGCGAATACCCCAACTCTTGTTACTCCAGTTTTAGGTGTTGCAACAGCTACAAGTATCAACGGCCTAACAATCACAGCCAACGGAACAAATACACTTAACATTGCTGCCGGCAAAACATTGACTGTGTCAGACAACGCAAGTGTATCTGGAACAAACACAGGGGACAATGCAGTGAAC
>JAUPVQ010000011.1 GCA_030916965.1 Patescibacteria group bacterium
AAGAACTTTCTGATTGATATTGATGGAACAATATCAGAAGATATACCCAACGAAGAACCAGAACGTATGCCAGGTGCCTATGTTATAGATGGGGCAGTAGAATGGGTAAATGGATTAATAGAAAAGGGTCATATTGTATCCTTCTTTACATCTCGACTCGAAGAACACAGGGAAGTCACAGAGAAGTGGCTACAGGACAATGGATTCAAGTACAATGGTGTGATTGTTTTTGGTAAGCCTCGTGGTGGCAATTATCACTGGGTAGACAATGCCGAGATACAATCGACTCACTTCGTAGGGACTTTCCCACAATAAAATTATTGGTATAAAAAAGAGCAGGCTTGCCTGCTCTTTTTGTTGTATAGAGTTATTAGATTAATCGATATTGTCGATGATCTTTTGGAATTCAGCCTTGCCACCTTCTGTTTCAATTTCATTCAAGATTTGATTAAAAAATTCTCTTTTTCTTTTAACGAGCTCGATGTGCACATATGTATCAATTTCATTGGCATGGATCTTTTCGGATTCGGCTCTATCAATATTTTCTTGATAGAGCTTGGTCATTATATTTTCCTCCCATTGATTCAATAGTGACTTAGCTTTTAAGCTTGCATATTGCCCATGTTCTAGTAAATCGGAGAGATCCTGCTCTAAGCGCTGTTCTTTTATACTTTGATGAAGTATAGAATCCTTAGAAGTTGAGTGAGGAATCAAGTCATTTCCTTCCATTGCACTACCCACATTTTTTTCGATACTATTTTTTAGGTTTTCCATAGTCATAGAAGAATTATAGCATTTTTTATTCTATTCTAGAATAAACGAAAAATATTTGCAAAAATTGTAAAATAAGGTAATATACTAATACAAGGGCCCTTAGCTCATCTGGTAGAGCACCTCATTTGCAATGAGGGGGTGGCAGGTTCGAGTCCTGTAGGGTCCACCTTAGAAAAAAAGAGCCGTTCGCAAGAACGGCCTTTTTTCTTGGTGGACCCTAAGGAAGTGCTGGGAGCACTTCCGTCAGGACGAGAAGACCTTGAGTATATCGCACGCATCCGCCATAGGCGGAGCGTACGATACGAAAGGTGTACTGATCCTGTAAGGATCGAGAAGCGTACTCGCGGTCCTGTTGTTTCAATAAGGGATTTAAAAATTTATGTTATTATTAGTTTATAATAATTAACACTATTACGTATTTGAATAGGTAAAATAAATTCATGCAAAGTTTCAAAGACCGAGTTTTAGATATCGTGAGTAAAATTCCAAAAGGGAAGGTTATGACCTATAAACAAGTCGCGGAAAAAGCGGGCAGTCCTGGGGCTGCCCGCGCGGTAGGCTCGATTATGAAAGCAAATTACAATACAAAAGTCCCTTGCCACAGAGTAATCAGAAGCGACGGAAAGGTTGGTGAATACAACCGTGGAGGTAGTACAGAGAAGCTTAAAAAACTTCGCGCCGAAGGCGCGTTTAAATAATGCTATAGATTAACGACGGCATGGTAGAAATGGTCACCGAGCCTCTAGACATAAACGACCTTTTAAAAGAGCTAGGGTAGCAAATTCTGTTTTATATTTGAAGCTTGACTTTCATTATATTATTTACTATACTATATCAAGGTTAAAGTTAATCAATAAACTTTAACTATAAATATTTATAATTAAAGTATGAAATATAATTCTGGTAAACAAAAAAAGGCAATAAGCATCCACGGGGAGGCTTATTTAGCATTTCTACCTGAAAATATGAATAAAGAGTTTTCTTGGGAAGATAAAAAAATTGATACTTTACTAGAATCTGCCCGGGGCTGGCTTGGAGAATTAAATGCGTATTCAAAACTTATTCCAAATGTAGATTTTTTCATACAGTCACACGTTGCAAAAGAAGCAGAACAATCTAGTCGTATTGAGGGGACTAAAACAACTCTAGAAGAGCTTTATATAGAAAAAGAAGATTTGAACGATCCTGAAAAAGTAAATGATCAAGAAGAAGTTAAAAATTATATACAAGCCCTAAATGAGTCAATTGAAAAAATAAATAATCCTGATGGATTGCCATTAATAATGCGACTTGTTTGTGCTGCACATAAAACTTTACTTTCTGGTGTGCGAGGGTATAAACGTCATCCTGGGCAGATTAGAAAAATACAAAATAAAATTGGTGGCAGCGCAGGAACATTAAAAGACGCTGTATTCATACCGCCTACACCAGAAGATGTGATTCCATTACTAGATGATCTTGAAAAGTTTTGGCATAACAAAAATTTAGAAATTCCAGACTTAATAAAAGTGGGACTTGCTCACTATCAGTTTGAAACTATCCATCCTTTTGAGGATGGTAACGGACGTATTGGCCGTTTAATTATTGTTTTACAATTAATGTCTTACGGCATGCTTCAGAAACCAACATTATATTTGTCTGATTATTTTGAGCGTAATCGCTCGTCTTACTATGATGCACTATCCCGAGTACGTGAATCTGGAGATATTGAACACTGGATTAAATTTTTCCTTGTAGGAGTAGAAGAAACTGCAAAGAAAGGAAAAGAAACTTTAGAAAAAATTATAGATCTACAAATAAAATATGAGGGTTTAATTGAAGCCTATCTAGGAATAAAACAGCAAAAACTCGGAAAGGAATTACTAAAACATTTATTTGCAAAACCTGTTATAACAGCAAAAGAAGTTGAAGGAATGCTTGGAGTAAGTAAGCCGACAGCAACAGCATTAGTAAATAAGCTTGCAGAAGCAAAAATACTAACAGAGCTTACTGGATACAAACGTAATCGAGTTTATAAACTTCACGAATACTTGGCTTTATTTAATAACTAACATATAAACTATGGAAAACTTCAATCAAAAAACTTCAATGATCTGGAACATCGCCGACATATTGCGCGGTGGCTGGAAACAACACGAATACCAAGATGTCATATTGCCCTTGGTGGTTTTAAAACGCCTTGATTCAATTTTAGCTGATACCAAGGATCAAGTTTTAGTAAAAAATAATGAATACAAAAACAAGATCAACGACCTAGACCCAATATTGAAAAAAACTTCAGGTGTGCCGTTTTATAATATTTCAGATTACGATTTTAAAAACTTGCTTGGCGAACCTCGAATGCTCGCAAAGAATTTCAAAAAATACATAAATGGTTATAGCAAAAATATTCAAGACATATTTGAAAACTTTGATTTCAACAAACAACTTGAACGCCTTGAAGGTGGTAATTTGTTATACCTTGTTATCCAAGAATTAAATAAAATTGATCTGCATCCAAAACACGTCGACAATCATCAAATGGGACACATTTTTGAAGAGCTTTTGCGTAAGTTCTCAGAAATGTCGAACGAAACAGCCGGGGAACACTACACACCGCGTGACGTTATTGGTGTAATGACAAAATTACTTTTTGCGCCTGATATGAAAGATTTGAAAAAACCTCATGTAATTAAAAAAATTTACGACCCGGCTTGTGGTACATCGGGTATGCTTTCGGTTTCAAAGGACTACATATTAGAAAATATTAACAAAGATGCCGAAATATTCCTTTATGGTCAAGAATTAAATTCTGTCACATATGCTGTTGCCAAATCAGACATGCTTATAAAAGGTGACAACCCTGACCTGGTTCGTGGTGGCGAAAAAGACCATTCAAAGGCAAGTACATTATCCAACGACCAATTCTTTGGCGAGGTTTTTGATTATGGAATTAGTAACCCGCCATATGGTGTGGATTGGAAAAAAGACAAAGACGCCGTCGACCGCGAAGCATCTCGTGGCTATGCCGGGCGTTTTGGCGCTGGGACTCCGCGTATTTCAGATGGACAACTACTATTTTTGCAACACCTGATTTCAAAAATGAAGCCCGAAGCTGATGGTGGTTCACGCATTGCGATTGTCCACAATGGCTCACCT
>JAUPVQ010000012.1 GCA_030916965.1 Patescibacteria group bacterium
CGAAGCAGTTTCAAGCCACCACGCGCTCCGCGCGTGCGAAGTGGGTTCGCGCAAAGGTTAATACATCACCGCATTTTTATTCGACCTTTATTCTCAATGCACGCAATGCACTAAGGATTACAAATACATCGATTCCTTCCTGAAGGATGGCTCCTTGTAGTGGTGATATATATCCCAATAGTGCAAATATCATCGCAATTACAGACAATCCAATTCCAATAAATATTCCCTCTTTTGCAATTTTCACAGTCTTGAGCGCAATTATATAGACTTCTATAACTTTAGAAATCGAGTTGTGGATTATCACAATATCGGCTGTGTCAGTCGAAGCTGTGTCTCCATGCGATGCAATAGCGATACCTACATCAGCACGTGCGAGCGCAGGAGCATCATTGATACCATCTCCGATCATTGCAACTGGGCCGTGAGCTTTGGCAGTTTGATCTACTAGTGCCACCTTTTCTTCTGGTTTGCAATCCGCATGCACATTTTGTATACCGATCATACTTGCTACATTTTTGGCCACTACAAGGCTGTCTCCTGTTATCATTAGTGTAAATATTTTGTATTTATCTTGGAGATCGAGGAAGAGTTTCTTTGCATCAGTTCGTACCGCATCTGCAAAGACTACTGACCCAAGTATCTCTTTGCTATTACCTAGATACACCACCATCATACCTTCCTCCCTCATTTTATTATGATCATCTTTTATTCTCTCATCAATCTTTACTCCACTTTTTTCTAAATATGCAAATTTGCCAAAAATGTATTTTTCATTTTCTATCTCGCCTACCACACCATCGCCAAATACTTCTTTGAAATTCTCTACCTTATATATAAATGCATTATTTTCTTTTGAATATTTTACAAATGACCGCGCAAGAATGTGCGACGAGCCAAGATCAAGCGAGCTTGCAATACCCATTACATCCGATCCATCTTTAAATATATTTATTTTATGAACTGCCGGCACACCCATTGTGATAGTACCGGTCTTGTCGAAAAGCATCCCTTTCACTCTAGACAATTTCTCGAGTGCTCCACCATCCTTTATAATCACGCCACGCTTAGCAGAACGACTCATGCCAGAGATAATGGCAATTGGGGTTGCAAGTATCAGCGGGCAAGGTGTCGCAACCACAAGCACTGCTAGCACTCGAGTCCAATCACGAAAAATGAACCATGTTATAGCTCCTATAACAAATGTAACAACTGTAAAAAATACTGCGTACTTGTCTGCAAGGCGCACAATTGGCGCTCTGGATTCCGAAGCACTTTTTACAAGTGATACAATCTTGGCATAATGACTATCACTTGCCTTTTTGAGTGCTTTTATTGTCAGCATCCCACTTGTATTCTCCGTACCTGAAGACACATGCATGCCAACAGTCTTGTCTTGAGGTATTGATTCCCCTGTTAGACTCGATTCATCTACGAGAGATGTGCCAGTTATAATTACCCCATCAACTGGAATAATAGTCCCTGATTTGATTAGAATTTCATCACCAATATTTACATCCTCTATACGCACATCGTGATGCACACCATCTACTATTTTTATAGCATGTGTTGGTGCCCGAGCGAGCAATCTAGTCAATTCATATTTAGCCTTGCTCATGGCATAAGTTTCCAATGTCTGACCACCAGACAGCATAAGCACTACCACAAGTCCTGCCAGATTTTCACCAAGTAAAAATGCTCCCACTATGGCAACTCCCGCTATCAAGTCCACTCCGAAGTGCCCTCGAACAATACTTTTGATAATTCCATACAAAATTGGCAAGCTCAAGACTGCAAGTGATATATTGAAAAATATTTTCAGAGTATCAATAAAACCAAATAAATAAAAAAATCCTCCAAGTGCGAGCACAAGCAGGGTTAAAATTGCGACCCAAGTTTCGAAACTAAATTTTTTAAGAGAGTTAATCATATATACATTATACTACAAAAAAGAAAAAAGGAACGTTGCTACAACGTTCCTTTTTTTAATTAAATGCTTATAAATTTCAAAAATCTTATATCCCGATACTTGTACAAGCATCATATGGTTTATTTTTTGAGAAACTTATGTTCCACAAATTGCTATAGGCTTGTTCAAATTCCGCCTCTGAGGAATTAAAAAGTATCACTCTCAGCAATTTATTTTCAAATTTAAACCAATGAATTGAAACCTGTACAGGATCCCCTAGGTCGGCCCATGCCTGTTCAGATTTAATCGGTTTAATTTTACTAGCGCATAGTGTTTGTAAAAAGTTAAGAAAATCTTTTTTAAAGGAAATTCTGCTTTCACCAGTAAGAACCATAATAGTCGATCGAATCTGTCCTTCAGATTGTAATTCTTTTGGTACATATTCATCAGGGATATGTCTGGTTTCGTGATGAACATAAGCTGAATTTTCAAGAAAATTTTCTACACCTTTTAAAAAGATGTCGTGGTTATCTAATTTGATAACCATGGGTTTAACTTTTTTAAAAGCCCGGTCAGGTTCAGTGGTTTCTTGTGCCATGTGGTTTTTGATTTAAGGGTTAATTTTTTTTATATTATAAATGAATTCAAATATAAGTCAATCTTGATTAAGTGTGTACAAATAAATAATATGCTATAATTTTGTCTATAAATATGGATGATATAGAGGGTTTAAAAAAGGAAATAGAAATACTAAAGAATTCCAATGCAGTCAAATCTGATTTGATCTCTATTTCTGCGCACCAGCTCCGTACATCGCTCTCTGCTCTCAAATGGATATTGAAAATGTTCCTAGATAAAGACCTCGGTGCAATGTCGCCTGAACAAGAAGGCTTTATCAAAAAGGCCTCAGATAGCAATGACCGTATGATTGCACTCGTAAATGATATGCTAACACTCAGCCATGCCGAGGATACAGCATTATCTTTTAAATTTTCACCGACTGATATTATCAAATTAGCAGAGCAGACATTATTTGAATTCTCTGGCGAATCCCACAAGAAGCAAATTGAAATCATCTTTCTCAAGCCCGACCACCAAGTACCTACCATAGATTGCGATCCCGAGATGATCCGTGTTGTATTCCAGAATCTGACCGAGAATGCCATCAAGTACAGCGATGCTGGAGACAAAGTTGTCCTATCAATCAAGGAGGCCGAAGGCTCACTGGAAATATCGGTACACGATAATGGTATTGGTATAGACAAAAAGGAGCAAGACCAAATCTTTGGCAAATTCTTCCGTGCCGAAAATGCCAAAACAAAAGATGCTATCGGGTCAGGACTTGGTCTATTTACTATCAAAAAGATAATCGAACACCACAAAGGCAAAATCTGGTTTGAAAGCACACGCGAAACTGGGACAACATTCTTTGTCTCATTGCCTACAAACAAATAAATGCTATAATACAAACATATGAGTAAAATACTAATAATCGAAGATGATCCATTCCTTCAGGGCCTCGAGGCAAGCAAGCTTACAAAAGACGGCTACGACATACTTGTAGCTTCAAGTGGAGACGAAGCAATGAGCAAGATCAATGAGCCAGATATTAATTTAATACTTCTCGACCTTGTTCTACCCAATTTCGATGGCTTCCAAGTTCTAGAGAAGATTCGTGCAACAGACGCGACAAAAACATTACCTGTTATTGTATTCTCCAATTTATCAGAAGCAAAAGATACAAAAAAGGCCCAAGAATTGGGTGCAACAGACTTCATGGTTAAGTCCAACTTCACGCTCGACGAACTCGTAGATCGTATCAAAATGATACTAAAATAAATACTTAATAAAATGAAGCTAAATGATAAATTAGAAATTCATTTTCGTATAAATGAGAGTCAAAAAAAGGCCCTAATTAAACTGGGGCTTTTTAATATCAAGGATATCCTCTATTTCTTCCCTACTCGATATACTGACATCTCAGATATTCGTCATATCAACACTTTGCAAGACGGAGAGAATGTAACAATTCTTGGAGAAATTTCTAACCTCAAAACTAAAAAAAGTTTCAAGTCCAAGATCCCTATGGGCGAGGCTACGATTACCGATATAACAGGCAAAATTCATATCATCTGGTTTCATCAACCATACTTGGCTAGAATGCTTACAGAAGGAGCATTGGTGAAAGTTACAGGCAAAGTTACAAATAATGCGACTTATGGATTAACACTTACAAACCCAGAAATTTCAAAAGAAGATATTTTACCAATTGATTTATCGGATTCACTTTTTACAAATAATAAAAATGCCGAGCAATATGGCTACCCTGTTTACCCAGAATCAAAAGGTGTCACGAGTAAATGGATATATCACACAATTTGCAAAATTTTGAAAGATGTTTGCGTACAAGAAATTATTGATTATTTGCCCAGCGATATTCTAAAGAAATATCATTTACCCGAGTTAAGAACTGCGCTCATCTGGATCCATATGCCACAGAAGAAGGATCATGCAGATAGCGCTCGCAAAAGATTTGCATTTGAAGAAGTCTTTTTTATCCAACTCGCACGGTTGCAGGAGCGCAAGGCTTATGAGGAACTCTTCTCTTACAAACTTCAAATTCCACATAAAGATATTGATGATTTTATTTCTAGGTTCCCTTTCACCCCAACAGCAAGCCAAAATAATGCAATCAATTCTATACTTTCCGACTTCCAGAAAAATGTGGCTATGTCGCGATTAGTCGAGGGTGATGTAGGTAGTGGCAAGACATTTGTCGCGGCTACAGTTGCATATGCAGTGATAAAAAATAGGCCTGTGGGGCAAACTTTCGGTAACATTCAGGTGGCATATATGGCACCGACGGAAGTATTGGCAACTCAGCTGTTCGAAAATTTCATTTCATATTTCCGCCATACAGGTATAAACATTGCACTCATAACAGGATCAGGTTGTCGTAAATTTCCAAGCAAAGTCGCAAGTGCGAGAGATGACTGGACCAATATTTCCAAGAATCAATTACTCAAATGGATAAAGAATGGTGAGATTCCTATTGTCATCGGTACACATGCACTTATCTCCAAAAGCGTAGAATTCGAAGACTTGGGTTTGGTAATTATCGACGAGCAACACCGCTTCGGTACTAATCAGAGAATGAAATTAGCAAAGAAAGAAGGTCACGCACCGCACTATCTATCTATGACTGCAACCCCTATTCCCCGTACACTCGCGCTCACAATATATGGAGATTTGGATTTATCTATCATCAATGAAATGCCAGCCGGTAGGAAAAAAGTGATCACAGAAATTGTGCCACCCAACAAGCGCGATGAGGCTTACGAAAAAATTCGTAAAGAATTAGCGGAAGGTCGCCAAGCGTATGTAATTTGTCCGCGGATAAATGAGCCCGATCCAGATCAAGAGCGAGCTCTACAAATGAAGAATGTGACAAGCGAGGCCAAGCGTTTACAAAAGGATATCTTTCCTGAATATAAAATTGGCATCATGCATAGCAAGATGACCAAACAGAAAAAGGAGGAAGTCATGGAAGAATTTGCCAATCATGAAATTGATATCTTGGTTTCTACATCTGTCATCGAAGTTGGCGTGAATGTACCAAATGCAACATCGATAATCATCGAAGGTGCAGAAAGGTTCGGCCTCGCCCAGCTCCACCAGCTCCGAGGACGAGTCATACGAAGTAATCATCAATCATATTGTTACTTATTCGCTGAAGCAAAAACCGAGAAAACAATGGATCGCCTCCAAGCCCTCACAAAAGCTGCCAATGGATTCGAACTTGCCGAACTCGACCTCACTCTCCGCGGCGCAGGCCAGATGTCTGGTGACAAACAATGGGGTATAAGTGACTTAGGGATGGAAGCAATAAAAAATATAAAATTAGTCGAGGCAGCACGTAATACAGCAAAAGAAATTATAGAGGACGATCCTCATCTAAATGCCCTCCCACACCTTGCCCAAGCCCTAAAAGAAAAAAATCTAAAAGACCTACATTTTGAATAAAAAAACTCCCATATTGGGAGTTTTTTTGTGGTCGAATTATTATTTATTATGATTTATTTAAGATATTACTAGAAACCAAAGCCCATTCCCATACCATGACCCATTCCTCCTTTGCCCTTACCTTTTTTGTCTTTCATTTTATCTGCCATTTTTTGCATTGTGGCAAGACGTGCATCGGCTTGAGCCTGAGTGATCACACCTTTATCTACAAGAGTTTGTAGGTGCGTTTTCATCTCTGCTTGGTGCGCTGCTTTCATTTTAGCTTTCAAAACTTCCTCAGTAATTCCCTTCTGCTTTGCGAGCTCTTTGAAGCTTGTACCGTTTGCCCACGCAGTTTTGACTTCATCAACGGTTGCACCTATCAGGGTTGCTTGCTGTTGGAACATCTGTGTGTGCATTGTTGCTACCTGCTCAGGTGTGACATTTTTGTTCATGCCACCACCAAATGCCTCGGCTGAGCCTGCTCCTATTAGGAGTGCTAATGCTAGTGCTGGTAAGCTATATTTAAGTAATTTGTTTTTATTCATATTTATTATTTTACTTTCTTAAGTTAATAATGTTGCAAGGATATCGCTTGCATATACTACTACATTTCAAATAATAAAATATTTCAAATTAATCTCTTTCTATATGCTCTGGTCCCCTCACTTTGTTTTCGAATCTTTCAAAACGCTCTCTTTCCATCATCTCTCCACGATAATACTTGTGCATAGGCCCAAGGATTGGGGTACGAGGACCTTCTCCAAAGCGAGCAAATCTGAAATTCATGTCAAAAATATGGACAATAATACCAGTAAACAAAACAAAGAATATTAATCCAAAAAAGCTATACACAAGTGGCTTCCTATAAACAAAAGAATATTGTTTAACTAATATATAAAATGTCATTAATAGAAACATTGAAAGTAGAACAATAACCCAAGGTATTGCTACCATAAATGCACGCATTCCCCGAGGACTAAGATCAAGTATATTGAAATCTTTTTCGTGAGTTACCAACCCGATGAAGTTCAGCAAGTACACAATTACAAAAAACAAAATAATAATCGATAGAACTCGCAATATTGTCTTTAATACAAAATGCCATTTGGGCTTCATTATAATCTTCCCTGACTTAATAGAACTAGTGACAAATTCTTCTATTGAATTGTTGTGATTATTTTTCATATACAAAATTGTTTTTTTCTAATATTTCTTTTAATTTCTCCTTGCCCCTTTTAATACGCACACCCACAGTCGACGCTGGTATGCCCAATATTTGTGATATTTCCTTGTAATCCATGTCTTCATAAAAATACAATATAAGTGGCTCACGATATTTCTCACCTATCATATCCATATGTTTGTCGAGCATCTCTTTTGTAAACATTTTCTCGCTATCAGCATCTGCTGTCTCAGTAGCCTTCGGATGTGGGAGGAATGTGTCAAAATCAATCGAGAATACTTTGTCAGTCAACTTTTTCTTCAAAGCATTTACATATGTATTGTGAGCGATACGATATATCCATGGCGAGAACTTACGATCATCGTCGAAGCTTTGCAAATTAACATAAGCTTTGATAAAAACATCTTGGACCAAGTCGTCGGTATCGTTGCGTCCAAAAAGGAATTTATGAGCATAGCGTTGCATCTTGGTCTCATACCTTTTAACAAGCGCGCCATATAGCTCAAGATTCCCTTTCTTGATCAAAAGAACTATTTCCTCGTCAGTTTTATTAGTATAATCCATCCTATACACTATAATACACCATAGACAGATTTTTATTTCAAAATATAAATTATTAAGTCTTGTGCTATAATCAAAAAATGACGATTTTATACCTTGCAGGAATTTCAATTATACCAATCTTAGTAGCCCTTTTATTCCCTAAGAATAAAGACTTTTTCCAGCGTCATGCTGTAAAAGGCTTTGGGTTGGGGGTTTACTTAATGCTTGTGGTACTACTTTTGCGTGAAGCTATAGAGCATAGTGGGTTTGTAAATGGAAGCTTGCTATTCGCCTGTGGTCTTGTAATCAGTTTATTGATTGGGGTTGTATTCAAAGAATTCCACCATCACCACAATGACGAGGAAAAGGCTCATAGTCATAACAAGAGTAGTATCTGGAGAGTTCTCATTTCAGACTTTTTCCATAATATCGTAGATGGTATTGCTATCATTGCCGGATTCGCAGTAAATATTGGAGCAGGTATTACATCCTTCCTTGGAATCCTAGGACATCAAACAATCCAACAAGCTGGTCAGCAAGTGCTGTTGGTAGAAAACAAAATAAAACCACAAAAAGCAATTTTTATTTCATTTATGGTTTCCCTTTCCATATTTTTAAGTTTCCTATTTAAAGATAACGAGACTCTTGAAATAATCTTCACTGCACTATCAGCTGGCATAGTCGCATGGAAAGTAGCGGTAGATATGATGCACGCGAAATGGAACAAGAAAATGATTGTAGGGTTTATGATAGGAGCAATAATACTAGCACTTATACTAGTCCTTATCCCGCATGAGCATTAGAAGTATTTAGAAAATTCTGGATTTGTGGTCAGAGATAATTTATTCGTCGTCACTCATAAATTTCCCCGACCCTGACTCACCCGTTTTGCTTACTAGCAAAACATGACTCCGTCTCGCACAATGTGGTCACAAATATTTTTCTGTTGAAAAATTTCGCGACCCCGGCTCGGCACCGACGTGCCTGCGCCTCGCACAAAATCTCCCAGATTTTGTGCGCCCTCATGGATTCGAACCATGGACCCCAGAGGTATAAGCTCTGTGCTCTAACCAACTGAGCTAAGGGCGCATAAATACTCTCCTATATTAGCAGAATTTGGACAATTAGTAAAACACAAAAAACTCATAGAATTTCTATGAGTTTTTTGTTTCTTCTCTTAATTTTGGAGTTATACCAAATGATTTTATTACTTCATTGTATTCATCCTGTTCGAGAGTTTCTACCTCTATCAACTTCTTGGCAATTGCATCCAGTACTTCCCTTTTCTCAGTCAGTACTGTTCTTGCAACTTCAAATGCGTTGTTCATGATCTTACTTACTTCTTCATCTATCAATCCACTAACTCTCTCGCTGTATTCATTGTCATTTACTCCACGACCAAACATTGTCTTGCCACCATCACTCTCGAGTGCTATTGGGCCAATGCTTGTACTCATACCCCATCGTGTCACCATCGCTCGGGCAAGATTTGTAGCCACCTGTAGATCGTTCGATGGACCTGTTGTAATATCTCCAAAAATCATCTCCTCTGCAACATAGCCACCGAGTGACATTGCAATGTCATCTAGGAATTCTTTCTTGCTATGTAATCTTTTATCTTCAAGTGGTAGCTTGAGTGTGTAACCGCCAGCATTGCCACGCGAAACTATAGAGACTTTGTGTACTGGGTCAGCATACTCAAGACATGATGCCACGAGTGCGTGGCCGCCTTCGTGATACGCTGTAATTTCTTTTTCTTTTTTTGAAAGTATGTGACTCTTGCGCTCTGGGCCCATCATAACTTTCTCAATAGAACGAACGAGATCAAACTGCGAAACCATTTTGTGATTTTCACGTGCAGCCAATATTGCAGCTTCGTTCATAAGTGAGGAAAGGTCTGCTCCTGAGAATCCAGGTGTACGCTCCGCAATAACTTTAATATTTACATCTTTCTCTAATGGCTTCTTTATGCAATGAATTGCTAGTATTGCTTCCCGGTCGGCTCTGTCTGGTAGATCGAGCACTACACGCCTATCAAAGCGCCCTGGGCGCAATAATGCAGGGTCTAGGACATCCGAGCGGTTGGTTGCTGCCATTACTATCACTTTCTCATTTGGCTCAAATCCGTCCATTTCAACAAGTATCTGGTTGAGTGTCTGCTCGCGCTCGTCATTACCACCACCAACTCCAGTGCCACGCACACGGCCCACAGCATCGATCTCGTCGATAAATACAATTGCTGGTGATGCCTTCTTGGCCATCTTGAAAAGATCTCGCACGCGACTTGCACCCACACCCACAAACATTTCTACGAATTCACTTCCTGATAGGTGGAAGAATGGCACACCCGCCTCGCCTGCTACTGCTCGTGCAAGCAATGTCTTACCTGTACCTGGTGCACCTGTGAGTAATACTCCTTTTGGAATCTTGGCACCAATATCGAGGAACTTTTTAGGATTCTTTAGGAAGTCTACAATTTCTTCAAGTTCTATTTTTGCTTCTTTTGCACCGGCGACATCTTTGAATGTCACACGATTGTTTATGTCATTTGGATCAGTGATACGAGCTTTGGATTGGCCGAAGTTGAATGCTTGCATTCCAGCACCCTTTACTTGGCGAGTCAGCATCCAGATGAAAAATACTACGAGTATTACTGGCAAGGCAAATGGCAAAATATTCAATAGCCAGTAACCAAATCCACTTTCATTTTTGATTTCAATCGGGGTAGTATTTAATTGTGCTGGTGTAACTCCGTATCTTACGAGTGTATCAGAGAGTGCACTCTCGGGCTCTTTTTTTGCCTCAGCTTTTGTTCCATCTTTCAAATCAATATTTACCTTCTCGCCTTCCACTACAATCTTATCTATTTTATTTTCTGTAATATTCTTTGCTACGTCAGACAATGTAAATTGAGCAATTTTCTCATCTGGCTTTGAAATAGCAGAATACAAAACTACAATCACCATAAAAATAAGGATTGCAGACATTATTTGAGTACCCGGCCGGCTTGGTTTCTGTGTTGGTTTTTTGTCTTTATGTTCTTTCATACGAGTCATTATACACAAAATTTGGATAAATTAAAATTAAAAAATCGTTGAGAATATTGGCTATTACTGGTAGTATATATCTATGACAGTTTTTACAGACAATCGAAAAGCCTTTTTCAACTACGAAATGCTCGACAAATTCGAAGCAGGTATTGAATTGGCGGGGTACGAGGTCAAATCCATCCGTGCAGGACAATGCAACTTGAAAGGTGCATATTGTATAGTACGTGGGGGTGAAGTGTATCTTATTGGTATGCATGTGTCTCCTTATCAGATCAAGAACATGCCAACAACTTACGAGCCAGATCAGAATCGCAAGCTTCTTTTGAATAAAAAAGAAATCGCCATGTTGCTGACAGCCGAGAAGTCTAAAGGATTGACTCTGATACCACTATCATTGTATAGTAAGGGTCGCAGAGTAAAGGTTGAAATAGCAATTGCCAAAGGAAAGAAGATCCACGACAAACGTGACTCAATCAAAAAGCGCGACACGGATCGCGAAATGCGTAGAACTTTGAAAGAATAATAAATGGGGATGACGGGCTTTCGACAGGAAGTGCCATTATGTATATGCGTGTCGAGTACTCAGGAACCTCGCAAAACTTCTTGAAAAAGACTAAGTGCAAACAAAGTCGCTTCAGTAAAATCTCCTTACGCTTTTGCGTCTGGAAATTTTGCTCTATCCTTCGCCTAATAGGTCAAGGTAGTGTCCACTCTATCGACATCCGATAAATAGTTTGGGCATAATCAATCGGATTACGAATTCTATACCGCTTGAATAGAATTTCGACAATCAAAAGCTCGGTATTGTAGTGTTTTGAATGTTCTCTAGCTACATTATTTAAAACCAATGAACACTCTACACACGTAGAATTATATATAATCATTTTTTGCACGGCGGTTCAACTCCGCCCATCTCCACAGACAATAAAAATACTTCCATACTAGTATGGAAGTATTTTTATATTTACAATTTATTTCACCAACTTACTTGCTATACCTGTATATGTTAATGGTGTAAACTTTTTTAATTCAGCTTTTACTTTTTCTGAGACTTTTAGTGTGTCGATAAATGTTGCGAAGTCCGACATTCCTACATTCTTGCCACGAGTTAATTCTTTCAAGGCTTCGTACGGCACAGGTAAGCCTTCCCTGCGCATTACTGTCTGGATCGCTTCGGCTACGACTTCTGGGTGTGATAGCAAATCTTCTTTAATTTTATTTTCATTTACTGCAATTTTACTCAAACCTTTTTCAAGCATTACATATGCCAAATATGAGTGCCCAAACGCTGTTCCAAATGCGCGCTCAACAGTCGAATCGGAAAGATCGCGTTGTAGTCGTGATACCGGCAATTTGCGAGCAAAGAATTCAAACAAAGCATTGGCAATACCTATATTACCCTCACTGTTCTCGAAATCGATTGGGTTAACCTTGTGTGGCATTGTAGATGAGCCTACCTCCCCTTCTTTGGTCTTTTGAGTAACCCAAGAATCAGAAATGTATCTCCACATATCTTGATTGAAATCAAGCAATATTGTATTGATCCTGCGTACTGTATCGAATACTGCTACATAGCTATCGTGGCATTCGATTTGTGTAGTAATCAAATTCGCTTCCAATTTTTGAGTACGTCCTTTGTTGAAACCTTCGATAAAATCCTGACTAAATTTTGGCCAGTTTACCGTAGGGTACGCAGCCATGTGTGCATTCCAATTGCCTGTCGCACCATTTAATTTGGCTTGGATTTTGATACCTTCGAGACCTTTCAATCTCTTCTCTATTCGTGCTACAAATACAAACATTTCTTTGCCGAAAGTTGTCGGGCTTGCAGATTGGCCATGAGTCCGCGCAAGCATTGGGAGATTTTTGTATTTAGTTGAAAGTGCTCGCAACTCTTTTACAATACTTTTAATTTTTGGAATCATTACATGCTCTAGTGAATCCGCAATCATTAATGCATAAGCGATATTGTTTGTATCTTCACTTGTTGTAGCAAAGTGTACCCACTCTGTCGCATTCTTGAGACTTGTCTTTGCTAGCTTTTCTTTTATGAAATATTCTACTGCTTTTACATCATGATTGGTCACACTCTCGATCTTCTTTATAGCTTCGTATGAAGCATCATCAAATTTCTCATAAAGCGATTTAAGAGTTTTGATTTCATTTACTGTAAATTTCCGCAGGCCTGTCTTGCCCGATGCGGATATTGCGAGCAAATATTCGCACTCCATCATCGTGCGGTATTTCATCAAGGCCTGCTCAGAGAAATAAGGCGCCAAATCACGAGTTCGTTCATAATATCGCCCATCGAGTGGATTTATAGCTTGCATTATATTTGTTTCAAATTATTAGTAATTCTTTCCATTATAGGAGTATTGAAATCATGGTTGAAGGGCTCGCCTGTGATTGTCTCATAGATTTCGATATATCTGCGTGAGAGCTCGGCTACCATATCAGCTGGAGCATCAGGCAGGACAGTATCGTTGTATGGATCACAATTATCTTTGAACCAAAGGCGGAGGAATTCTTTGTCGAAATATTCTGGTTCTAATCCGGCATCTATACGCTCTTGGTAAGTCGCAGCTTTCCAGTAGCGAGATGAATCTGGTGTATGCACTTCATCGATTAGTGTTAATTTTCCATTCTCATCCATACCAAATTCATATTTAGTATCAACAAGGATCAAACCTTTTGAAAGTGCGATCTCCTGCCCTCTTTTGAAAACGGCTTTTGCTACACGTTCCAATTCATCTGTCATTTCTTTTGTTAGAATTCCTTCACTTACAATCTCGGCTGGGGTAATTGGCCTGTCATGTTCATCGGACTTTGTTGTTGGGGTAAAAACTGGCTCATCCATTTTTTGATTCTTTTTCAAACCTTCTGGTAGTACAAAGTTTCCAAAATCTCTTTGGCCTTCCTTGTACAATGTCCACATAGATGTATTTGTAGAACCAGTAATATATCCTCGCACAATACACTCAATGGGGATCACTGTGCACTTCTTGGCAACAAGAACATTTGGGTCTGGAATACTTACCACGTGGTTCTGGATTATATCTTTTGTATTTTCAAACCAAAAAGCACTAATCTGGTTGAGCACAGCACCCTTGAATGGAATATGCGCAATAATGCGATCAAAAGATGAATGCCTGTCTGTAGAAACCAATGTAATTTTATCCGGAGCAATATAAATATCGCGAACCTTACCAATCTTGCGTTCCCCAATACCTTGCAAATTTGTCTCTTTAATTACATCATTGATGTGCTCTTTTATTGTATCTATATTCATATTATTTCAATACTACTTTTTTATTACCACTAATAATTTGACCAATTTCGTACATTATAAAATCAGGATATTTATTCAAAATTTCAGCAATTTTTTCTTTCTCTGTTTGTGGCACAATCAGGATCAAACCAATTCCCATATTAAATGCTCGGTACATTTGATCCTCGGGAACATTTGCTACCTTTTGCATATAAGAAAATATTGGGAGAACTGGCCAAGAATTCAGATTAATTTGTGCATCTAGATTTGCAGGTAACACACGAGGAATATTCTCGAGGAATCCTCCGCCTGTAATATGCGCAATTCCACGAACATCAATCCCTTTATCGAGCATCTCGAGTACTGGTACAGAATAGTTTACGTGCACTTTCAATAATGCATCACCTACGCTCTCCCCGATTTCATCTACAACAGTATTTACATCTAGACCAGCCATATCAAAAAGTATTTTGCGAGCAAGCGAATAGCCATTGGTATGTAGCCCACTTGATGGTAGTCCTAGCAGAATATCTCCATCAATAATTTTCTCACCTGTAATTATTTTGTCCTTCTCTACCACTCCTGTAATCGAGCCTGCAATATCGTGCTCTCCTGTCATATAAGTTCCTGGCATTTCAGCAGTCTCGCCACCAATTAGTGACACGCCATTTTCGCGGCAGGCCTTGGCCATACCACCCACCATCGCAGCCATTACATTTGGATCCAATTTGTCGTGCGCTACATAGTCGAGGAATGTAAGAGATCGTGCACCCATAGCCAATAGGTCATCACAGCAATGATTCACAATATCTTCACCGACTGTATCGTATTTGTTCATCATCCGTGCAACAGAAAGCTTGGTCCCCACGCCATCTATAGATTGTACCAAAACGGGATTTTTGTAATTCTTTATTATTTCGCTCAAGTCATATAGCCCTCCGAAGCTACCGATACCAGTAAGCACAGCACTCGTATGAGTACTCGCAACATCAGCCTTGATACGGCGTACCGTCTCGTTCCCTGCTTCGATATCTACTCCTGCTTGTGTGTATAGATCAGCCATTATTTTTGTAAATAATTTTTATAACCAATTTCTGACATCTTTTTTGCTTTTGTTTTTACACCTGATTCTAGTTTCTTTTTGAATTCATTCAACTTTTTTTGTAGAGTCTTGTCACTAGTTGCTAAAATTTGGACTGCCAATATTCCAGCATTGTGTGCAGAATTGATACCAACAGTTGCAACAGGAATACCAGGTGGCATCTGTACTGTAGAGAGGAGTGAGTCTAGTCCATCGAGAGTCTTGGCCTTGATAGGCACACCTATCACAGGAAGTGTAGTCAACGATGCTGCTACCCCTGCTAGATGCGCTGCCCCACCAGCTGCGGCAATTATCACCTTCAACCCACGAGTAATTGCACTTGTTGCATAAGCATGAGCAATGTTTGGAGAACGGTGCGCAGATGCTACAGTAATCTCGTATGGCACACCAAAGTCTTCTAATAGTGTACAAGCCTCACTCATAACACCCAAATCAGAATCAGAACCCATAATAATACCTACTATTGATTTTGCCTTTTTCATATACCAAATATAGCATATTTCCCTATCCTCACAAATATATAATTAAAAACGAGGCCCCTATAAAGTAAGCCTCATTTAATAAAATAGTTTTCCATCTTTAAGAGCGTTAGTAAGTTGCCCATAATTTGAAAATATTCTTTGGTTGTTATTTAGAAAGATATTCGTATCTTGGCTAAATAGCCAAAATGGAATTCCAGCATTTTCTGCCATTTTCCCATCAAGTTCAATATCATCACCTATAAGTATGACATTCTGCCGCGCGTAATCCATATCGATTTGGGGATTACATTGTAGCCATTGATCAATAGCTAAAGCAATCAAATAAACACTAGGTTTATTCTTACTTTTCCAATCCAAATCAAATTGTCCAAAACTGTCATCAGGCGTGATGCAAAGTAATGGTTTTTTTAGGTTGTGAAAATTAAAAACTTCATAAATAAATTTTTCATAACCTGATGATACAATACCGAGATCTGTATTATAGAGCTCGAGGGTATTCCGAAATTCACGGAAACCTGTATATATTTCAGGCCAAACATTTCCATTTAAACAAATTGTTCCTATGCTATGTTTTAAATAATAAATATTTGTTTTTATAAATGATGAATAAATTTCAGGAGTAGAGTCAAGATTTGAATCCAAACTTAAATCTATATCATAATTTTCACAATAGACTTTAAAGTTTGGTAACAATTCTTTTATGGATGCTAGATGCATTACCACTTGTATTAAGGATCTACCATTATTACCGCCTTCATTTAGAAATCTTGCTAAGCCTTCATATCCAAACATTAAATTAATAGTGTTGTGATATGCTTGCTCATACAAATTATCTTCATCGGTTTTGGCAATAGTTTTAGAAAAACTAGCCAATACTAACCTTTTTGGGTATTCTATTATCGAGTTTTTCATGACTTTACCTTTTATTAAAGTCTACATTAAAACCCAGATTTGTCAAAAAATAATTACAATTTTGTATGTAGAGCTCTCTTGCCTATATCATCCCTATAATAGATGCCTTGGTAGTAGATTTTTTGTATTGCTTTGTAAGCCTTGTCTAGAGCCTCTTGTAGTGTCACACCTGTAGCCGACACCCCAAGCACTCGCCCTCCATTTGTAACAACATTGCCGTCAGCGATTGCAGTACCTGCATGAAATATTACAATATCGGGGTCATTCTGTGCTTCATTGATACCTGTAATTACTTTCCCTTTTTCATAAGCATTTGGATAACCTCCGGATGCCAAAACAATATTACAAGCAAATAAACTTTTCCATTTAATTTCGAATTTGAATAATTCCTTTTCTATACAGGCATCAAATAACTCAAAAATATCAACATCGAGTAACCGCATATATGTTTGAACTTCTGGATCTCCGAAGCGAGAGTTGAACTCTATTATCTTTGGTCCTTCTGTTGTGATTATTAATCCCGGGTATAGTATCCCCTCAAATGGTAGACCGTCATGCTCCATATTTACCAATGTGGGAAGAATAATGTTGTTTTTGATTCCTGTCATCAAATCTTCTGTAACAAATGGAACAGGAGCAATCGTCCCCATACCCCCAGTGTTTAATCCTGTATCTCCTATGCCAATCTTTTTGTGATCCTGAGAAGATGGAAATACTTTTGAAGAAACTCCATCTGAGATAGCGTGAGTGGAAATCTCTGGCCCTACAAGAAATTCTTCAATAACAATTTGTTTTCCACCATCACCAAAAATCTTTTTTATTAAAATATTTTCTACGGCAATCTTTGCCTCTTCTCTTGTAAGACAAATAAGCACACCCTTTCCAAGAGCAAGTCCAGATGCCTTGACGACTACTGGTGTTGTATGAGTATCTATATAATTAAGTGCGTCATTGTATTGCTCATCTGTAAAAGTTTGGAATTTAGATGTTGGTAAATTGTGACGATGCATGAAATCTTTTGCAAATGCCTTGGACCATTCGAGCTTGCTTGCTTCTTTTGTTGGACCCCAAATACGCAGATTATTTTTACGAAATAGATCTACAATTCCAAGTGCTAATGGATCGTCTGGTAGTGCTAGGGTCATGTAGATATTTTCTTTTTTAGCAAATTCCAACAAGGCTTCTATATCAATAGCTCTTATATCTATATTTGTACCCAATTCTGCTGTACCAGCATTCCCAGGTGCAAAAAAAAGTATTGGCCTATGTTGTGATTGATCCAATTTCCATCCTATAGCATGTTCCCTGCCCCCACTACCAATTATTAATACTTTTTTATTCTGCAACATAATTTAAATTTACCATATTTCTACCCGTTTGGGTATTTTAGTATTGTACTCTTTAACTGTGAGTGATCTTTCCCAAAACTTCTACATAAAGCTCATTTTCTTTCTTTTTCAATCTAGCATATAGAGATTCTACTGTGTCGTTGTTCTCTACTTTTTCAAATGTTCTACCGAGTACAGGCCCGAAGTCAAAATCAAGTGTCAGAAAATGGACTGATGACCCAGCAAAAGTACTTTTGTTATTCAAAAAATTAGCAACTGCTTTATCGGCAAGCATTCCTTTGTTCCACAAGGCGAGGGTTCCATCTGGATTTTGAACAGTTCCCTCAACTGTATCTGGGATCAAACCAGGGTGCAAATTTAAAATCTTGTTTGGGTAAGCTGTGATAACTTCATCAAGTATTATCTTTTTCCAACCTGCTAAACATATAAAATCGGGATTCAATTTCTGTAATAGCGCCAACAAATCTTCTTTGATCGGGCAAATTTCTATGGGGATATTATGTGCTTTCGCATGTTCGAGCCCCATTGCATCATCTCTATCTGAAATAACAGCACAAATACTTGCATTGATAGAATCTCTTTCAACGCCATCAATAATTGCCTTTAAATTACTCCCAGTTCCAGTATTGGAGATAAGAACAACTATTTGTAATTTACTCTTTTGGGACATCATAGCTTACCTCACTTTTACGCTCTAATATATCTATTGGATATTCACCTGTGAAAAATGATGTACAGAGATTCTCTTTTGGAAGACCTATAGATTTAATAAGCCCGTCAAGTGACAAGAAGTGCAGACTTGTAGCTCCTAGGAATTCACGGATTTCCTCTACTGTTTTGTGTGATGCAATAAGGTCACCCTGCTTCGGTGTATCAATACCATAGAAATCCGGAAATCGAACCGGTGGAGATGAAATCAGGAAGTGTACTTCCTTGGCACCAGATTTAAATAAATTCTCTACTAATTTACGGCTAGTTGTACCACGCACTATTGAATCATCTATTACAATTACTCTTTTGCCTGAAAGAACCTCTGGCATTGGGATTAATTTGAGCGCTACAGAGTGCTCGCGGGATTCTTGGTCAGGCTCTATAAATGTACGATGTACGTAGCGATTCTTGATCAAGCCTAATTCAAGAGGAATTCCAGATTTCTGAGAGAAACCAATCGCCACAGGCATAGCAGTATCTGGAACAGGCACTACTATATCTGCTTTTAGTATAAACTCTTCTGCGAGCGTCATACCAGATTGCTTACGAACTTCGTATACAGATTTGCCACAGAGTACACTATCCGGTCTTGCAAAATAAACAAATTCAAAAATATCATGATGTGGAGTCGGCTCTGCGAGCTTCACACTCTTTAACCCATCTTTATTTATGATGAGCATTTCTCCAGGCTCTACTTCACGCAAGAATTCTGCCCCTATAGTTTTGAGTGCACAAGTTTCCGACGCTACCACAAAACCATTTTTTATTTTACCTAAAGCAAGTGGTCGCATACCATAGGAATCTCGGATTACTATAAGTGTATCTTTTGTCATCATAGTGATAGAAAATGATCCCGTCATTAGTGGAAAAACATTTTTAACACTTTCTTCTATATTCAGACCCTCTGCCAGATACACTTTGATTGCATCTGCAATCAATTCAGAATCAGAACGGTTATCTTTGAGAGCATTTTTTGAAGAGAGAAATTCTTGTAGAGCTTTGACGCTTGGCAAATTACCATTGTGAGCAAGAGCAAAATCATTCTCATTATTTACTACTGGCTGTGCATGATCAAGCGCACCACCTCCAGATGTGGAATATCGATTATGGCCAATAGCAATATGGCCTACCAATGGCTTGATTGTATCTTCGGTATATACACCCGATACAAGCCCTGCCCCTTTGTGAGTATATAAATTAGCTCCATCACTTGTCGTGATTCCACTTGCCTCTTGTCCGCGGTGCTGAAGAGCAAACAATCCAAAAAAAGCATGCCGAGCGACATTAATGCCCTCTGCATAAATCCCAAAAACAGCACATTTTTCATTTAAATTTTCCATTTAGGTCTCTAGTATAACATTATTTCTTAAAATAATTTACTGCATTTTTGAAGATTATTAAGCCGGGGCCTTCAGTTGGAAGTTTTGATTTCTTTCTCTTTGCAATTTCTTTTTTCAACTGCGCGTCGGGTCTTTGCTGGTAGAACATTCCTCTTTCAGGATGTGGCATCATACCGAGGATTTTTCCATTTTCAGAAAGCACACCTCCTACATCGTGCATAGCACCATTTGGATTGGCTGGAAGATTTTGGAATTCACAGATCTCACCTTTTGTATATTGAAATGCGATTTGACCATTCTTCATCATTTTTTTGTATTCATCTTCATTAATTATGTATCGGCCTTCGCCATGAGCAATAGGCAAAGAGATTTCTTTCACCCCTTTTAACCATGGGCTACTGCCAACACACTTCATATCTACCCAGCGATCAATATACATACCGCTTGCATTATGAGCGAGTGCACCTGGTACTAATTCCAAATTTGTAATAATCTGGAATCCATTACAAATACCGATCACCAATGTATCGCGTGCGATAAATTCATCAAGCTCTTTTTGTAAATGATTATGGAATTTGTTGGCATAAGCCTTACCAGAGCCTGTGTCATCTCCATAAGAGAATCCTCCAGGGAAAGCAAGGATATCATAATTTGAAAGCAATGCAGGATTAGCAATCAAATCATTGATATGAACAATGTCAGCCTGTCCCCCCGCCCATTCAAAAGCATACTTGGTCTCCTCTTCGCAATTGAGCCCATACCCCGACATCACTATAATTTTTGGCTGTTTATTTTTCATATTATTTAAAGCTATTTGAAAATGAATTATGGAATTTGGAAATTGTATCGACTTTTGTATCTACAATTTTTTGAGTGCCATTTTTTATTAAAAATTCTTTTCCAGATTTAACTTGTCCAATTTTTGTATATGGAATATTCTTTATCAAACTTTCAAATGCTTTCACATTACCCTTTGCCACACTTACTACAATTCTACCCTGACTTTCAGAGAACAATTTCGCATCTATACTACTTGCAGTTCCAGCAAGCTTCTTAAGATCAACATTGATACCAAGCATTCCACCAACACTTGCTTTTGCCAGTGCTTGTGCAAGACCTCCAGAATTTACAGATATTGCACTCGCAACTATACCTTTGGCAATTACTTTTTCGAGAGCTTTGTAAATTTTTGTATTTTTCTTTGTATCTACTTTTGGTACACTATTCCCAATTGCAATATTCTTGCCAATTTGTTTGTAGTATTCACTTGCACCAAGTTCATCGTGTGTTTCCCCCAATATATATATAGTATCACCTGCAATTTTGAATTCTGGGGTTACAGCCTTGTTGAAATCTTTCATCACACCAATTGCTGAAATTAGTAGTGTAGGTGGGATAGAAATCGCTACAGAGTTACCATCCTTATCGTAACCTTTGAAATCATTGAACATACTATCCTTACCAGAAATAAATGGAGTACCATAATCAACCGCTGTGTCATAACAAGCACGGATCGCGTCTACCAATTCCCCTAAACGAACCTCATCATAAGATGAGCACCAGCAAGTATTGTCGAGGATTGCCAAGTGGTCAAGTGTACCACCAGCACAGATTGCATTTCGCACTGCTGTATCAATAGCACAAGATGTCATGTCGTATGTATTGATATCACCATAAGATGGATACACACTTGATGTCACAACAACGGCACGATCGGATTTAAATACTGGTTTAATAACTTGGGCATCTGTGTTTATTAATCCGGCCCCTGATAAAGGTTTAACAACCGAAGAGGATTGCACTTCGTGATCGTATTGCTCACTTATCCATCTATTACTTCCCAAGTTTGCAGAACCAACGAGAGTTAAAAATTCTTTTGTTCGATTGTAGCCATTGGGTAACTTTGGTTCATTAAAAATCTTCACATCTCTTTTTGAATGAAGTTGTCTTGCAGGGAGACCGTTATGCAAGAATTCCATCGGCATATCCATTATCACTTTTCCGTTATGTCGAACTACGCAATTTTTATTTTTAGAGAATTCTCCAATCACAGAGGCCTGCACTCCGCGACTTTCCATTAATTTTTGGAATTCATCCCATTTATTTTTTGGCACGGCAAGTGTCATTCGCTCTTGTGATTCAGAGATCCAAATCTGCCACGGAGAAAGTCCGGGATATTTAAGCGGAACATTCTCTATATCTACAACTGCTCCTCCACACTCTTTGGCCATTTCTGCCACAGAGCACGATATTCCTCCTGCACCATTGTCTGTAATACTATTATACAAATTTCTGTCACGCGCTTCTTTTACAATTGCATCACTTAATTTCTTTTGAGTTATTGGATCTCCAATCTGTACAGCTGTTGCTGGGCTTGAAGAATCAAGTACTACAGATGAAAATGTCGCTCCGTGCACACCATCAAGCCCTACCTTGCCACCAACTACTACGATATAGTCACCAGCACGAGCCCTCTTCTCTGTAGCATTCTTGCCATTTACAATACGTGGGGAAAGTCCAATAGTCCCCGCAAAGACTAGAGGTTTGCCACGGTAGCGATCATCAAATTTTGTAAATCCATTAATTGTTGGAATTCCGGAGCAGTTTCCTCCAGCGTTTATACCTTTTATCACCCCGTCAACAATACGAGCAGGTGGGAGCATTTTTTGTTTTAATTTTTTATCTTTGTATAGTTCCCTTTTATCATCTGGATATCCAAAACAAAATCCATACACATTGGCAATCGGTTTAGCTCCCATACCAAACCCGATGGTATCGCGGTTCACTCCCACAATCCCAGTGATTGCTCCACCAAATGGATCAAGTGCTGATGGACTGTTGTGCGTCTCCACTTTGTGACTTACCATATATGTATCATCAAAAACAATTCCTCCGGCATTGTCGGAGAAAACTGAAAGACAGAAATCATTTTTACCTTTAGCTTTCCTTATATCGTTTGTAGCCTTCTTTATATAACTTTTATACAAGCCATCTTTGATATCATCAATAGAGTTTGCAAAAATTGTATGCTTGCAGTGCTCACTCCATGTTTGTGCAAGCGATTCCAATTCTATATCTGTCGGATTTCTTTTTATATTTTTAAAAAAGTTTTGAATTACTTTCATACTCTCGAGGTCCAGTGCAAGTGGTCCCCGACGATCACCGTCTGGATCTAGTATTCCCTCTTTCCCTGTCTTTATAAGCTCATCTGTGTTTGCATTTGATAGTGGTACTACTATGCAATCTTTCTTTTTTGGCAAGACTACAACAGGCACATATAGTGGCAACCCTTTATTTTTTAATTCATTTGAGACTGGGAAAATTGTAGCTCTTTCTATCAATGGATTGTGTAATGAGAATGCAATTTTGTTTACATCCTCTTTTGAGATTGTACCTCCAATTAGAAAAACTTTGGAAGTATATACAGCTTCAACATCAGCAAAAGGCCTTTTTAATAAATCACTCACACTCTCCATTACTGTATGTGCCACATTGTCTGTCACTCCAGGAGCAAAACCAATTTCAAGTATATATGAAAAATTTGCCAGATTTGGCAATGAGTTTATGGAGTAGTTTTCAAGTTTTTTATTTATGAGAGATTGACCTGTCAAATTTAATTGCTCTGGTGTTAAGCTAGCATTAACGAGGTATGAGTCAATTACAGAAACATTTGCCACCTTGCCATATAGCCCTAAATTGTTAAAAGGCAATATCTTGCCTTTTCCATTTTGTTCATTAGGAACTACATAAATCCTTGAAATCATACACCTATATTAGACTATTTTTGTCCTTATTACAAATATGTTATTATAGGCAAATGGCACAGCCAACACTACAAGTTACTGGATACCGTGGAATATGGGGAGACACTTTAACAAGTGAAATTGCAAAGAAATATGCAGGTGCATATGCTCAATTTGTAAAGAGTGAATTTCCCGACAAAGAAAATCCTACTATATTAATAGGCCGAGATGGCCGTGAAAGTGGTAAAGAGATTGCACTTGCTATTATTCCCATAATGCAATCATTTGGTATGAATGTAATAGATGGCGACATACTCCCTACTCCAACTTTGATGTTTGGAGTTAATAAATACAATTATGATGGCGCAGTAATAATTACAGCGAGTCACAACCCTATAGAATACAATGGAATCAAGTTTGTTGTAAAAGGCGGTAGACTAACAAACGAGTCGGAAGTAGAAAAAATTAAAACATTTTTATAATATGCCAAATTTTCCAAAAGAACATGCAGATCACATACTAGCCTATATCAACGTCGAGGCAATTCGCGCACGTAAATTCAAAGTGGCAGTAGACATGATCAACGCATCCGCATGTGTTGTTGATCCGTATCTATTTGAACAACTTGGTGTGGAATTAGTTCCAATAAACAATATTCCAAATGGCAAATTCGCCCACAAACCCGAGCCCACAGTAGAGAATCTTGTTGGGACTGGTCTTATTGTAAAAGAATCTGCTGTTGATATTGGTTTTGTCCATGACCCAGATGCAGACAGAATGGTAATCATAAACAATGAGGGAACAGTTCTTTCCGAAGATTACACTCTAGCTTTCGGTGTAGAAAATATTTTGTCTAAAAATCCTGGAAGGAATGTTGTAATAAATATGTCTACATCACAAATGATCGATGACATAGCAGAGAGGCACGGTAGTAAATGTATCCGTACAAAGGTTGGAGAATCAAATGTGATGGGAGGCATGTTGGAATATGATGCAATTGTCGGAGGAGAAGGCACAAGTGGTGTTATATTCCCTACTCTCAATAACTGTCGTGATAGTTTTGTCAGCTTAAGTCTTGCTCTAGAATTACTCGCAGAACGCAATCAAACCATAAATGAATGCGTAAGTTCGTTGCCAAAATATTTTATGAAAAGAGACAAGTGGCCAGTAGGTGGCGAGCTGTCAGGAATGTATTCAAAATTAAAAGAGCATTTTAAGGATGGTGTAATGAATGAGCTTGATGGTCTGCGCATAGTTCTCCCAGATAAATCTTGGATTCACTTGCGACCCTCAAACACAGAGCCAATAATCAGACTCTTTGGCGAAGCCAAGACCCAAGAAAGAGTCGAAGAACTCTTTGCCGAAGCTCAAAAAGTAATTTCTTAAATACTATAATCTCCTATTTTTGTGCGCTTGATGTGCATTGCTAGTGCTTGAGTTCCTACACTCTCCCCTAATTCATGTGCTACAACTCTGACATATGTACCAGAGCTACAGGCGATTTTTAATTTTATACAAACAAATTCTTCCTCAGTAGAATTTTGGAGGACTTCGTTCCACTTTTCTAAAATTTCTTCTTGGCGGAAATCTCCTTTAATTTTTCCAATATTTTCTTTTATATATTTTGCGAGCTTTGTTTTTGTAATCTTACTCTCTTCTATCAACTCTATATTCGAAATATACACTTCGTGTGATGGGATTGTAATTTCATCAAGCCGTCCCTCACGTGCCCACTGGAAAAGTGGCTTGCCATTCACGGTCCGCGAAGAATATGGCGGATACTTCTGATCTATCTTGCCTGTAAAATTTTTTATTATCTTAGAAAACTCGCTCGTCATATTATTCCCGTCAGCACACATAAAATCCTGCTGGATTTTTGCTCTGCTCGGCTCGACAGCCTGCGCAAGTCTTCCTGGAACAACATGACTTCTCTCATCTTCTACCAACCCTAATAAATCATAAGTATCTGTAGCAAAGCCAAAAAGTATTGTTACTTCGTACTCTTTAGATAAATTTGTGTATTCGTCCTTTTTCATACAATCATCGCCTGTAAGTACAAGCATTAGACCCTCGGCCATAGGATCAAGGCGCCCGGCATAGGTCATAGGGACATACTGGTATTCCGGATTCTCATTTTTTAGCCTTTTTAGGACATCAAGCGGGGTCTCCCCCCTTTCTTTATAAGCTTGGATTAACATATTGCTATAATAACACGAATATGCTATTATCCTCTCAGGTACATCTTTGGCAATTTAGCCCTAGAGAGATCTATTAAACACTTTAAAATTGAGAGAACGTATTAACAACCAAATACGAGCCAATGAGCTCCGAGTTATATCAAGCACGGGCGAGAACCTTGGTGTTTTAAGTTTTAAAGAAGCATTTGCTATGGCACAGGCCGAAGGGTTGGATTTGATAGAAATATCACCCAATGCGAAGCCCCCTATAGTAAAGATAATGGATCATGGTAAATACCAGTACGAGCAGAACAAAAAGCAAAAGAAAGCAAAAGCCGGATCAAAAGCTACAGAGACCAAATCGGTGCAAATCAAGATTGGTACTGGAGACAATGATCTAAACATGAAAGCCAAGAAAGCAAGTGAATGGCTAAAGGAAGGTCATAGGATAAAGATAGAACTCTTCCTCTCTGGCCGTTCCAAATATATGGCAGATGCATTTTTAAAAGAAAGACTTGATAGAATCCTACATCTAATAACAGAAAATTATAAGATAGCGGAGGAATACAAGAAGGGTCCAAAAGGTCCAATGATTACAATAGAAAAAGATGGCAAAGCAATGCCAAAATAAATTATATGAAAACAAACAAATCACTTACAAAAAGATTAAAGGTTACACGAAAAGGCAAAATCCTTGCTCGTAAGCCTGGGTTCAACCACTTCAATGCCAAGCAATCCCGCGTAAAGCAATTGGGCGGTCGCCGTGGTAAAGAACTTAATCTTTCAAACAAAGTTATCAACACGCACTTACAAAACGCGTAATTATCAAAATTTAATTTTTTAATACAATGACAAGAGTAAAAAGAGGAGTAATGAAAAATAAGCGTCGCAAGAATATCCTAAGTCAAACAAAAGGATTTCGTTTTGGACGCAGTACAAAGGAAGCTCAAGCAAAAGAGGCAATCATGCATGCTGGTGCCTACGCTTTTGCCCACCGCCGAGACAAAAAGGGTGTTGCACGCCGACTATGGCAAGTGCGCATCAATGCTGCTATCCGTCCCCTTGGAATGTCCTACAGCAAATTCATCGATGCATTGAAAAAGAAAGGTATTGCAATCGACCGCAAAATCCTATCAACTCTAGCAAAAGATAACCCAGCTACATTTGAAAGAATCGTAAAAAGCCTATAATAAAAATACCACCCATTGGGTGGTATTTTTATATTAATTAATCAAATTTTCCATCTAATTCAGTTATTTGGAAAGGTTTGTCCCATAAATCCTTATCAATATTTACAAAACTTTCAAACATCTCTTTTGCTTCATCAAAATTTTTAGCATAAATTTCCATTCCCATACCATTTGGACCATTCTGTTCAGTAGCATCGAGATTATATAATTTAATTTCTTTACTACCTTTTCCAAATTCTTCTTTGTATAAAGCTATTTTAGCACTATTAGCTTTAGCTTTATTTTCTGCTTCGACTCCCCATTTTTTTTGTTCATTATTTAATCCTTCCATAAATTTTATTGGGTTATTTACTAATAGCCTAATAATACCCCCCCCTGTGGCATCAAGTCAAGGGTTTAATTTTACTTGCATAATATGGATGTATATAGTATATTATCTACATAAACAAGAAAAAGACCCCTGATATGTCTCGGCATATCTGGGGGCTTTTTCATTTTATCTTTAGTTTTTCAACAAATTGATCAAGGATTACAATTGGAACATTTGTACGTTTTAATAAGAGCGATAGATACTTGCGATTCGGCGATACAATTTCAATGTGAATATTTTTCTCTTTCAAAAACTCAACAATACAGTGGTAATCACCATCTCCAGAAACAAGGACTACGCTTTCTAGCTTATTTTCATAAAAATCTTTTGCAATAGTTAGTATCAATTCTCCGTCTACATTTCCTTTAGTTTTGCCCTCTTTGCTAGTAATTGTAGGCTTGAAAGAAATATCATACCCAATATTCTGTAAGTAATTATAATATTCGAAGTTATCGGGTAAAAGTCCCATAAAAAGTATGGCTCGATTTACGCCAAATTTATCACGGAGCCACGACCGAAAAGATTTATAATCAAGCTCCCAGCCACTTTGCTTGACGCCGAATTTTAAATTTGAAGAGTCTATGTATGCAGTAGAATTTTTCATTGCATTTTAAAAAACTAATAATTAGGAACAATCTATAATGATTGTATCCCCTGCCATTGGGCTCTCTGTTTCTATTCCTAAATTATCTTTGAGTTTTTGTGCGAGATACAGTGCTGCCTTTGGCTCGCCCATTACAGTGAAAACTTTCTTCACTGTCTTTGCAGTGTCTGCGACGAATTCCACCAAGTGATCGGAATCTTTATGGCCAGAATATCCGCTAATCATTTCTACATGAGCATGAATAGGTATCTCCTCATTCATAATATGAACTTTCTTTACTCCCTCTTGAATTAATCTACCCAATGTTCCCACTGATTGGTATCCAATTAGTAGTATTGTATCATTTGGGTTTGGAAGATAATTCTTCTCGTGGTGGAGGATTCTGCCACCGTTACTCATACCACTACCTGCCATAATTATCTTTGGACTTGGGACAGAAAGTATGGCTTTGGATTCTTGTGTTTCTTCTGTCATTTTGAGCCCTGGAAAGTTGAAGATATCATCTCCACTTGCTATGATATCACGAGCATTTTGGTTGAAATATTTGCTATTAGTTTTGTAAATTCGTGTTAATTTAATAGCCAATGGTGAATCGAGAAATATCGGCATAAAAGGAATTGTTTTGGCCTCTACCATTTCATTGATTTCAAAAATCAATTCTTGAGTACGCTCAAGGGAAAATACCGGTATCATAAGTGTCCCTGCTCTTTTGTAATTCTCATTGATTACCTTTGCCAATTTTTCCTTTCTCTCATTGCGATCCTCGTGATTGCGGTCTCCGTACACGGATTCCATTATCATATAATCTGCATCTGTTACCTTGTCAGTGTCTGGTAGTATTGGTGATGGAGAATTACCAAGATCTCCTGTAAAAACTATTTTCTTGCCATTATAGACTATCTCTACCATCCCAGAGCCCAATATATGTCCAGTGTCTTTGAAAGAGAATTGAAATCCATGATCGACGTTGATTACTTGATGATACTCTACTCCCTCCCAGAGTTCCATAGCTCTCTTTATATTTTCGGCAGAATAAATATCTTTTAAATGATGCTCGTTGTCGCGCGATAATATATGAGCAGTATCCTCGAGCATAATTTGAACAATATCACGAGTTGGAATTGTAGAAATTATTCTACCTTTGAATCCGTCTTGTATTATTTTGGGTATACGACCAATATGGTCTATGTGCCCGTGTGTTATAAAAAGAATATCAATTGTACTAGGGTCATAAGTAAACGGGGCCCAATTGAGCTCATCTGCAATCCTCTCTCCTTGGACAAGTCCACAATCAATGAGGAATTTCTTGCCATTCCCTTCGAGTAAAAAATTAGCACCGGTCACAGTACCGGCACCATTTGCAAAAGTAATCTTTAGTTCTGTATCTTTAATTTCCATATTTATATTATACTATTTTCTAGATATATATAATAGCCCCAATATACCTCCTGCCATATCGAAAAATAAATCTGAAATTGAGTCTAGGTATATTTGTGGGTTATGGGATATCAACATAGATATCAATTGTTCATACAATTCCCATCCAAAACCAATAACAAAAACAGATAATATTAAAATTCCGATTGGTAAATTTGATCTCGAAGAAATTCTGCTATAAAAAAGGTAAACGATTAAAAAAAGTACTGTCATCCCCCCAATAAAATGCATCAGCATATCGAAATACCAAAATAGATAGTACCACAATCCTTTTATAGCAATAAAATTGACTATGCAGAGGAATATAATAGATGAGGCAAGAAGAGAAAGAATATTTTTACGTGATTTCATATAAATATAGTAGCAAATACAAAGACTTTTGCCTATGAAAAAGAAAAATCCTCAATCATAAAGATGGAGAATTCGTCTTTTAGGGCTATCTCGGAAATATTACCATAGCGTTACGCTAAGTGGGTGTATTGCAACTCTCACCACAGTGAAAATTGACCGATACTCCCTTAAAATATATGTTCTAGGTAACACGCCGCCAATAACCCTACATAAATTATACCTGAATGTAAAACCAAAGCAAGCGTTTTAATGATTAACCACACCTTTGACAGCTTTACAAGTCTAATTTAAAGAAAAAAATTTTTAACCTGATCTACAGAAGAATATATTTCAGCATTTATTCCAAATTCTTTTGCACTTTCTACGTTCTTGTGATCATCGTCCAGGAAAAGTATTTCCTCTTTCCTAATATTTTCTAATTCGTCATATATTTTTTGGAAAAATTCCAAATCTGGCTTCTTTGACCCCAGATGCGCAGATGAATAAGTCTTGTCGAAGCTCTTTGCGAAACCCATTTTGTCTAGCATGTATGCAAATCTATATTTCTCATTATTTGTAGCAACGAAACATTGAACACCTTTTCCTCTTAATTCCTGTATGTAATTAATCAATTCTTCATTTATTGTATGCTCGGCATTAAACCAATAATCAAGAAATGTATCTACATCACCCTTCCACCCCCATAGAGACAAATGCGGTGCAACTGTTTCTTTAAGATCTGCATCGCCTACTAGGCAATTTTGAAATTCGCCATTAAAAAATGGTAATGTTTTGTTTATAGATATCCCATGCTCGCGCTCGAGCACTAGACTAAAACGCTCACCGTTTACGAGTACCCCATCAGCGTCAAAAAGTATTACTTTGATCATAAAATTTATTTTAACACAAAAAGCACCCGAAGGTGCTTTTTGTAAACTACTTTTTGTGTTCTGCGTAAATAAAATCAGTATCAATTTTTTGATACTCAAAAATTTCGTTAGATTCAAAAAATCTTTTAACCTCTATTTCACCATTCTCTATTGAATCTGAGGCGTGCACAATATTTGATTGTGTAGAAAGTGAGAAGTCTCCACGGATAGTACCCGCATTTGCCTCCCAAGCTTTAGTAGGTCCAACAAGCAATCTTAGAGCTGAGATTGTGTTTATACCATCAACTGCCATTACAACCACAGGACTTGCTTTCATAAAATCACGAATACCTGGGAAAAATGGCTTGTCTTTTATGTGTGCATAGTGCTCTTCTAATACAGCATCTTGTATGCTGATCATTTTCATTCCAACTATTTTTAATCCTTTTTTTTCTATACGTGAAATAATTTCACCGATTAAATTTCGTTGCACTGCGTCCGGCTTGATAATAATCAAAGATTTTTCGTAAGTCATATCTATTCTATATATATTAAATTAATAAGTACAAGCATAATAACAGAAATTATGCCTTTTTGCAATTTAAAATTATTGCCTATATTTATCCATTATTTCGTTCTCCACCTCTTCACGATCACGGCCATACTTGAGATATGACAATTCCTTAAGAGCTTGGACCATTTCCATATTACCTTTTGGTGGAGCAAATGTTGCTATATTGAATGGCTTGGTTGGTTGGCCATTGATGAGCATACTTACATAAGCATTGCGGTTGTCTATCTTCATAATATCTTTGGCTGTAAAGACTGGTTTGAATTTACTCTCGAGGAATTCAGCATCTTCAGCACCTACGCGAAATACTGCGAGCGAGCCAACGTTACCAAACACAGCGTTCTTAATATTATCTTCTAATTGGGAAATATATTGGTGTGCAACAGTAAGTGATAGTCGGTACTTACGAGCTTCGGAAAGAATTGATTCAATCGAGTCAGTCGTAACATTCTGGAACTCATCGATATACAGGAAGAAGTCTTCCATCTTTTGCCCATACATATCTACACGAGAAAGTGCGGCCATCTGAATTTTCCCTACTAGCAACATACCAATCAGATTAGCATTGATCTCACCAAGACGGCCTTTTGATAAATTCACTAAAAGAATTTTCTTATTATCCATAATCTCACGGAAGTCAAAAACGGATTTCTCTTGCAAGACTACCGGGCGCATAATGTCATTGGAAATAAAATTGTCGAATTTGGAAGTTAGATACGGCACGAAGTTGGCAAGAGACTGATCCCCTGTTGTTTGTTCAGCGTTCATCCAGAATTGTTTAATAATTGGGTTTTTACATTTGGATAATTTCATATCGCGAAATGCTTTGTCGGAAAGGACACGAGAGATCTCCAATAGAGTACATCCACTCTCTGGGTCCTCCATTATCAGGAAAGCTGAGTTCTTGAAATACTGCTCAAACATAGGACCACCACTTGTCTTCATATCAAAAAGCTTATTGAATATTCCCATCAATTCATTTACCACAAAAGTCTTTTGCTCAGGGTATTTAGGGTCAAACTGTAGCATATTGAGTCCCATAGGGCGCGCAGTATATGCTGGGTCAAAGTAGATAACATCATCTATGCGCTCCTTTGGCACATAGGAAAGAATATCTTGGATGTCGGTACCATGTGGGTCGATATAGCATACACCGTGGCCTGCCGCTATGTCCTGAGCAATCATGTTCTTCATGATTGTTGTCTTACCTGTACCTGTCTGACCTATAACATAGAAATGGCGCATTCGATCCTCTGGAGCAAAATGGATCTGTGTATCCTTGCCGCGATAATCATTGTGCCCAATCACAATACCCTCTCCACCCATTTCAATAGGAGCAGGTGCAATCCCAGCTTTTGCTTGTTTGAGTTGAGGTGAATCAGAAATACCATATGGGAAGTGAAATATAGTTGCAAGTTCTTTTAAATTCAGTGGCATTTTCATTTCGTCGTCAAAAGTACGATAAGAGAAATTGTGAACCAAATGTGCAAGCTCTGCCCCAACTGGTCTCTCAAACAATAATCCATTTCGATCTGCTTCTGTGAACTGGTTGAATGATGACTCTAAGTCTGAGAGAATTTGGCGTGCTCTATCTGCTGTACCTGCCGATGTGACTATACGGATATTTGTCGCCATAATTGTACTCTTCAATTTCTCTGTGATTGCCTCGACTGCGCGGTCGTTTGTCTTTTTATCTTCTTTATGTTTGCTTGCTCCAAAAAGTATTTCTTTTGCAAGTTTGCCAAACTCTTTGCCGACTTGGCGTACCATAGAGCTCGCTGTGCGCACAGACATACCACTCTTTACATCCTCTAGGATTATCCTGTATTTAGCAATTATGTCGTCATCCTCTGGGCAGATACTAAATTGAATACTTGCACCTTCGCCCTCCTTTTGCATCTTTGTAAAAACATTGAGGATAATATTGAGTGGGTCATGCTCTATGTTGTCGTAGAGTTTGATTGGGTACACATCGTACTTTGTTAATTTTGCCATAGATGCTGCTATCGCACCATTTTCTGTAAAAATATTATAGTCATCAGGTAGTTCTACAATCTTTGCATGTGCGTGCACACCTAAAATTTGTTTCTCAAAAAGATCAGCTTTGTTGCTTGGGACCGCTGTATAAAAAATAAACTGGTCACTATTATTTGAAAGTGCGATTTCTAATGTGAAATGATTGCGTTCATAGTTGTGACGCCCTTCACCTACTGAATGCATACCTGCATAGAATTGCTCCATTGCAGAAAGCAATTCTTTCAAGCCCTTTTTATTGTCTTCGGTAGGTTCTGGGAGTGAGATCTCGAACAATTTCATATCCAAAGATTTAAATAATGGTGTACCCTCTTTAAGACCAGGAACTCTTTTTGCACTATGTAAATACTGCACAAGAAACCGGTGGAAGTCATCGTCTAGGTGTGGGTTATTCATTTTGGCTACCAATGCGAGAGTATTGCTTATACCCTTCTCAAGTAATATTCCTAGCAATTCTTCCATTTTGTGATCGTGGTTTTCTGGCTTTAGTCGCAATACTAGTGCCTCGGCTTCGTGATCTTTCAGCACAGCACTCTGATGCATAACCTCGGTAGGATCTATCTTGCGATATTCATGGATTGCATCATGAGCCAATTGTTCTCGCGTAATATCAGAACCACTCTCAATAATTTTTTGCTCACGCTCTTTTAACTGCGCGCGCAAATACGATAGCTCTTCTTGAGCATCTTTGAATTTCGGAGCATTATTAAAATTGAAACTTTCCATGTTTTTATTATAACATAGTTAAAATTTCTGGCTCGTCTTTTGTGATTAGAATTGTGTGTTCGAAGTGTGCAGCCTTGGATCCATCAGCTGTGATTATTGTATAGCCGTCATTTAGTACTTCGATATTTGCTTTGCCATTTGTCAGCATTGGCTCAATTGCAATTATCATTCCTGGAATTAATTTCACGCCTTTACCCGCCTTCCCAAAATTGGGAATATAGGGATCTTCATGAATTTCTATCCCCACGCCATGGCCTGAAAGCTCGCGAACGATACCATACTTTTTATTTACAAATGATTCAATAGCGTAACCAATATCCCCTGTTGTGTTACCATTCTTTGCTGCCCAGATTCCCACCATCATCGCCTCTTTTGTATCATCGATAAGTTTTTGATCCTTCTGTGAAATTTTCCCAACAGGTACAGTAATAGCGTGATCTGTAAAGTAACCCTTATGTTTGATACCAAGATCTATACAAATAATATCCCCTTCTTTTAAAACTCTCCTTTTGCTAGGTATACCGTGAACAACTTCACTATTTGTAGATGTACACAAAGAGGCTGGGAATGCCTTGTGATGACCCTCTGGCTTGTAATTAAGGAATGCTGGGGTATCTCCACCCTCTTTGATCAGTTTATAGGCATATTCATCGAGCTCTGCTGTTGTGACCCCTGGAGCCACCATTTTACCCACTTTGGCCAATATAGTAGCCAACCGCTTGCCTCCTTCCCGGATAATCTCAATCTCCTCTTTAGTTTTAATATAAATAGCCATGTCAATTCATACTAGCTAATCCGAGCTAGTATTGCAAATAATTATTATTTAATTACAGTCCCTATAAACGCTTGGCCATCGAGATAGTTTTTGAGGTTCTCTAAGTTTTTGCCATTCATTATGGCTACTTCTATTCCCTTCTCTTCAGCTTTTATGGCTGCTATTGGGTCGAATGGTGCGTTGAGACCTGGGTTCCACTCTGTAGGTAATATCTTACGAAAGTCTGCCCAATTTGAGTGCTCTATCTTTACTGCGTCAGGAAAAGATTTCGGGTCTTTGTCGTAAGCATAATCTATATTTGAAAGATTGATGACCTTCTTTGCACCAAGAGTGATTGCAGTGTGTATAGCAGCCAAATCGCTACTGTTTCCCGGCTTCCATCCACCACCAAGCATAACTTGCCTATCTGTAGTTGGTATCATATCAGGATCAAGAATTATTTTGTCATAAGCAAGCTCACCAAAAGCAACTCGTAATAGTTCAGCATTCAAACGAGTGCTTGCAATACCTATCCAATCGAGATCTGTATTTGATGGAGTAGTAATTATTTTTATTGCATCGAGATAATTTCGAGCAACTTTTCCACCACCAGTTATGATTCCAAATTTATATCCTTTTGCAACATATTCTTTTATTAGCGAAACAAAATCAGGAATGAAATTTGTATCTATTTCATTAGGTGCAATCAAAGACCCACCCAAAGAGATGATGATGTGTTTGTTGTCTTCCATATTAAATTCCTAGAGATTTAATAATTTCTGCATGCACTCCCTCTATCGATTGCTCACCATTTACAATATGCATATTGTAACCTGGAATATCTTTGAAGTAATTCATAGATGGTACAACATTGTTTACATATTCATCGAAGCGCTTCTCTATACCCTCGTCACTGTCATCTGAGCGCCCACGCAACTTCATGCGTTTGATTGCTTCTTCTCTTCCAACTTTTATATAAATTACATGTACTGTATCACGGCTATAGAACTTCATTGCATTTTCAAATGATTCAGCTTGTGATGTTGTTCTAGGATAACCGTCTGCAATAAAAGAGGTATTTTCTTTCATACCTGCAATCAAGATATTTGCAAACAAAGTTGTTGTGAGGAAATCTGGCTGGAGGAAGCCTTTCTCTAAAGTTGTTTTGACCAAGTTGCCTGTATAACTCTCACTATTTATCAATTTTCTGTACTCATTACCTGTTGAAGTAAATAGTACGTCGTCAGTCAATTTCTTATCTAGAAGGTACTTTTGCAAAAGTTCAACTTGAGTTCCCTTGCCAGAACCCACAATTCCAAAGAAAACAAATGTAAATGGTTTATTATTCATATTTTTATTATACTATAAAATTAACATTAAAAAAGCCCCATTTAGGGACTTTTTAGTATTCTCTCATTGAGAGTTGTGCTTCAACTTTCTTTATCAAATCAAGGACCACAGATACCACAATCAATAAGGCTGTACCTCCAAGAGCAAATGATGTAATCCCTGTAATACCCTTCATCACGAGCGGTAACACTGCGATAATACCTAGGAACAATGCACCTACAAGTGTAATACGAGTTAGTATGTTTGAAATGTATTCAATAGTTGCAGCACCTGGACGAATTCCTGGAATAAACGCACCACCCTTTTGCAAATTATCTGCAAGTTGCTTTGGATCAAATGTGATTGCTGTATAGAAATATGTAAATAGAAATACAAGAATAAAGTATGTTATAGCATAAGCATATGAATTGTTCACAAACCAAAGCATACCTTTTGAAATAGATAGTAATATACTACTTGTAGAGCTAGCTAGTAAGTTACCTAAAATCTGTGGGAACATAAGTATAGATAGACCGAAGATAATAGGGATAACTCCAGCTTGGTTAACTCGCAATGGTAAATATGTTTGTACTCCACCAGCATTGCCATAACCACGGACTTGCTTGGCATATGTAACAGGTATTGGGCGCTCAGCCTCAGATATCAATACTACACCTGCGATAATCAATAATCCGACAACTAAGAAAATTATGTACATTGGTAACTTTGCAACTTCAAATGTATAAATAAATTGACTAATATTTTGTGGGATTGTTGCGATAATACCAGCAAAGATTATAAGTGATACACCATTACCAATACCAAATTCAGAAATCAACTCACCAATCCACATTAGTAACATTGATCCACCTACAACAATAGTTATATTGGCAATCATTTGAAATGTTGTAAGGTCACCCAATACGCCTTGTTTTGAAAGTAAAAGTATCAAAGAAAATCCTTGAATTATAGCAAGTGGTACAGTCAAAATACGGCCATATTGAGTGAATTTCTTTTTACCTAGCTCGCCTTCCTCTTGATACATAGACTTGAGTCTTGGCACCATGATAGTGAGCAATTGCATTATGATTGATCCTGTAATATAAGGTCCTACTCCAAGCATGATTATAGACAAATGTGAAAGCCCTCCTCCAGATAGAATGTTGAACGCTCCAAGTAATTGGTTGTTATTGATAACACGCTCAAGTGCTGTTATATCAACTCCAGGAATTGGAATATTTGCTAGAAGTCGGAATGCAACAAGAGCAAGAAGGACAAAAACAACGCGCTTGCGAAGTATCTTGTCCATAAAAATCATTCTTATTTTATTCCAAACATTTTCCATTTGTATTTTGTTTTAAAGGATAGTTCCACCAGCCTTCTCGATTTTTGTTCGAGCTGACGCTGACACAACACAACCTTCGATAGTTAGCTTCTTTGTGATCTCACCTGTACCCAATATCTTTACCATAGGTAGTTTACCACTTACTTTACGTATAAGTCTTGCCTTAAATAAATCCCCTGGCTTAAGTATAGCACCTACTTCGAAAATATTTAGTGCTCCTACGTTTACTGGAGCTGGCTTTTGTTCTGTAGATTTGAAACGGTATCCACGAAGCTTTGGAAGCTTCTTGATCATATCACGGATTTCTGGGCGCTTCTTGTGACCAGCACGAGCATTTTGACCTTTTGTACCACGGCCCGAAGTCTTACCACGTGCACCACCACGGCCAACTACTCTCTTTGCTTTATTTTTTGTTTTTCTTTTTAGTGTGTGTAATTGCATAAAATTATTCTTTTGTTACCTCTTCTGCTAATACTGGCTTAGCCTTGATACTACCTTTTGTACGAATTTGGTACAAAGCATAATATGTTGCACGAGCATTGTTAAGCTTGTTCTTACTACCTGAATTTATTTTTGCAGTTACATTTTTGATACCAGCAAGTGTAAGCATTTCACGAACAGTACTTCCTGCTACCAATCCTTTGCCACGGTTAGGCATGATTGCAACTGTAGAACTTGCGAATTTTGCAAATACATCTACTGGGATAGACATTTCTTTTGTTGTCTTGATACGGAACATGTTTTTCTTTGCAACACGGAGTGCCTTTGCGATTGCAAGAGCTGTGTCGTTACCCTTTCCTGTTCCGAGTCCTAGTGATCCCTTTTTGTCGCCAATAGCAAGTGCTACAGCGAAGCTCATACGGCGTCCTCCAGACACAACACGAGTCACACGACGGATAGATACCATCTTTTGGTCAAACTCTGGCTTTGGACGCTCGAAAGATGCTCTTGGTTTGCGATGTTCCCCACCTGAGCGTGATGCTCCACCACTGTATGTACTACCTCGTCCTTTTGATGGAGAGTAAGCAGGCTTTGCTGTTGTTGTATTTGTTTTTGGTGTTTGTGTATCCATATATTTATATTAAAAAATTAGACCGCCTTCGCGTGCACTATCTGCAAGTGCTTTTACACGACCAGTGTATTTAAATCCATTTCTATCGAAAACGACAGTCTTGATACCCTTGGCGATTGCTAATTTTGCAATTTCTTTACCGATATCTAGAGATCGTTCAGTTTTTTTACCCTTTACTACTTTCATGTCATTTGCTGAAACAATCGTCTTGCCTGTTGTATCATCAATCACTTGAGCATAGATAAATTTGTTTGATCGGAATACTGACAAGCGTGGGCGCTCCATAGTACCAGTTACTTTTGTTCTGATCTTTTTCTTTAGTCTTATTCTTTTGTCTAGTTTTTTGTTCATGGTTTTTCTTATACTTATACTAAATCCTTATGCTATTACGCAGCCTTTTTACCTTGCTTACGACGAACAACTTCATCGTCATAATGGAATCCTTTACCTTTGTATGGTTCTGGTTTCTTAAGGGCTCTTACACTTGCTGCGAATTGACCAACCATTTCTTTGTCGATACCTGATACTGTGATGTTGTTCTTTTCAGCTTTTACTTCAAGTCCAGTTGGGATTTCAACATTTACAGGGTGAGAGAATCCTAATGCGAGCTTCAGTACTGTACCTGCAACTTCTGATTTGAATCCAACTCCTTCTAGTATCAATTTCTTTGAATATCCTGTTGAAACACCGTTTACCATGTTCTTTACATGAGATGCGTATGTTCCCCACAATGCACGGTTCTTTTTGTCATCAGCATTCTTTGGCACAAATGTGATCTCATTGCCTGTTATAGCAATTGTAACATTACCTGGAAACTCGCGTGTTAGAGTACCCTTTGGGCCTTTCACAGTAAAAGTCTTGTCTGAAAGCTTTGCCTCCACTCCTGCTGTTATTAAAATTGTTTGTTTTCCTATACGTGACATAAAATTATTCTTACCACATTGTAAAGAGGACTTCGCCACCGACGAGCTCCTTGCGTGCTTCGCTATCTGTTAAAATTCCTTTTGGTGTTGTAAGAACCATAATACCTTGACCATGCTTCACTCTTCGGATCCCCTTTACTCCTGTATACATACGTCGAGAAGATTTTGAAACACGCTTAACATCCTGAACCTTTGGGCCATTTGCTGTGTAGATAAGACCGATTTCCAATACTGGGAAATTCTTTTTCATTTTCTTTGTAACGCTTGAGATGAATTTGTGGCGAAGTAGACATTCAGCAATAGCCATCTTGATCTTTGAAAATGGAACAACAACAACCTCGTGTTCACGAGAGTTTGCATTCTTTATCATTTGTATCATGTTTGCGATTTGGTCCATATGTTTTGTTTAAATTATTACCAGCTTGATTTACGAACTCCAGGAAGCATACCATCATTGGCAAGCTCTCGGAAGCAAATACGGCAAATACCGAAATCTCGCATAAATCCACGTCCTCGGCCACACTTAAAACAACGATTTGTTTCTCGAGTGCTAAATTTGGACTTCTTTAGATGTCTTGCGATTACTGATGTTTTTGCCATATATAAAAATATATCCCCTAATCTGGTGATGTCTCGCTTGTTTTCTTAAAAAGTCATAAACCTCTTAAGGAGAAAAGCGGATCAGCCAAATTAAAGAACTTCCCCTATACTATCAGATAGCCTCATATATGTCAAACCCTTTCACTATCGAATACAAGGCTAAATAAAAAGGCTCCTTTCGAAGCCTTTTTTAATAAAAATAATTTTAGTTTAGTGAGTCATTAAGACGAATTTGCCGTCTTTGATTTCATAATTTTTCTCCACAAAGATTCTCTCCCCTTCATCAACGATAATATGAATTCTATCGTTTATTAGTTTTCGCCGTAAATTCATATTGGGGTTTTCGACTTTCCCTATCACAATATTATTCACTTTGTCGAAAATTTTGGTATGTATAATCAAATTCTCATCCAACTCTTTAGGTAAAAAATGAAATGGATTCGAAAGTAGTTGTTTTTTTCTTTGGTTTTCCTTGTAAAATAAATAGGCAAAAATCAAAGCAATGATAGAAACACCGAAGAAAAAATAATTAGGGATGTCCAAGTTGGACAATTCGTGGATTAAATTTTTTAGATTCATAATTATAAGGAGTTAAATTTTCTCTCATCATACCCCTTACACTAAAAATGTCAACGAAAAAATCCCCTTTCGGGGACTTCTTAGAAATATTACTTTTTGAATGGAATACCTATGAGTTTGAAGAATTCTAATGCTTCCTTTTTTGTCTTTGCGCTTGTTACTATTGTAACTGCCATACCGAATACATCTTTTAGTTCTTCATCTCCTGCTTCTGGGAAGATTGTGTGCTCTTTGATACTCATTGTTAGATTTCCGATATTGTCTACAATTTTTGTCTCTATACCACGGAAGTCTTTTGTACGAGGGATTGCAACGTTGATTAGCTTATCTAGGAATGAGTACATACGCGCACCACGTAGTGTAACCATTACCCCTACTGGATCCCCTTCACGGATTTTGAAGCTCGCGATAGATTTCTTTGCACTTCGTAGAGCTGGCTTCTGACCTGTGATCTTTGCAAGGCGTCCTACAACAAAGTCGTTGCGATTCTTGTCGCGCTTTACAGCACTACCTGTGCCTGTAGCTACAACTACCTTTACCAAATGAGGTGCAGACATCAAATTCTTGTATTTGAAGTCGCCTTTCATTGTTGTGTATGCTTTTTTCTCTTTTTGTTTTGTTGTTTCCATATATTAATTACAAATTAAATTAAGCAACCTTTTTTGCATTACTTGCGTCTATTGGCATTGCCATTTCTATTACTTGCCCTGCGCCAGTCTTCTTGCTTGCTTTCTTGCTTCGCTTCTTCATGTTGATACCCTCAACAACTATTTTGTTGAGTGTAGGCATAGCTTTCATTACTTTACCTTTTTTACCTTTGTCGCTTCCGGCAAGAATTATTACATTGTCTCCTTTTTTGATTTTCATATAATTATATAACCTCTGGTGCTAATGAAATAATCTTTTGGTAGCCACGCTCTGCTAGCTCTCGTGGAATTGGTCCGAATACACGACCTGCTTTTGGGTCTTGCTTGTCCTTTTCTAGTATTACTACTGCATTATCATCAAAACGAATATATGATCCATCCTTTCGGCGAAACGCATTTGTAGTACGCACAACTACAGCCTGACAGACATCCTTCTTCTTTATACCCTTGCGAGGTTCTGCAACCTTTACAGAAAGGATTACTTTGTCGCCAATATAAGCATAACGTCGGCGTGATGAGCCAAGTACTTTGAAGACCTTGCCAACCTTTCCGCCAGCATTGTCTGTTATTTTTACTACTGTTCCGTCTTGTATCATATAATTAAGCTATTACTTTAAATTTCTTATCTTTAGAGATTGGACGAGTCTCTACGATTTCTACCTTATCCCCTGTTTTCTTGGAATTTGTTTCGTCATGGGCCTTGTACTTCTTGCTGATTTTCAATCTTTTACCGTATTTTTTGTGCTCTACAAAGCGAGTAACAGATACTACAATAGTCTTGTCCATTTTATCTGAAACAACAACTCCTTTCAATACTTTATTCTTTTTTACTTCTGTTTTTTCTTTCATAAAAATTTATTGACGAGCTACGATGCGTGTCTTTAATGGTAATTTTGTACCAGCCTTGCGCAAAGCCTCACGAGCAAGAGCTTCTGGAATTCCATCTACTTCGAAAATGATGCGTCCTGGATTTACTTCCATACAGTAACCTTGTGGATCACCTTTACCCTTTCCCATACCTACTTCTGCGGGCTTTGCTGTAAATGGTCGGTCTGGAAAAATACGAATCCAAATACGTCCAGCTTTTGTGATAGTACGAGTTGCAACCTTACGAGCAGATTCGATTTGGTTAGACTTTACGCGAGCGCTTGATGTAGCCTTCAATCCGAATGATCCAAAAGCAAGTGTAATACCCCGAGTATCTGGAGTACGACGCTCCACATTTCTGCGTGCTGTTTGCCATTTTCTAAATTTTACTTTCTTTGGGATTAACATAAAAATTATTTTTTATCTTCATTAAAAATTTCACCACGGTATATCCATACTTTGATACCAATATCACCGTATGTCATATGTGCTTTCTCACGAGCAAAGTCTACGTCCGCACGGAATGTCTGCAAAGGAATACTTCCTTTCTTGATCTGTTCTGTACGAGCGATTTCAGCTCCACCAAGACGGCCTCCGATGAATATACGTGCCCCTTTTACTCCACGAGCAGCCATAACCTTCTCTATCATTTGCTTCAATACACGGCGGTATGGTAGGCGCTTCTCCAAGCCCTCAGCAATACCATAAGCAACGATAGCAGCATCTGCATCTGGGTTTGTAACTTCGATAATATCGAACTTTACTTCTTCTGGAAGATTGATTTTGCTCTTTGAAAGTGACTTCAACAACTCAGCTTTAAGCTTCGCAGCACCCTCACCACTGCGGCCAATGATCATACCTGGGCGTGATGTGTGTACTAGGATCTTCAAACTTTTGTTATTGCGCTCTATGTCAACAGTCGATATGTACATACCACGCAATTTCTTGTCCAAGAAACGACGGATAAGAACATCACCTGCTAAATTTGAAGCGTAATTTTTGTCAGCAAACCAACGGCTTTTCCAACCGCGTAGTATGACTAATCTATGAGCATATGGGTGTACAACTTTTGACATATAATTATTTATCTTCTTTCTTAGCTTTTAAAACCTTGGCTTTTGGGGCCTTTTTAACAGCAACTTTCTTTGCTACTTTTTTAGCTCCATCCTTTGATCCTACTTCTTTCAATGTAAGCAAAACGTGACTTGTACGCTTGTTGATACGTGATGCACTACCACGAGCTCTTGGCATAGAGCGCTTCATAACAAGACCCTTGTTTACTGTAACATTTGCAATCACTAGGTTATTGATATCCATTCCTTGCAACTTTGCATTTGCAACTGCTGAATCGAGCAATTTCATCATTGGTAGACTTGCTCGCTTGATCAAATTGCGAAGCTCTGTTTGAGCTACAACAACACTTTTACCCTTCAACAAATCTCCGACTAAGCGGACTTTGCGAGGAGACTGTCTGTAATTTTTGAGTGATGCTTTCATATATTAAAATTATTTCTTCTTTGTATCTGTTGCACCCTTTGCAGCCTTGGCAGCAGTAATCTCGGCCTCTTTCTTCTTTTGCTCTAATTCTTTTTGCATTTTACCTCCATGGCGTACGAACTTACGAGTTAGAGAAAATTCTCCTAAACGGTGTCCTACCATGTCTTCTGTAACCAATACTTCAACGTGCACCTTACCATTATGTACTCCGAACATGAATCCTACCATTTCTGGAGAAATTTGACATGCACGAGACCAGGTCTTTATCATACCTGTTTCGATTGGTTTCTTGCCAGCGATTTTTTTCAAAAGTCGCTCGTCTACGTATGGTCCTTTTTTAAGTGATCTTGTCATATATAAAATAAAGCTCTACAGAGCTCGTAAGGTGTATATTATACCAAAGCGTTACAATAGTCAAGTTAATATATTATTGCTATAATAAAATCTATGAATATAATCAAATCCAAAGAATTGGCCAAAAAACTCTTGGAAATTAAGGCCGTAAAATTAAATGTTGAAAATCCGTTTACTTGGACATCTGGTACGATATCCCCTATTTATTGTGATAATCGTATGGTACTTTCTTATCCAGAAATTCGAACTTTTGTAAAAAATGCTCTGGCTGAAATTATTCAAGACAAATTTCCAAACACAGAAGTCGTAGCCGGAGTAGCAACTGCAGGAATTGCACATGCAGCACTAGTATCGGATGTATTAAATTTACCGAATTGTTATGTACGTCCCGAGCCAAAAAAACATGGGATGAAAAATCAGATCGAAGGCAATCTACCAAAAGGTAGCAAGGTTGTACTAGTAGAAGATTTGATTGCAACTGGTAAAAGTAGCTTCCAATCAATCCAGGCCGTTCGCGAAGCAGGCTCCGAGGTGATTGGGCTTGTGGCATTATTTACGTATGGATTTCCAGATGCAAAAGAATCATTTGATAAAGAAAATATTCCAACATATACTATTTCAAATTTCGAAACTTTGTGCACAGTTGCAGTAGAAGAAAATTTGCTCGATAAAAATAATCTAGAGAAAGTTATAGAATTCGCCAAAAACCGCGACGGGTGGAGAAAATAAATACTACTTGGCTATAAGCATTGCATCTATTATTTGTTGCAACACAAGTTGAGCTGCTTCAGCCCTATCTTTTTGTTGTGTGATACCTCGCCCTACAACAATAGCAGTAGCTCCATTTAAAATTGCATCTTTTGGTGTCATTGTGCGATTTTGATCATTGGTTACTGTCCAATCAGGTTGGATCCCTGGAGTTATTTTTATCAAATCGTTAAATTGTGGGTCCATGCATAGCATCAATAATTCATTTGGGGAACACACAATACCATCCATTTTTGAATTGAGTGCATCCTCTGCAAATTGATAAACTTTTTCATTGACTGGTGATCCAAATATATGCAAGCAATCTTCTTCAGTATGAGAAGTCAGTACGGTAACACCCAAAATACAAGTATCCCCTTTGTTTTCAACGGCTCTTTCCAATGCTCTTGCTCCAGCTGAGCAATGCACTGTCATCATATCTACATTTTTTTGAACCAATTTGGCCGTTGCATGACCTACTGTATTAGGGATATCGTGGAATTTACCATCAAAAAAAACTTTTGCTTTATATTTTTTAACAAGATTTATCATTGTGTCTATCCCATAAGCAGTACTTACTTCGAGCCCTATTTTATACCATCCACAGAATAAATATGTTTCTTTAATTAAATCTTCGATTTCGCCTAGACTAGCAACATTATCGATAGCAATAATTAATTTATCTTTTGGTGTTTTAAATAGATTGTCTTTCATGTTAATTTAATATTATTTTTGGTAAGAATATTATCAAGCCTATCACACTTGCCACAACAACAGAAATAAGGACTGCTCCTGCCGCGACATCCTTTGTTGCTTTCGCGTATGGGTGATATTCAGGACTAGTAAGATCTATATCTATCTCCATAGCAGTATTAAATGCCTCTGAAGCGAGCACGAAGCCCATAGCCAGCACTAGAACTGACCATTCAGCATGTGATATATCAAATTTGAAACCAAGAACTATAGCAACTATAGCTGCCACCATGTGCACCCAAGCATTGTGCTGTGTACGAAGCATAATCCCAATTCCTCGAAAAGCATGCTTGAAGCTACGCGCCCGAGCAATAATTGAGAAGTTCTTTTTAGTCAAAAATTTATCCATATACAGCATTATAACAAAAAATACCCATAACGGGTATTTTTTGTTATTCACCAAACTTAATAAACTAAAGAGGCCTTTGACTTGTTGTAGGATCTAATAACTTACCCATATTAGGAAGAGGAATATCACCTTCTGCTGAGACACTATTTACACCCGCTTCGTCGGGATTAATAAATTTTGTTATTAATAAAGCTTTAGTTTCTTTATTTATAGTTCCGCTCGCTGGAAGTTTGTATTTCTTTTGGAATTTAGTAATTGCTGATTTCGTCATAGATCCATAATTTCCATCTACAGCACTAATTAATCCTTCATTTTTTAAAACAAGTTGTATTTTTTTAACATTTGTATTATTTTTATTCCCTAAAACAGGTGTTTTTGCATCAAAAACTTGTGAAGCACCAGTTGTAGGAAGTATAGCCCCTCCTCCATAAATACCATCTTCTTGCGGATTTTTATTAGCAGAATATCCACGTGTATCACACCAGATCTTTGTACCATCACCTTTCATTTCTCCCCCAACTGTATATGTACTACCATCTGAATATGTAATAGTTACCTGGCAAAGATTCCTACCTGAATCAGGATCATGACCTAAATATTTAGTAGTTCGTCCAACCTCATACTTTACTTCTTTTGCAAAAATGAACCCAGTAAATGAAACAAACATAAGTATAAAAACAAAACTCCCTAAACCAATTTTTAAAAATTTCTTCATAATATGAATAGAATTAAATTGTGTGTTGTTATAATAAAATTACACACAACTTAAACTAATAACATTGTACCCCCCCCCCTCGGCCTCCTGTCAATATATTGTGGGGATAAATAATTTACTAAATACCCTATATATAAATAATACACATTTAAGCATATGCATAAATGTGTTTCATTTTATTTTTTTACTACTTTTTTCTAATTCTTAGATACAACAATGATACTGCTACTGCGCCTAGGACGTCTAGGAGCATATCCTTTTGTGCGTCCCAGATGTCGCCTTGAGAGCCTAGGAAGGCTGCTCCACTCTCCCCTCCATACAATTCTGCATACCACCATTCTGTCCATTCGTAGAACACAGCCACAAATGCTATAAAAAATATAGAATGAGTTATCGCGAGAAACCTTTTGGCCACCAACTTCCTTTCCACCATGTATTCAATAATCGGTAATGCATAGAATCCTACTGTAAAGTGCCCAATACGATCATACATATTACGCTCAAATCCGAAAAAGTTATTAAAGAAATCAAATGGTACACGCTCAAATGTATAGTGCCCTCCAATAGTATGCCAAAATGGCAATATGAACATTAGTATATATGAAGTATTAGAGAATCGTACACCTCGGTAATATAGGATTACTATAAACAAAACGAGCAACATAATAGGAATATTCTCGGCATACCAAACGCTCCGTGAATAAGGATTAATCCCTGCAACAATTGCCTCTATTACATAAAGGCCCAATAAAATATGTGGTAAATATTTTTTCATATTATAAATTACTAAATACAAATAATAAAATAATCATAGGCACAATAGTTAGAACTAATTCAACAATAAAAAATATCCGGGCTATTCTATATGCTGAAGGACTTTTGGTGAAAATAATTACAAGTGCCGGAACAATGAATAATAAGATCGCAAAACTACCAGAACTCCTGTTAAAAATAATTGGCAAGAGGAACAAAAAAGCATATATAACAAGCTGTATATAAGCAATAACTAAGATTACTTTAGATTTATGAAATTCTTTTACAACAGCACTAACTGGTATTGGAACTGGTGGTGGAGTTATGATAGGTGGTATTTCCATAGATATTTTATTCCCCAACTACTTTGTGGCGACTTTGAGTGAGGTATATACCATATGTACATACGGCAATAAGGGCGAGCATTACTATGTAGAACTGGATTGTAGTGTGATGATTGATGAAATATACACTAACTTGAAGCAGTAGTTGCATAGCCAAGATTATACTGACCACGAAATATGGTACAAGTGCTACTGCATAACGCTCTTGTCTGTGAGAAAGTGATAGATTCAATACTAATGCAATAACTAGGAAGAATATTATTACAACAGCATGCACAATGATCACACCTAAGTTGTCGAAATAGTCGAGCGGTGGCAATGCAATCAAACGGCCTGTATCGTAGAGTACCCTCTCGGCTAAGGCTAGAAGTGATAGGCCAAGGAGGGTCACAATAAATCCTCCAGTATTTGTAAACTTTGTTTTGAAAACATTTTCATTTTGTGTTGTTACAAGTGCCATATAATTATGATTTCATATATTTTTGAATAAAAAGAATCGATCCTGTAAGTACAATAATTATAAGTATCAATACAACATACACACCATAAGCTGCATTAGCATTCAAAATATAGTTGCTAGTATCCCAAAGTAGTCGTACGAGCAAAAATCCGCTAACCAGGAAGTATGGCTGGGACATAATAAGGAACTTTTTCTTATGATCTCGGAAAGATTCATGCAAGATAAAAGCCACTACTATAAACGGGACAATCAGCATCACATCAAAAATCAATTTAGCATTTATACTATTTGTAAATATAGCACTGTCATCTATTACCTTATTGAGGAGTATAAATATAGCAGCACAAAGCACTGTCGCAAGACCAATACTATATGGTGAATTGTACTCAACTGAGTGATTCTGGTTAATAGTATGACTACTTGCCACTGTAGACTTAGCAACATTTATAGATACTGTTTGTTGTGGAATATTTATTTGAGCTGTACCTGCTGGCACCGGCATCCCCTTCAAGAGCTTCATATGTGAATATGCTTCCTCTACTTCATTACTCTGCCATCCAGCCTTGGCCAATACATCCCGAACAGCAGACTCGGTAAAACCCTGAGCCTCGACTGTCTTTATATAGTTCACCAACTGCTCATTTATCATGTATTTAAATTATACTACTTCTCAAAATTTACACAATCAAAAACCAATTTTCCCCTTAATAAAAATGATACACATTCTAGCATATGCTGAAATGTGTATCACTAATTTAATTTAGATAAAACAATACTCAAAAAATAGAAGAAAAAAAATATATACTCAACAGTCATTAAACTTTTTCCTATCTTATAGATAGATTCATCTTTCTTATTTGAAAACAAAATTAGAAGCGCGGGAATAATTGCAATTATCCACCAAAATGGGACATAGTAGAGTAAGGATTCTGGGTGAACTCGCACACGAAAAATATTAAATATAATAACAATAATTTGAACACAGGCAAGAATAATAGCGTTTATATTCTTTTTGAATTCTTTCGCAACTACCGGCACATTTGATTTATTGTTAATTGTTTGTTGTTCCATACTTAAGACATTGTTTGTTGATCTTGTAAAAAGCTTATCTCGCCTTCATATTTTGTTCTACCTTGCAATCGCTTTGTTACCGATACAAAACTCCCAATTACTACAATATGAAAGAGAGGGACAATTATAGTTCCACCATATTGCCAGCATAAAAATCCTAGTCCGGCTTCAGTTGCAACACCAGGCACGAACCAACCAACAAAAACTGAAAGAAACAATACTATTGATACTACCGTATACAAAATATATTTTTTAAAATTTAAAAACATTCCCAAAAATACAATCAAAATAGAGTTTGCAAAAAAATAAATATCCATAGGGCTATTTCTTAAATTATAAAACTCAGAAAAATCCAAATACATTGGGAAATTACCTATCCTTAATGTAAGATGTACAATTGTTAACCAAACAGACAATATTCCAACAATTATACAAAATATTGCCCATCGATTTCGTTTTTTATCTAAAATAATTTGCATACATGTATTGTATCATCTATAAAACAAACTACAATCAAAATTTATTTATTTCATGCCTCTTACTAGCTCGATTTCTGATTTTAGCTTTGTTTCGACATCCTTTGAGCTTTTTATAAAGTCTACAACGGTAAAGCCGTGGTTGGATGTTAGTTCGTCGCTATGATCAGGGGTTGAATTAAATAATGCCGATTTATTACCTGCTGAAAAATTATCCTCTTTTATTAAATCCGGATTATTATAATTGCTAATTCCAAAAATATTCTCATTGACAACAAAAAGCTTTCCGTTCGCGCAAATACTCTTACTCTCAGCTTTAAACATAGTCTCGCTAGTTGGGGGTAGAGTATTAGTTTTGTTTTTTGTTTTTTGATACATTATGATTGCATTTTTGTCACCAAAAGATGCTAGCCTTGATTTATAGTAAATATGCTCCGAGGAATCTACCTCCCACTTATTTTGAGGTGCTTCTTTGTAAGATTGAAGCAAGTTATGTTTCTTGGCTTCAGCAAATAGGACATCCGAAAGACTATCACAGGCCTCTTTGTGCTTATTTATTTCAATTGTTTGCTCTTGTGTAAGCTTTATATTTTGGGTTGCACATTCTACCTTTTTTTGTTGTGCCTCTGAATAACCAAAAGATGCTAGAAATAATGCCGATGCCACACCGAACCTCTTAAGTGAAGTGCGTAAAGATTCAAAAGTAGTCGGATCAGTATTTTCCTTGACCTCATTTTTGTTATTTAGAACATTGTCTTGTGATGCAAAATTAAATTTTTCCATGGGTTAATTATAACATGGCCTACATGCAATACAATAAAAAATACCCTTGATTGTTCAGGGGTATTTTTTTAAAACTATTTTGATTTTCTTGATTTTCCAACTTTTCTTCGAGATACAACAAACATGTTTGAGTATTTCTTTGGTGTTCGAGTCTTTTGGCCTTTACCTGTTGGCTTACCATACACACTCTTGGCACGGCGTAGTCCTCGTCCTTGTGCACCTTCACCTCCTCCGTATGGGTGATCCACTGGGTTCATGGCACTACCTCGAACTGTTGGACGGATACCCTTCCATCGGCTCTTGCCGGCTTTACCAAAGTTTTGAAGAATGTATTCTGAATTTCCAACTTCACCGATTGTTGCCCAACATTTCTCGCTAACTTTGCGAACTTCTGTTGAAGGCATTTTCAAGTTTGTATATCCATTGTCATTTGCCACAACTTGCGCAAATGTACCAGCACTGCGAACCATCTTTGCACCATTACCTGGCTTGACCTCTACGTTGTATACAAATGTACCAACTGGGATCACTGATAGTGGCAAACGGTTAAGTGTAGTAAGTGGAGCCTTTTCGGATACCATAAACTTGTCTCCTACTTTGATAGATTTTGGTAGTACTGTGTAGCGCTTCTCACCATCGGCATATACTGCCAATCCTATGAATGCATTACGGTTCGGATCATATTCAACAGTTGTGATCTTTGCAGGGATATCATGCTTGTTGTACATGAAGTCTACATCTCGGTATAGGCGCTTGTTACCACCACCTTTGTGGCGAGTAGTAATACGGCCTTGGTTGTTGCGTCCTACAGAGCGCTTGAATCCATGTGTCAGAGACTTCTCTGGAGTACTTGTAGTCAAGACACCTCGGTATGTAACTGTAGTCTCGTGACGCTTTGATGGAGTTGTTGGTCTATATGTTTTCATATTATTTTATGCAAATGCAATTTTATCACCCTTTTTTAAATACACGACCGCCTTTTTACCACCAGATTTTGTACCAAGTCTACCACCACGGAATGTTGTCTTTTCTTTTCGGATAGTTATAGAAATTTTTACAGGTGTAACCTTGTACATTGCCTTGATAGCTTTTGCTACTTCACTCTTGTTTGTAGTTGTCGCTACATTGAAAGTGTATCGTCCCTTCTCAGAGCCGAGAGCACTCTTTTCTGTAATACGGCTACCGAGGATAACAGAATTGTTTTTTACTTCCTTTACTTTTACTTCTTTAATTTTTTTTGTTGTTGTAGCCATATATTATTTCTTATTTATCTTACCACCCAAGAAAGCAAAGCTCTCTACTGGCTGTGATATAACTATAAATTTATATGTTAATAGATCAACCGGATTAATATTACGAATCTCGTCTACAACTACAGTTGGCAAGTTAGCAAAACTCTTCTTTACATTTTCGCCTTTTGCTGGAAGTGTAATATAAGTATTTGGCTTCTTGCTACCAACCATTCTTTCGTATCCTTTTATTTTAGCTAAATCATGTAATACAGATTGAGCGTCTTTTGTTTTGATTTTTGAGAAGTTTAGTTCCTCTACAAAAAGAACTTGCCCTTTGCGAACTTTCTCTGAAAGTACAGTATAAAGTGCTTTGACTTTCATCTTTTTGTTTACTTTTTGTGTATAAACTCTGTCATTACGAGGACCATGAGTAATACCTCCACCAATCCAGATTGGTGATCGTGTAGATCCATGACGAGCTCGTCCTGTACCCTTTTGCTTCCATGGCTTCTTGCCTCCACCACGCACTTCTCCACGAGTCTTTGTGTGTGCAACTGGTGTACGAGCATTTGCTTGCATTGCCATTACTGTTTGATGTACTAAGTCGGCATTCCAAGGAAGACCAAATATAGATTCTGGCAACTTCATTGTACCCACTTCTTTTCCTTTTTGATTGTATATTTGTGTTTCCATATAATTAACCGACAATTTCTACGAGCGTACCACGTCGTCCTGGAATTGCACCTTTAATTAATAATTGATTATTATCGGCATCAACTCCAACAATTTTTAAGTTCTTGATTGTGATACGGTCTCCACCTGTGCGTCCTGCCATGCGCATACCTTTTGGTACACGATTTCGCAATCCTCCACCGATAGATCCTGGTTCGCGTTCTGAGTGCTTCTGACCGTGTGATCGTGGTCCTCCATGGAATCCATGACGCTTGATAACACTTTGGAATCCTTTACCTTTTGAGATACCAGATACAACCACAACATCACCTTTGGCAAAGCTTGAAACATCTACTTTGTCCCCTATATTGAGGTCTACACCAACATCACGAAATTCGTGCAAGTGTTTAAATGCGCCAGTTTTTACATGACCAAGGTGTGCTTTGTTTGCACGCTTTTCTTTTTGAGCTTCAAAACCAAATTGGAATGCTGAATATCCATCTGTTTCTTTGTTTTTGATTTGAGTCACTACGATTGGGCCCGCATTTACCAATGTTGCTGGAATCACAGTTCCGTCAACATCAAAATACTGCACCATATGCTGTTTTTTTCCTAGAATAAATTTCATAAAATTTACATCATCTTCACATCAATATCAACGCCTGACGGGAGAGACATGTTAGTTAGAGCTTCGATTGTCTTTGGATTTGGGTTCAAGATATCGATGACACGCTTGTGTGTACGAATTTCAAACTGCTCGCGAGCATTTTTAAACACAAAGGATGCACGGTTTACTGTATACTTTTTGATTTCAGTTGGAAGAGGTATTGGTCCTACAATAGTTGCATCATAGCGTAGAGCTGTATCAATAATTTGCTTGACTGAAGTGTCAAGAATCTTGTTCTCGTATGCTCTTACACGGATGCGTAGTCGAACTACACCTTCTTCTTTCTTAATTTTTTCTTTTTTTACGGTCTTTGTTGCCATACATTTGTGAATTTTTTAAATCCAAATTTTAAAGAGCTTAAGCAGTAATCTTTGTTACAACACCAGCTCCGACAGTCTTGCCACCTTCACGGATTGCGAAACGTTGCTGATCTTCTAGCGCTACTGGAGTTACCAATTTAACAGATAGTTTAACTGTATCACCTGGCATAACCATTTCTACTCCTGCTGGTAATGCAGCCTCCCCTGTTACATCAGTAGTACGGATGTAGAATTGTGGCTTGTATCCAGTAAAGAATGGAGTGTGGCGACCACCTTCCTCCTTTTTCAAGATATAAACTTCACATTCAAATGCTGAGTGAGGAGTCACAGTACCTGCTTTTGCAAGAACTTGTCCGCGTGTTAGGTCTTCTTTCTTTACACCGCGAAGTAGGATTCCAGCGTTGTCGCCAGCCATACCCTCTTTCAAGTTTTTGTTGAACATTTCGATACCAGTAACAGTAGTCTTTGCTGTGTCTTTGATACCAACGATTTCGATTTCTTCACCTACCTTAACAATTCCGCGCTCGATTTTACCTGTAACAACTGTTCCACGGCCTTCGATAGAGAATATATCTTCGATTGGCATAAGGAATGGCTTTGTAACATCACGCTCTGGAACTGGGATATATGTATCAAGAGCATTTACAAGCTCCAATACTTTCTTTGCCCATTCATCGTTGTTGTCAGCTGACTCAAGAGCTTTCAAGCCTGATCCACGGATAACTGGAGCATTTGCGCCATCAAAACCTTGTTTTGTAAGCAATTCACGGATTTCTTCTTCTACCATGTCTATCATGTCTTTGTCATCAACCATGTCGCATTTGTTTAAGAATACGATGATCTTTGGAACACCAACTTGTTTTGCAAGCAATACGTGCTCACGAGTTTGTGGCATAGCTCCGTCTGTTGCGGCAACTACCAATACAGCACCGTCCATTTGGGCAGCACCTGTGATCATGTTCTTGATATAGTCAGCGTGACCTGGCGCATCGATGTGCGCGTAGTGACGAGTAGGAGTTTCGTATTCGTTGTGAGAAAGCGCGATAGTAATACCACGAGCCTTTTCTTCTGGAGCGGAGTCAATTGCATCAACGCCTTTTAATTTAGCTGAGAAGCCATCCCCTGCACGAGCAAGGATACTTAGAATAGCTGCTGTTAATGTTGTTTTCCCGTGGTCAACGTGGCCAATAGTACCTACGTTTACATGGGGCTTTGAACGGTTAAATTCTTCTGCCATATATGTTTATTGGTTGATAATCAAAATACAGGTTACGAGACACTATATTAAAATTACCAACATAAATTAAATAATAAAAAGCGCAAAATGTGCGATTACCCTATACTAGCAAATTGTGGGATTTTGTCAAATTTTGTTTATTCAAAAATATCTTGCTTGTTTTCATCCACTTCTGGCTTAATCTCAAGCTTTGTTTCTGGCATTTGCACTATTGGTGTTTGCACTACTGGCACAGCCAACTCTGGGGTTGTGTTGGTTTTTACCTCAGGGACCGCTTTTATTTCTTCTGTTTTTTCATCTTTTGCATCCATTACTTCCTCTACCTCTTTTACAACCTCGGCTACACTTTCACCCTTTTTGCCTTGAAGCAAATGTGATATTACTTGTAATTTGCGCAATACTTTGTGACCCCATAGATAATGAGTAAGGTAGAGCAATACCAGTAGTAGAAGTAACAACAACAACATAATACTTGAATTATTTGTAAACCATCGCGCAAGGGCTGTAGGTGGGCGAACAGAAGTTTGTATATCTGTACTGTTACCTGCCATATCATATGCACGGATAATTACACGAGAATTTGCTACAGCAGAAACGGGCACTTGGTACGGACTCTCGGAACGCACAAAAATTGGAGAAGAAGTCTCCCCTTGAGTTTTGTCGATTACACCAATCTCATAATGATCTATACCCGATAGACTGTCTGTGCTGAAGAATGAAACTAATGCTTTATCAATATTGTCAGTTTTTATATAATCAACTTTTGGCTTAAATTTAGCAGGGGCTGTTGTATCTATTCGAAATAGATAATGTGTAGTTGTGCCCCATGCTCCACCCTCATTGAGTGATTTGATATGGAAATACCACAAGCCATCGGTTAGATCTTGGTACGACTTAGAAGTTTCGTTTAGTATATTTTTATTATCTGGAATAGTATTTGGCTTGTTGTCTAGGATATAACTAAAGCCGACAATTTTGGGATCTTTGTTCCAGGCTACAGTTGGACTATTGTTGTTATACCAATGATCTTGGAATTGATGGGTGTCGGAATATATTGTTAATCCCCCAGGAGATTTTGGCAGTATTGTATACAACCCACGACTACTTGTGAGGATTGCTTGTGATCCAAGCCCATCATTTGCCAACACGTTTGAACTATCCAATACTCGAATCTCTGTTGTCCCTGTATTCTTTGCTTGAAACGTTATCGTAATGATCAATGCTGAATCAGAGACAATCCCCCCTGGAACTGTTCCCACAAAGCTTGCTGTACCGTTTGTGTTGTCATACTTTGGTGGCTGAACCCAGATACCGATAATTGATTTACCAGTAGAGGGTTTGATAATACTCAACTTATTGGGGTCAAATTTTAAATTTAACTCTATGGCATTCATGCTCTGCCCTTTTGTATTTAAAAGTATTGGTACTTCAAAAATTGACCCTTCTATAAAAGTAGCAGAACTTGGATTAACCGATATCTCAGCTCGAGCTATCAGCGTCGATGCATCTACATTTACCACCTGTTCTGCATATATAAAAGATGCATTACCAAGTAATAATATTAAACCTAATATTAATGAATGTACTTTTTTATATTTATACATATTAATTATTTTTCCTTATTATAAATGCAGGGGCCAAATAATTTACATTTAGGATGATTACGGCAATACATTACTCTGTACCAGCCATACAATATTATTATCATTACAAAGAGTAGAATGATTGGTATCATAAATAGGAATATATTTGTAGTTTTTGTTATTACCAATTTAGGCTCCTCTTGTACAGAAATTTGAAGCGGGATTGTTTCTATACTCTCAACTCCTTTGGCATTACGAGCTCGGGCTACTATTGTATACATTCCTTTTCTTGCTCTGCTTTCTGAGACATATGTATAGTTTCCTCTTTCATCTGCTTTGATAGTTGAAGTTTCATGTAAAAAATTACTACTATCCAACAATTGTGCATCTAGATTGAAGATAACATCATGCAATGGTAATGATGTACCTTTTATCACAATAAAATCATTCTCACGTACATTGTTCGAATAATCTGTAAAGATAGGTACCGGCACTATATCTATTTCTATCTCTACTTTTTCTATTGGTATAGTTGGTGTTGGTGTTGGTGTTATTTCTGGAGTTTTGATCTTTACTGATTCCGAGATATTGAAGTTGGAACCTCTTGTATTATTTAGTATTGGTGTACCTGCCCCGTCATGAGCTAGGACTGAAGCATTCTCAAATTTGATACTTGCCTTACCATTTGATTTGGCTTTAAAAAACAAAGTTAGTATGATTCCATTACTTCCTTGATACCCCGACAGTATTACTCCGTCTAGATTAAGTATTCCATTTGCGTTCGAATACGATGGCTCGACTGGCCAAACATTTACAATTGAGTCGGATTTTGAAATAGAACTCAGAGTAAGCAAATCTTTCGAAAAAGTTACAGTACCTGATATTGCATTGGCAATCTTGTCGCTACTAGATAAAATTATCCGTGCTTTTATTGTGTCCCCTACTTGTACGCTACTAGATGCTGGAGAAATACTTAGATCTGCAGCATGAACAGTATAACTTGAGAAAATAAATAAAATTACAACCAAAAAGCAAAATACAGAATACTTAGAAAAATTTTGTTCTCTTACTATGTGCATACTTAATATTATACCCTATATTTACGCAAATATCGACGGTATATGTACAAAACACAAAACATAAGCCCCACAATTAATAGAACAATTACTAATATCAGCCACTTTGATAAGAGGATTGATTCTCTTGCGTTCCCATCTGCATCAACAGCACGAACAATTACTCTGTAAAATGGGGTTTGGTATTTTAATAAATGAGGTGATTCGGATTTTATGCAATTTTGTCTACTGAATTCACATACTTCATAATAATCAATGCCTGTCCCTTTGTCCTGCGCACTATACACCAAATACCATTTATTATCATATATGTATATGTTCCTTGTCCTTTCTGTTGTGAATTTTTCTGGTTTTGTTTTATCATTTGCAATAATCTGTTCCTCAACTTGTGTTGTATTTTGAGTAATATTTAAACTACTATTATTTACGGTAACAGTATCTTTTGTGCCTTCCCCATCATTCAAGAATAGATTTATATTTTCAAGAGTTATGCCAGTCTTTCCTTCATTAACACCTCTGAAAATTACAGAAAATACATCCCCCTGAGCTATCGTTATGCCTCCAGGCACAATCCCAGAGAAATGAATCCTACCTTCATTTACAAAATTTGGCTTCTCAACCCAGAAGCTTATAAAAGAATTCCCAATGTTAATTTTCTCAACTTTTAGGAAATTTTTGTCATATACTAAATCCCCCTCAACTGTATTGATTGAATTTAATTTCGTATCTAATTGTACATTTATAGTAGAAAGTTCTCCGGTCTTTATGTTACTCTTTTCTACTGTTAAATTGACAGACGAAGCACTCGCAACATCGCTTACAAATAGTATACATAATATTATAATTGTTAATTTAATTTTTTTCATATATTTATTTTCTGACCATAAAAATACTCTTTTAGCATTCGCTTTAATAAACGACTTCCTTGGCTTGTTTTAAGATATTTTTCTCTTCTCTTTGCATCTTGTTCATTTAAATATGCTTCATAATGAATAATACTCCATGGTCGTTTGCTTTTAGTAGAAAGATTTAGACCTTTATTATGCGCTTGTAATCGTGTTTTTAAGTCAGCTGTATAGCCTTTATATAACTCGCCATTTACTTTGCTTTGTAATATATATGTGTAATAAAACATAAATTTTTATTTATCCTGTCCACAGGGTAGTGAAAGTTGGCATAGCGCTTTGCGCGCTCCGATTAGTATCGGAGCAATGCCAACTTCTACTACCCTGTCCAATAATACGCCATTATACTAAAGTCGACTAAGTTAATTTTGCTATCACCATTTAGCTTAAGCTTCTCTAAAGCAAGTGTTTGAGTATTCAACACTTTCTTATACCAAAATGCAGCGATAGAAAAGTCTACTAAATTCACTTTGCAATCATTATTTAAGTCACCTTTTTGTGGACACTTTTTATCAACTGGGGCTATGTTTTCAGATCCAACAGAAAAATTATACCCATTACTATACCCACTAATTTCTCCTCCAGATGCAACTTTTGATTTTGCATTATGTCCCCCAACCTCCAGCACTGACGTATCCATTGTATGAAGATATACTCCATTTTTATCAGAATTTACTTTTCTAAATATTTCTTCGTTTGAGTGAACAGCAATTGTCACTTCACTTTCGGGAACTGCCTGTCCAAAAAATGTAATATTATCGCCCTTTTTGACTGTGCTTTTATCACCGGTTAGTGTCGGTGACAGGAATATTCCTCCTACATTTATTGTTACACCTTCAGTGATTGTTATGGGAAAAGATTGAAGGACTGATTTGATGCCATTTTTATCTGAAGAGTATACGCTGAAAACATATACCCCAGCGCTTGCACCATTGATTTGAATATTAAAATTTGCATCAGATCCCGAGACTGTACTTGCGACGGTCTGACCATCCTTCAAAAGTGTTACAGGGCTCAGTGGGTATGCCTTACCGAAAATAATTACCTTTGTGTTCGGTGTTCCTCCGCCACCCCCTCCTCCACCGCCGCCTCCTCCGCCTCCACCACCACCGCCTCCTCCTCCAGATGCTGCGGGTGTTGAACTAACAATCGCAGATTCATTCAATAGAAATCCTGCGGCATATGAGCGAATTTTGAAATAGTATGTTGTGCCATTTGTAAGACTTGTTTGTATAGAGGTTAATACATTACCAACATTACTGTAAGTATATGTGCCTCCAGATGATGTGCTAATACCCACTTCATAACTTGTAACATTTGCAAATATACCAGTTGATGCTGTCCAATTGAGAGTCACTTGAGTATCACCAGCCGTTGCAGATACAACAGGCGAACTTGCTGTAGGGAAATAAAGGAAACCAGCATTTTGAGCGAAGTTGGAACTAGTACTTTGGCCTTGTGTGATCTGACTTGTACTTGATAAATACTGAAAGCTCGATGAAGATGCCTGTCCTCCTGATATAACTGCAGTTGATGGATTCTCGAGATTAAAGCTTGTACTTGAAAATGCAGATGCAAAAGAAAAAAACACCAATCCAAAAAATAGAATCAGGGAAGTTTTAAAAACAAAAATTCCGTTAATCTTATTTTTTTTCTGGTGTTTTTTCTTGAACGTTTTCATCTATATCTAAATTATACCCCGTAGTGAGATTTCTCACAAATTCTACTACCGGGTATATAGATGAGTACCCGCTCTCCAATGTAATTACTGAGCCTTCGCAGGAGTTGTTGTTGTTTTTGCTGCTGGTGCTGCTGCTGGTGGAGTAACTGATTTTGCATCACCAATATTTAGTGGTGCAACATCTAGAATCTTGTTCATTCCTACACTGTATAGTATTGCTTTTTTTGCTTGTGCGTAGATTAGAACTTTGTCACCCTTTACAGCATTTGCGAAGAAGACTTGATCCTTCAATGCCTCAGGATCTGACACTGTTGCTACAGTTGGTGTCTCCTCTGTTGGTAGTACTACCAATTTACCAACCTTCACTACAAGCGCTTCTACTTCTTGTTGCGCTGCTATATTTGGATCCTTTTTAAGATCGCGCACTTGCTTATAAAAATAACCTGCAGCCAAGATTGCAATTATCGCAATTAATGGCACTACAACTTGAACAAACTTCTTTTTTACAATATCATTTTCCATATATAAAAATATAATAAACTAATAATAAATAGACACTATTAAACACACATCTATACGTACTATTGTATAACAAACATATTTACTATGCAAGAGAATGAGGAAAATATATTTTTTAAAAAAATCTAAATAAATTCCCAAATAAATTCCTAAATGATTGTCTGAAATTTATAGAACCCGCAGATGCAAGCATTGATCGTGTATAAGAGAACCCTAGGTCTCCTCCTCCACCTCCTCCTTGGCCTCCATTACCTGCACATCTACCCCCAGAGTCTACTCCAGTCTCATCACCATTTTGTATACTATCTGCACAAGTACCTACATCTCCACTACCTTCACCACCTGCTCCTCCACTGCCACCATCCACTCCTCCTCCAGTAACTCCGCCTTGTGGTGTTGCAGATGATTCGACAGATCCACCAGACCCGCCGCCACGTGATCCAACAAAGAATACCCATCCACAGTTATGGTTAACATCAATACTTGTTCCATCACTTGCAATCCAACTTGCACCTCCAGAAGCACAGCTATCCTCAATAGAGATATACGAAACTGTGTTTGTGCCACTACTATCTACCAAATACCAATATAAACTCGGGATAGAGCTCTTTAAGCTAATGCGTGAACTAGCATTTGTATCTAGCGTCAGAGAACTTATTGTAGTAGTAGTACCTTCTGTGAAATTAATATCATGTGCACCAGTTCCATCATCTTTGAAATCATTAAATGTATTACTTCCTGTTATAGTATAGCTTCCTGTCCCCGTACTTGGTGCAAGCCAAATATTATTGTATGTACCACCGCCGAGAGCTAATGTTTTGGCATTTGAAGATGAATCTGTAAATTTAATTGTTGAGGTATTTGCTGTATATGTACCTGAATTTGTAAATACATTTCCAATACCAGACAATGTTAAAGTGTAACTACTTCCATCTAGTGTGCTTGAGGCACCTATTGTTAGATTGCTTGCTGTTGTGTCACCGCCAAGTGTTTTTGTTCCAGCACCTGATGTGTTCAAATTTGCATATGTTATCGCTTCATCAACAGTCTGAGTACCTGCTAATGCATAGTCTACTGTGGAACCAGAGTCCATAGTACGAGTTTCAAAGCTTGGATAAGTTCCTGCAAAAGTAGAATGCTGAACTTTAATCGTTGCGCCGCTGCTTACAGTTAATGTATTGGTTCCACTACCTGTTGCTGTAAAGCTCGTTGTTGGGTCAAAAGTTCCAGCCGATATTGTCAGGCCATTTGTTACTGTCAAATTCTCACCTAGAGATTTCGTGCCAGTACCACTCGATGTCAGATTGTAGAAGCTTGGATTTCCAGATGCTACAGTTGCACTACCATTACCTATCATATCAACATTTGAAGTCCCTGCAGTAAATGTACCACTTGATTTTGTAAACAATATTCCAGATGCTCCTGTCAAACTAACAATCGAAGCCTGTGGGGTAAACGTTCCTCCGTTTATAGTTATTGTTCCTGCCCAAACTGTATAATTATTTGCAGCTGTAGTATCAAATGTTCCAGCAGATATAGTTAGTGCTCCTGTTACAATCAGAGCTGCGTCCAAAGATTTTGTTCCAGCTGAATATGAGGTCAAATTATTAAATTCAGGTGATCCACTTGCTACTGTCACATTTTGGGTAGACGATGATGGTGCATAAGTATATACATACCCTGTATATGCTCCTCCTATAAATTTCACTCCATCAGCTGATGATGCCACGCTCTTCCAGTTGCGAGCACCCGCACTCGTTTGTTCTGTCCAATTAACTCCAGAATCAACAGACGTCATTACATAGTCTCCACTTGCTCCCGCAATCAATTTATTTCCATTATCAGACATTGCAATTGTTTCCCAATCATGAACTCCAGAATTTGTTTGTTGTGTCCAACTTGATCCTGAGTTTGCTGATGTATATATGTAGCCTGCATTGTTTACTGCAGCCAATTTTGTACCATCACTCGATATTGCAACATCATACCAAAGACGTGAACCAGAAGCGCTACTTTGTGTACCCCAGCTTGCTCCAGAATCGGTTGATGTGTAGATATACCCACTGTAAACTGTAGCAGCCAATTTTGTACCGTCAGCCGATGAAGCAACACTTGTCCAACCTGCAGTTCCCGAAGCATTACTTTGTGTGCCCCATGTCACCCCACTGTCTGTTGATGTGTATATATAGTCACTATCTGCTGTTGCTACAAGCTTAGTGCCATCACTTGATGATGCAATTCCAGTCCAAGAGTGCTGTCCTGAAGAATTGCTGTTTGTTGTCCATGTTACCCCTCCATCACTTGATGTATATATATATCCATTATTTCCATCAGTGGCAGCAAGTTTTATTCCGTCTGTTGATGAGGTAATACTATTCCAAAAATGCGAACCAGAAGAATTGCTATTGGTACTCCATGTTGCACCATTATCTACTGATGTATAGATATATCCATTATAAACTACAGCAGCCAATTTAGATCCATCAGCAGAAGATGCTACACTACGCCAATTGCGTGTACCAGACCCTGTCTGCTGTGTCCAAGAGCTTGCCCCACTTGCAAGATACACATTGGAAGTACCAGCATTAAATACCCCGTATCTACCTTTTGTAAATAATGTACCTGTTGTCTCGTTTAGGGTAATCGTTGAACCGTTTGCAGTCAATCCTGCAGTAGCAGTATTCGCAATATTTATTTTGCCAAAAATAATATCGTAGTTGTTTGCTGATGTTGTATCGAGTGTACCATCTGTGATTGTGAGAGTCCCTGCAGAATTACCAGTGATCGCTCCACCCAGAACATACGTCTCAGCGCTGTTGTTAATAGTCAGATGATAATAATTTGTACCTGCTACTGTGGTATTGCCACCACTATTGTTACCAGTATAAGTAACTGTACCAAGATTTGGGGTAAATGTACCCGTAACGACAAATGGTGTCCCAGTTGTTCCTGAAAGTGTGGTATTAAATGTACTTGCATCAAGAGTACCTGCTGTAATCGTAAGTACTCCACTCACTGTTGTGTCTCCTCCTAGTGTTTTTGTGCCACTACCTGATGTATTTAAATTTGAATATGAAAGAGTATTATCTATAGTTTGAGTTCCAGTAAGTGCATAATCTACAGTAGAGCCAGTACTGAGTGTGACTGTCTCAAAGCTTATATATGTCCCTGCAAAAGTTGAGTGTTGAGCTTTGACTGTACCGCTTGCGCCTACTGATAAGATATTTGTTCCACTACCTGTAAGAGTATATGAAGATGTTGGATCCAGAGTTCCTGCTGTAACCGTAGCATTACCATTGACTGTTGTACTTGCTCCAAGAGTCGCAGTTCCTGATCCATTTACGATCAGATGGTGATATGTTGTACCTTTTACGGTTTGAGCACTACCAGTATATTGGACAGTATTCGGGTTTGCAGTAGCAACAAGTGTGGTTATAGTAGGCACTGTTCCTGAAAATGTCAGGACTGCATCTGTACCTTGAGCAAGAGCTGTGACAGTTGTATTCGAACCAGAAAATGTTAAACCGTCCCCTGTAGTAATAGTATTTAACAGGGATGAAATTGTAATACTTTGAGTCCCATCAATTGTCTGAGGATTTGTACTAAATGTATACACACTATAACCCGAAGTAAATGTACTTGTACTATTTACAGTCAAACCTCCACGAAATTCATATGGGGCATTCCCCACTCCACCACTCCATGTTCCGCCATTATTCACAGTCACAGCACCAATAAATAGATTTGTTGCTGTAGGACTAGTATCTTGGAGTGTACCAGTGATTGAAGTAGTCCCTGTTACAGTCAGGTCATACATACTTGGATTAAATGTCCCTGCAGATATAATCAAATCACCACCAACAACAATCGCCTCTCCAGAAGTTTTAGTTCCCGTACCGCTTGAAGTTAGACTATTAAAAGTAATTGCCCCAGAATTGACAGTCGCACTTCCATTCCCCGAAAGAACTACCGTCGAAGTGCCTGGTGTAAATGTTCCAGTTGCATGCTTAGTAAACAGTGTTCCACTTGTTCCCGATAGCGTAATTGTTGATCCATTGGCAGTCAATGTACCTGTTGAAGAAATGTCTAATGTTGTTCCAGAAAGTGCATAGTTTGTCCCGCTTGTTGTAAGTGTCCCATTTATAGTAATAGCCCCAAGCACATTTGATGCTATATCCATGGTAATCACATCTCCAGCGCGGATAGTTGTTGTTGCTCCAGCCGTAGGCACTGACCCACAACTCCAAGTCCCTGCTGTATTCCAGTTACCAGTTGTGACTTGAGAGGTACAAGTAATAGAAAATACCCATCCGCTACCAGCAGATGATGTTGACTGGTTATCTGTACTATTCACACCTCCATTCCATGTTGCCCCTCCTGTCGCTACTGAGTGTTGAATATTTAAATAGTCAGAATTTACAATTCCTGATGCTTTTGAAAGTGTGTGTGTAGCTGTTGAAGTCGCTCCTGCTCCATTACCAGAATTGATTGTAATCAATGCTCCTGGGTTCCCAGATACTGTAAAGGTTGTGATAGTCTGCGTCGTACCTGCTGTAAATAGTATGGAGTGTGCAGCACTTCCGTCATCCTTGAAATCACTAAATGTATTGGCTCCTCTTACTTCGAGTGTTCCCGTACCAGAACCAGGTGCATACCAGAAATTATTAAAGGTTTGTCCACCTCCTGCAAAAGTTTTGAGTGTTGATGACGTGTCTGTAAGTTTGATTGTAGAAGCCCCCGCAGTAAATGTACCTGCAGTATAATTAAACACAGCCCCAGTTCCTGTGACATTTACTGTACTTGCTTGCGGTGTAAATGTTCCCCCATTAATAATTATTGACCCCGCATTCACTGTACGATTCTGTCCAGAGACAGTATCAACTGTTCCTGCTGTTATGGTAAGTGCACCAGTCGCGGTCAGAGTTTCGCCAATTGTTTTTGTTCCTGGGCTAGTAAAGGTAAGATTGTAAAAACTCGGACTTCCAGATGCGACAGAAACAGTCTGAGTGTCATTTGCTGTAGTGAATTTTTGAATACGCTTGTTATACGTATCTAGAATATAAATATCACCTGATGAATTGGACGATAAGTTATACGCTTGGTTTACCAAACCGTCAGTTGCTCCATTCGTTGCAATATCGGCTATAAAAGTACCACTTGAATTAAATTTTGATATAACACTATGACCCTGATCTGCAATGTATATGTTGTCATATGCATCTATGTGAATACCTGTTGGGTATGAAAATCCTGCAGTATCATTAAATTGCGAAATATAATTCCCAGATGAATCAAATTTTTCAATCCGATGGTTCCAAGCATCTACTACAAAAATATTTCCACTTGAATCAATAGCAATACCTCTTGGATTGGTAAACTGGCCGTTACCTGTTCCTAAAGTACCAAATTTTGATACATATGTACCAGAGGAGTCAAATTTTTGGACACGACTATTAACTCCATCAACTACATAAATATTGTCTGAAGGATCAATAGCAATACCAAAAGGTGTATCAAACTGACCGTCACCTGTTCCAGTAGAACCAAACTGCGATACATATGTACCAGATGAATTGAATTTTTGGACACGGTCAAGAACTCCATCAGCAACATAAATATTTCCAGAAGAATCGATCGCTACTCCCGTAACGCTGCCGTTAAATTGACCATTACCTGTACCTAAGGTACCAAATTGTGATACGTACGTACCAGAGGAGTCAAATTTCTGGACACGACTATTTGAATTATCTCCTAAATAAATATTGCCCGAAGGATCAACAGCTATACCAAAATCATAGTTACCAAATTGACCATTACCTGTTCCCGCTGAACCAAATTTTGAGTTATATGTATGAGTACCAGTCCCTTGTTTACTTATCAATACAGTAGATGTCCCAGCATTAAATACTCCAGTTGAACCTTTGGTAAATAATGTACCACTTGTATCAGACAACGTAACAGTTGAACTGTTCGCAGTTAATATTGCTGTACTCGTATTTGCAATATTTATTTTTCCAAATTGAATACCATAATTTGAACCTGTAGTATCTAATGTTCCATTTGTGATTGTCAAAGTTCCTGCAGTATTTCCAACAAGTGTACTATCTAATACATAAGTCTCTGCACTATTGTTAACTTCCATATTATAATAAGTAACATTTTCAATGGTAGTATTTCCACCGCTATTGTTCCCTGTGTATGAAACAGTGCTTGTGCTTGGTGTAAATGTTCCAGAATTTACAAATGGGGTTCCATCAGTTCCTGCAAGTGTATATGTCGGTGATCCTATAGATGTGATTATACCTGCGTTATTTATTTTCTCTGTTGTCACAGTTTCAGTTGCCCCACTATCTACAGTTAGAGTGTTGCTTGCAAGCACTTTCAGTGTCTCATCTGTATAAGTATTGCCACTTGCTTGCACAAGCAATGCTCCAGAATTAGAAGTGTGCATTATATCTTCGTCTAGACATCCTGTATCAACATCGCAAAGTCCAAGATTAGTAACGGAAACACTGTTGTTTTGATTACTACCAATTGTCAATATATTAGTATTTAAAACCATACCACTAATATCACCAGTGCCGGAATATTTAGTTACAGCTGTTGACTCTAGATTATCAGTAACATTATCAAC
>JAUPVQ010000013.1 GCA_030916965.1 Patescibacteria group bacterium
AATTCTGAAAAAGCTGAAGATAAAATTAAGTACGATTTAATCCGTTGGTATTTCGAGAAGATAAAAAATTACGATGTAGTTCTGATTGTTAATCCTGAAAAAAGAAGTGTCCAAGGATACATAGGTGGCAACACATTTATAGAGATGGCTTTTGGTCATGTATTGAATAAGAAATTATATTGTATGTATCCCCTACCCGAAGTGTCATACATTTCAGAAATTCTAGCCATGCAACCAATTATTCTGAACGGTGATTTATCAAAAATAATTTAAATAATTAAACATGAATTTTTTTTTACAAATTTCAACAACTGATAAATTCTGGTTTTTAGTAATTCAATTAATAATTGTTTTTGTTTCTATTTGGGCATTCTATTTCGATAAAAAGCCAAAAATTGGGGTAATTACTAGGGGTGAAGAAAGTCAAAGAATGCTTACAAATTCACATAGACTGGTTTTTGGTGTTATTCTTATTGCAATTTTTAGTCTCAGTAATTATCCAAAAAATGGGAAGCTGTTTTATTTTATATCAGATTTAATTTTGTGTACATATTGGTGTTTCTATAGTACATGGTTTACTAACAAAATAGTAGGAATTATCACTGCTTTTCAAAAAAGACAGTATAGATAACTACCCATGAAAAGCTTAAACATATCTGCTATAATTACCAAATGGAAGAAAAGCTCAAGGAAATAGGTGGTCCAAATAAATGCCCTGTGGCTATATTGATACGGGACGGCAAAATTCTGTTTGGCCAACGTAATTACACAAAAGAAATTTCTGTCTGGACTATTCCAGGTGGACGGTGCGAGGAGGGTGAGACACTTGAAGAGGCACTTCGTCGCGAAGTATATGAAGAGGTAGGAATATCTGATTTGAAAATAGTCAGTTTCGCCGGGGAAACAAGTGGTTTCAAAGAAGGAGACCTTTTAGAGATATTCTTTTGTACAACAGAACAAGATTACAAATTAATGGAACCTGAAAAATTTTCTGAATGGCGGTGGGTATCAAAAGAAGAATATATTGTCGAGGGCAAATATTCCGGCTTCAACCTAGACGCAAGGAAAATAATTCTAGATAATTTCCCAGATAAAATATGAATATTATAGAAAAAGTAAAATCTTTGAATTTACCACTTGGGCAGTATGTTGTTATTGGTAGTGGAATCATGGATGCTCTTGGAATTCGCTCAGCTCATGATGTAGATCTTGCTGTATTGCCAGAGCTACATCAGAAAATGAGGGAAAGTGGTGAATGGAATGAGGAAGATCGACATGGAAGAATATTTCTGCTAAAGGATGTATTTGATTGCAACCCAGATATATCATGGGACCAATACCCTACTACAACCGAGCAAGCTATCGCAACGGCTACAACAATAAACGGCGTGCCCTTTATGAATCTACAGGAATTAATTAAATTCAAAACTGCATTGGGAAGAGAAAAAGATTTCAAAGATATAGAATTAATTAAAAGTTATTTATTAAAAAACCCGGTCCACATATAGCGAATCGGGTTTTTTGTATTTAGCAGGATTGGATAAAATCCTGTTTAGTTAGTGTCATTTCATTAATAACACCAAAGCTTGAAAAGTCTTTAACAAGTTGCGCATGTGGCCTCAACCTGTCTTGAATTTCCTTTCTGATTTCTGGAAGGTACTTTTTATACCTTTCATCCAGAAGCGCCATTTCGAATATTTCCACAATGGCTGGTTCGGTGTACTTGGTTAAATTCATAATGATATTATTTTAAATTAGCCAATTTTAAAAGAATTTTTCTTTGTGAAAGAAGGATCTCAATAAATAACTTTTCAGGTAAAGAAGTTTTTGGGTGTTCCTTGCCAGCGTCGTGATAAATGAAGGTTCCTTTTGTACTCATAAGTGCATTTTGCACCTCTGGATTTTGACGAACTTTTTCTGCAATAAAAGCAGCAATCAAGAGTCGGTGATCTTTCGAATTGTACAAAAATTTTTTATTGCCCCAATATACATATCTCATTTCACCATCTTTAACCTGTCGGGTAATTTTCCTACCAGCCTTTAATGCATTGAGGCCGTTCATGCTGAATACTAGTTGTCTATCTTTTTTATCTGCAAACTTTATTCCTTGCAAGGCAGATTCTACACAATAAAAGTTGTACCCACCATAAGAGAAAGGAGCAAACGACAAATTACTTAAAATTCTCGCAATTGGATCTGTTGATCCTGATTTTATGTTAATTACATTCATGATTTTTCTTTTTACCGTAACACATTTATTAGTTTATAGCAAATAACACATTTGGGGTATAATTACTCTATGTTAAAAAAGAAGTCTAATTTAATCCCCTATCGTTTACATAATGACTCTTTGGAATTCTATTTGCAACTACGATCTAAAGACGCTAAGCAATACCCAGATTCTTGGGGATTTTGGGGTGGTGGAATCGAGGGCGATGAGACGCCTGCACAAGCCATGCTTCGAGAAATTCAAGAAGAGCTTGAATTCGTACCCCAGGATTATAAATTCTTTAAAAAAATAGAGGATCCAATAGGTAACGAAAAGCATTTATACCATGCGAGAGTTTATGAGGATTTCGAGGATAAAATTGTAATCCACGAAGGCCAGGGTGGCAAATTTTTTACAAGAAAAGATACAGAAAAAGAAGAAAAGATGAAACATAAAGACAAGCAGGCACTTTTAGAATTATTTGATATAATAAACATATGAAAAACATCTTTTTAACTATAGAATCCAGAGCGCGAAAATATTTCGAGCATTTCCCTTTTATCCACGCTTTTTTGGCTGGGGTGGGAGTGATCTTGTTTTGGCGAGGAGTGTGGGAAATTGCGGATATTTACAGCTTCGATCCGACAATCTCTATTGCTGTTGGTATAATTATTCTTATTGGTATAGGCTTGTTTACTCACACATTTATTGGTAATGCAATCATTATAAAAAGTGTTAAGCACGAAATTAATATTGAAAAGGAAAATAGGAAAGACATATCAGAATTTGAAAAAAACATTACCAAAGAAGAAACAACCCTGGCTCACTTATCCGACAAGTTAGACAAACTATCCGAAAAGATCTCTCATCTGGAGGAACACTTGCATTAGAATTATTTTCATAAATATACAAAAGCCCCCGTGTGGGGGCTTTTGTATATTTGAATTAAATTACTTAAATCAAATTATTTCTTCATTTTGTCAGCAACCAATACGAGTGCTGAGATTGCAACTAGAACATAAACAACCATTGCTATTGTTGAGCCTACACCAAAGATCATATCTACTAGGTTGTAACCAAAAGCAGTAAGACCCCAGTTCAATGCACCAACGATAACCAATATGAATGCGATTTTGTTTAACATTGTTGTATAGAGTTTTTTTAATAAGACGACCTCTGTCATAATTATAGCATTATAAAGGTGTAAATTGTGTGCAAAACTAAAATTTGCATAATTTTAGGATGAGCGTATAGTAGGTATGTGTTCGACAATTTAATAGTTTCTTAATTGGGGAAGGGGGTGTGAATCCTCCACAGTGCCGCTACGGTGATCAAGAATTAGCTTCTTGGAAGTCCGACTACCAATTATGAATTAGTCCCGAGCAGGAATACCATATTGCATAAATGTGGCGCGGCAACTCCTCTCGTTAGGAGTTTTTTTAATCCCAAAATGCATAAAATATCAAAAAAATCATATACAAAAATACTAGCAATCTTTTTCATTATTTCCTTAGGTTTGTTTGTATATTCTATATATCCAAAGAATAATATTGTAAAAGATAATACTCCTACAAATATAGAGACACCCAACCCAATCTACCCTGCTGAGAACAAATCTATTGAGAAAAAATCTGAAGTCGTAAATGAAGTAAAAGAAAAAACACAGACTGAAACAATCACACTGATTGCCGGTGAGATAAACAAAAAATTAGAATTTAATTCGGGGCAGACTTTGTACGAAATCCTATTTGCCGAATTTAGTAAAAATTTACTAGAGTTTAAAGGCAAGGAACATATAGGGATTGGGTTTTTTGTTACTGATATTGGAACTCTACATCAAGATGACGGCAAATACCTTATGTACTACATAAATGGAATCGAGGCATCATCTGGAATCTCGGTCTATAACCCAAAAGATGGTGATGTTATCCTCTGGAAATTAAATTAATAAATAATATAATAATTGTATGAAGAAAATATTTGCTCTTGGTTCCCTATTTTTATCAATCCTCGTTTTTGCAAATCCTGCATTAGGAGATACAGCCAACATTACTCAAATTAATTTCACAAGCTCTACTCAGAGCATAGACGTCAATACTCTTTCGAGTGTTATGTCTGTGCAAACTCAAAATATAAGTGGTGCCTCCGAGCAAACAAGCGAAACAAATCATCTAACCTTGTCTTCGAGCTCACCAACAGGAGAATTCTACAATGCCAATTCTGGAGCATGTACTACACAGCTTACTGCCCCGTTCCAATTAACCATGAGTACTGGATCAGCCAACAAGAATTTCTGTTACCGTGACTCTACCGCTGGCACTCACACAATCACAATATCTGCCGAGGCCCAGACTTGGACTCAAGCAGCACAAGACATAGTAATTGTTGGTGCTCCTGTCACACTTTCAAGTATTGCCATCACTACCCCTGCCACAAAACTGAGTTATACAGTTGGTGAAAGCTTGGATATAAGTGGAATGATTGTTACAGGTACATACAGTGACAACAGTACACAAACTGAAACAATCTCTGGTAGTAATGTAACTGGCTTTGATAGTAGTATTCCTGCTGTCGGACAAGTGCTCACTGTGACTGTAGGTAGTCAAACAACAACATATACAGTTGATATTAATGCTGTATCTGGTGGGGGCTCAGGTGGTGATACCATTTTTGACATCACATTGAAAGACAATTGTGAGATAAAAGATACAAGTGATGTATTGCACAGTTTCCCAGAACAAGATTCCCCAAGCCATTACCTTGCTATCTGTGCCCTCGTTGCAGCCAAAGAGGCTCTACATATTAGCAACCTAACTGTATCAGATTCTAATTTCGGATTATCTCCGGTAAATATCGATGGTGTTGAGCCTAGTGCAACAGAATACTGGGCACTGTGGGTCAATGGTGGCTTTGCTAGTTGTGGAATAGAATGTCTACCATTAGTAGAGGGCGACGACCTCACTTTAATCCTTAGTGACTGGATGGCCAACACTGAGAGCACTACAATCAAATTTCATATTATTAGCCTCGAAGAAACAGTAGTAGATAATGGGGGTGGATGTACTTCGAACTGTGGAGGTGGAGGTAACCCCCCACCAGCTTCCTTTAGTACACCAAATGCGGTTAGTTATCTAGAAAGCATGCAGGGCTCTGATGGTTCATTTGGTAGCAATGCTATGTATACAGATTGGGCAAGCATCGCTCTTGCTTCCAATGGCATAAATAGTTCAATCAAAACAAAAATTTTGGACTATTTGAAATCAAATAATAAAATTAGCTCTACTCTTACAGACAACGAACGCCGTGTTATGGCCCTCTTGGCTCTTGGGCAGAATCCATATTCTTTTGATGATGTAAATTACATAAACGAAATTATAAGAAATTTTGATGGTACACAATTCGGGGATATAAATTTAGACAATGATGATATCTTTGGACTAATTGTATTGCCGAAAGTTGGATACACAATCAGCGACAACGAAATCTCCAAAACAATTTCATTTATATTGGGAGCTCAATTACCAAATGGCTCTTGGGACAATAGTGTCGACATGACAGCAGCTGGAATTCAAGCTCTTAATCAATTTAATTCTATAGATGGTGTTTCGGGAGCTCTTGCAAAAGCTAGTGTTTATATACAAGGAGAGCAACAAAATGATGGTGGTTGGGGTAATGTGTCTTCAACTGCTTGGGCAATGCAAGCATCCACTACTCTCGGTACTACTTGGAGTAATAATAGTAAAACTGGTATTGATTATCTAGCAACAATTCAAAATTCCGATGGTGGAGTATTGCAACCTACTGAAACAGTTGAAAACAGAATCTGGGCTACAAGCTATGCAATACCAGCTAGTTTGAATAAGCCTTGGGCAAGTATTATGCAGTCAGTTGTAAAGCAAGTAGTAGAAAAAACTACAAATAATAGTAGTGATGAAACTAAAGTTGAATTGAAAAAAATAGATGAGACACCAAAACAAGAACTCACAAATGAAACCCCTAAGCCTAAAGTTGTAGACACTTTCAAGCCTATACCAAAAAAAGAAATCGTTCAAAATACAGAGCAAAAGCAAGATGAGCAAACAGAGGAAATAGTAGATCCATCTACTCTTGTTGCAAGTGCAACCGATAGCAAAACAAAAATTCCTATGCCGTATATATTTGGTGGGATAACACTTCTTTTGGGAGCAGGGTTATTTATGCGCTTTCACAATCTCCCTAAATAATTTATTTAACAAAACAATCTGTCCCCTCTGGCAGTTGTGAGGTAAGTCCGAAATGTGGCTCATCGCCTTTTATGTAATGGCACAAGCCTACAGAATATGCAGTATCTAGGAAACGCTCATATTCCTTGGGTTCGTATGGCGGGGTGATGTCTACTGCTATACCCTTGGCGTGATCGGACACACATCCAGGTGGTGTATCTCCGCTCGCGAATCCGTGGCGCTTGGCTTCGGTATTTAGATAACTCTTTTGCTTATCATTTAATACTCCAATGTTGGTAGTATCTATGTGTGTAAAATTCTCACACATATAACCTTGTTTATATGATTTGCCATTTGTATATCGCCAGACTTCCCACACTGATCGCATATGATGCATGTACCCTATCGGGCGGTAAACTTGGCGGACATACAGTGGCTTGCCCCATTTCTTCTCAAAAGCATCCACAGCTACTCTCAATTCCGGTACAGTATTTCCCCAATCAAGTGGATATGGTTCGGCTCCATTCCATACAACAATTGCATCTATTTTATAAGTTAATTCTTTTTCTTCTTTAGGTTTTTCATTTTCAACTATTTTTATTTCATCATTTTTTTTAACAGGAATTTCAGCTTGTACTATATTTGAGGCTGGCTCATTTTTTACACTCCAAATTTTCCCAAAAAGATAGATTGTTGTGAGTGCAAAAATAAAGATAAGTAATATTTTGATATTTTTCATTACCGGTTCATTGTAGCATACACAATTTATCAAAACACAGAATTCTGCTATAATCAGTCCATGAATACAACACAAAAGAATTTCAAGCACTTGGGCACTATTGGTGTCTTTTTCGTTGCGGTTTTACTTATATCCAATGTCGCGTCTACAAAGATTATCGACTTTGGCTGGTTTACCTTCGACGGAGGCACACTACTCTTCCCTCTCTCTTATATCTTTGGGGACATCCTGACCGAAGTTTATGGTTACAAAAGGGCTCGAGGTGTCATATGGCTCGGATTCTTCTGTGCATTACTGATGTCTATAGTATTTATAGTTGTTGGCAAATTGCCAGCTGCGAGCGACTGGGGCAACCAAGCAGCATATGATGCGATCCTAGGCCTTACTCCACGTATAGTACTTGCTAGTCTTGTAGCCTACTTGGCAGGGTCATTCTCCAACTCTATGATATTGGCCAAGATGAAGATCTGGACCAAGGGCAAGATGCTCTGGACTCGAACTCTCGGCTCAACAATTGTGGGTGAATTAGTAGATAGTACTTTCTTTATCCTTATTGCCTTTTGGGGTATATTGCCAGGATCATTACTCCTTACTCTTATACTCTCCAACTATATCTTCAAAACATTAGTAGAAATAATCTTCACACCCGCTACCTACAGAGTTGTGAGAATGCTGAAAAAAGAAGAAGGCTACGACCACTACGACCACGGCACCAACTTCAACCCTTTTGTTGTTAAATAGTTGTTTTTTATGGGAGGGGTGTATAATGTATGTACAATAAGAGATTATTAAATATTATAAATTACTATTAAAAAATGTATGAAAATAAAAAATATAGCAGTTGGGTTATTGATTTTAGGGTTTGTGGTTCCAAATTTTAGTCTAGCAGCAAGTAATACTTTTTGCAGTCAATTATTGGGCTCAACAGGAACAAACACAGATGTGAAAAAAGCAGTAAAAACTTACACTTCAGTAGATTCAAAAATTACAAAATCTCTAGCTCGTGATCAAAAATTAGCAGAAAATAAAAATGCCTCCGATATTAAAAAAATAAAATCGGCTACTGATAAGGATAATAAGTCTATTGCAAAGCTGGCTAGTACACTAAGTAGAGCATCTACAAGTTCACAAACAGCAGCCTTATCAACATATAACACAACAATAACAAAGTTAAGCACCGACCGTATAACAGCAGACACTGTATCTACTTCAAAATACGAGGCAGATATGGCAAAAGCCATCAGCACAAGAGACACTCAAACAAAGGCTCTTTTAGCTACGTACGACAGTGCCCTAAAAGCTTCTTTAGCTCAAGCAAATGAAGATTGCCAAGATACCATAAGTGACCAAGCAAAAAGTATTTATATTAAATCTACAGAAAAAGCTCTGTCTACATTTAATGCTGGTTTTGAAGCAGAAACCCAAGCTTTTATACAAAATATAGTTACAAGTAGAGCAGTACGTGCGACTTCAATAGAAACATCAAAAAGTAAATTTCAAACAGCAATAGGCGAAGCAAAGAAATTATTGGCAAATGCTTGGACTCCACCAACTGTAGTCTCCTTTTCTCCGGTAGATAATTCAACAGATGTATCAACAACAATAGATCTTGTTATAACCTTTAGTGAACCTGTTGTAGGAAAAAGTGGGAAGATTATGATTTATCGTGATGGTGGGGCAACACAATTACGAGGGGACCTATCTACTGATGTAAGTGGTAGTGGTACTAACAAAATTACTATTAAACCTGCCTTAATCTCAGGCAAAAATTACTATGTGACTATTGAACCTACAGCTTTTGCTGATTTAGGTGGTAGTTATTATGGAGGTCTTTCAAATACGCGTACATGGAGCTTTACAACTAAATAGTTAGCTTTTTAAAAACCACCTCGTAGAAAGAGGTGGTTTTTTGTTGGTTGTATTGGTATAATAAACAGATGGAAGAAGAAAATAATATTCACTCAATGCACTGGACAGCACCAAGCCATACGCACAATATGCGTAGTACTGATTGGATGTGGGGTATTGGATTACTCGCACTCGTAGGTGCAGGACTTACATTCTATTTTCATAACTATGTTTTTGGAATTTTTATCCTTATCTCTGGAGTCGTAATGATCATGATGTACTCGCAACCATCTGTTGAAATATCTTTTGAAATCAATAACGAGGGTATCCGGGTTGGCAGTACAATGCATTCATACAAAAGCCTCAACGGCTTTACTGTTAAAAATAAACCGAGGGAAATACTAATGATAGAGACACGTGGCTACTTCCTACCAGTTATAACAATCCCCTTGCAGGAGCATAGTGCCAATTCTATCCGAGCTACACTTGCACAAGTACTTACCGAATTAGATCTCCAGGAATCCCGCTCAATGCAATTCGCCGAGAAAATCGGTTTATAAAGATTAAGCTTTTGGGAAAGAATTTCCTCTACTCCTACCACTACCCTTCAATGAAGAGGCGCGCTTGAGCATGTTGTGCCCAAATTTCTCTCTTATTTTATCCCCTACTTTATTTAACACATTTTTCTCTTTATCTTTTTCTTGTATCCCAAATAAGTCAGATTGTATTTCCTCAACACGACGGAGGTTATGCAGTGTAATTCCTGTCGAGCGAATTTCCTCGTCTTTTTGTAATGTTTTATAAAAAATTGGCTCTATTATGTTGAGAATAACACTCGGGTCCGTAGTATAAAGTGGCAAGCGACTCTCCCCAGTACGATGGAGGAAATCTTTGTTTTTTGCAAAAAAGGAAACAGAGTTGGTAGAGAGGTCGAGCTCCCGCGCCTGCTCGCATGCTCTCTCCACATTTTCCGAAAGCTCTGCAAAGATTATATTTGAGTCGCTCGAAGATGGCTTGAATGTTGATGTCGATTGGATAGATTTCTGATCGCGAGGGTCCTTGTCTGTCGTCACGCCATTATATGATTGCCCTTTTAATTCGAGCTTTAGTATATACAAGGGCTCGGAGAAATACTCTATAATATCTTCGCTCGGATATGATACAAAATCATACGCAGTCTTCATCCCCATATTCCGCAATCGTGGAATCGTTTGGCGACCGATACCCCAGATGTCATCTATGCTAGTTTTCTTGAGAGCTTGCTCCTCATCTTTTTCATTCAATAACAAAACCATTCCGTTGGGTTTATTTAATTTAGAAGCGGTCTTGGCCAATGCTTTGGTCCGCCCGAGGCCAAATGAATATGTCACGCCGAGAGTTTTTGCTATTTCATTTTTAATACTACTTACAAGCTCTTTTGCACTTCCTGCATACTTGATATCGGACTGTTTTACAATTGCGAAACATTCATCGATACTATACACTTCTACATTTTCTAAATATGATATTAGGATATTGTATACAGCATCAGAAATTTTGTTATATAGATCAAAGTGGTGCGGGAGGATTATAACTTCAGGGAATTCCCTTTTAATTTGGAATACTGGCATACCACGAGTGACCCCCAGCTTCTTGGCTTCGTAGCTCATAGCTACTGCTATGCCCCTATCCTCACCTACAACCACAGGCTTGCCTTTATATTCTGGCATTACAGACAATTCACAAGCCACAAAGAATGAATCCCCGTCAGCATGAAGATATAAATTGTCCGAATTTTTACTCATTTGCTTATTATAGCAAAAGTGGTCACAAATATTTTGCTCGTCGTCACTCACAAAATTTCGCTACCCCAACTCGGCTATCACGTGTGACTACAAGTAATTCTTCGTCGACACTCAGAATTCTCGCAGTCCGCCCCTCGTGGTTTTGCGTACTCGCAAAACATCACTGCGGTCATCACAAAGCGAAAAAGACTGAAGTAGTTCAGTCTTTTTGCATTCACGCTTTGTGATCCCGGCAGGAATCGAACCTGCATCGCAACTTCCGCAAAGTTGCGTCCTATCCATTGAACGACGGGACCATTTACCTGTCTAATCTATAACAAATAAAGGGTTTTAGCAAGTTTTTATTTTTAAGAAGAAAAAAACCCACGAATTACTTCGTGGGTTTTTTCTTTATTTTCTTTATTTTTTTTCGATCTTATCTCTAATCTCGGCAGCTTTATCATAATCTTGTGCATCCAAAGCTTGTTTAAGTTGAGATTCCAAATCGTCTGGAATTTCAATATTAGAGAGTACCCCTTCAGCAAAAAGATTGTCTCCTTTTAAAACAAAAACTGGTTCAAAGTTATAGAAAAGTATGTACTGATCCTTGTATTTTATGTAATTATTGTATTCATGAATAGGGTCATGGTCAAAAAAATAATTTTCTGTTAGGCCGGAAAAGTCTAGATCAAAATCATCTTCTGTTAAACCATCTCCTATTCTTGATATAACGATAATTCCAGTTTCCTCATCTTCCTCTCCTTCTTCACTTTCTTCTATTGGGTCTAATTCAAAATCATAAACTGCAGTATTTAAATGGAGGAATATTACCTTATTTGCTATATGCAAATCATCAGGGATCATATATTTACATTCCCCAACAACCATATTTCTAACGGTTTCGTAATCTTGAACTCTTATTGTTCCTTTGATTGCCATTACTTTAATGTTAATTTTTGAGCCTGTTTATGTTAAATAACATGGGTGGTTTCTAACCTTCTTTTAAATTCTACACCTATTTACCTAGTATTCCAAGTCGAAAAAAAAATAAAGCATGTGTATGCTTTATTTCCCCTCTGCCCATTCTTTTAGTTCTTCGTATGATACTTCCCCACAGATTGTCTTGCCTGATTTTGTGTTTACAAAAAATGGCACTCCCCCACATGGCTCTTTGTCGAGCTCTAACATTGCCTTTTCGTTGTCTTTGTTATCCCAAACTTCCATATGTTTAAGTTCTATACCGTCCTTTTTCAAATCTTGAACGAACCCCTCCATCAATTTGCAGTGTGAGCAATCCTTGCCATAAAAAAATAATAAATGTTCCATATGTAGATATTATACCGGAATAAAACAAAACCTCCAATTTGGAGGTTTTGTTTGGTAATTATTTAGTGATTCTTGAAAGACGAGACTTTTTGCGACTTGCAGTGTTCTTCTTTAGAACTCCTTTTTTGGCTGCTTTATCGATAGCACTGTAAGCTTTGGAAAGTAATTTCTTTGCTTCAGGAACTTTCTTCTCTTTTACTAGCTTCTCGATGTTCTTGATTGTTTCTTTTACAGCTTTCTTGCGACGATCGTTTACAGCCTTTTTCTTAGCTGATCCTCGTAAAGCCTTTTTTGCTGATTGTGTAATTGGCATAATATATATTAATTAATTTATAAAAATTGTTTTTCGTAAATTATAGGCCCGAGACACGAGCGATATAACAGTGCCACTATACCAGAAAAGCGTAGTTTAATCAAATCTGGTATAATATACCTATGATAGCTCGATTAGAGGGTACAATTATATACAATACCGATAAATACATAGTTATTGATGTGTCGGGTGTAGGATACAAAGTTTTTGTATCTACTGATGCAATGCTCCAGACAGGCATAAATGAGAAGTGTGCATTCTGGATATACACAGCAGTCCGCGAGAATTCGATAGATCTATACGGCTTTGCCAAGATTGAAGAACTGGCATTTTTCGAAATGCTACTTGATGTATCAGGCATTGGCCCCAAAGGTGCGCTCGGTATTATTAGTGTAGCCTCGATCGACACCCTATCCCGCGCTATTGCTACTGGCGACACAGGTTACCTAACCAAAGTTTCCGGTATAGGCAAGAAGACCGCCGAGAAGATTGTGATAGAACTCCGCGACAAATTGAAAGCCAAAATGGGTGATGACCATAGCAATACATCGCTCCGTGCAGAGAGCGATATTATAGAAGCACTCAAGTCCCTCGGCTATTCTCAGAACGAAGCTCGCGATGCTCTCAAAAATGTACCAAATGAAATCGAATCGACAAACGCAAGAATCAAAGAAGCCCTCAAAATTCTAGGAAATAAATAATATGCCGGAATTACCCGAAGTTACAACTACAGTCAATGGATTGCAGAGAGTATTACCCTCTTTACGGATTTCAGATGTCTGGACAGACTTGGCAAAGAAGACTGTTTCTCGTAGTGATTTCGAACACACGATCAAGAGTGAGAAGTTTTTTAAGAATTTTAAAAAGTCTATAATTGGTGCCAAGGTAATAAATGTAGAGCGCCGGGCCAAAAATATTCTAATCAATTTGAATAATGGCCAAACTATTTTAATTCACCTAAAGATGACAGGCCACCTAATATACGGTGATTATGTTTATAACAAAAAAAGTAATATTTGGCTCCCCCACCCAAATGAACGTAAATCATTGCATGACCCATACAATAGATTCGTGCATGTAGTTTTTGCTTTCAACAACAAGAGACACCTGGCTTTTTGTGATTCGCGTAAGTTCGGCAAAGTCACATTGCTTGATACAAAAAGTGCTCATGATACAGTACACTTGAGAGGTGTGGGACCAGAACCACTTGATAAAAATTTTAATTTTACGGATTTTATAAAAGCTCTTAACAATAAACCCAATTGGCCAATCAAACAAATCCTAATGGATCAATACACAATAGCTGGCATTGGTAATATTTATAGCGATGAGATGCTCTGGATTGCAAGTATTCATCCAGAATCTAGAATCAGTAAAATTCCAAATTTATATTTGAAAAATTTATACAGAGCAATGCAGGAAGTCTTGAATAAGGGTATAGACTTCGGCGGAGATTCAATGAGTGATTACAGAGACATAAATGGAGAAAGGGGTAAATTCCAAAACCATCACAATGTTTACCAGAAGAAGGGTGAAGGTTGTGGCAAGAGAGGATGCAAAGGTGTTATAATAAGAAGTATTATTGGTGGCCGGAGCGCTCATTATTGCCCTACCCATCAAAAATTATTTAATTAAAATTATATATGATAAATAAACAAAAAGGTGAAAGTGAGCTTGGTTTTATAATTGTCGTTCTTATAATAATATTTTTGATCTGGGTTGCTCTTGGTGGTAGAAATAGACCAGAGACTCAAGGGAAATATTTAGTTCCACTAAACGATTCGAGTAATCCTGGAGCAACTTATAATTAGTTACATATAATTCCAAATAGTGCTACCCCACAAGCAACAGACACATTGAGGGATTCCTTGCTACCCGCCATAGGGATCTCGGCGACATTGTCACATATTTTCAAAATACTTTCTGGTAAGCCCTCGACTTCGTTGCCCATTACAAACACCATTTTTGGTGTTTGTTTTATTTTCCTATAATTTACTGAATTCTTGCTCTGCTCTATCGCAATAATTTTGTATCCTTCTTTTTTTAATGACTTAATAAGTGGTGGCAAGGTCTTTTTGTATTCCCAATGTATTGCGTCTTCTGCCCCAAGAGATGCTTTGGCAATATCGGGGCGCTTACGACCAAATTTGTCTATTGGTGTAGGTGTATACCCTACTATATATATCTGTGTAATACCCACAGCATCAGCAGTACGAAACATAGAGCCCACATTCTGTGCAGAGCGTATATTAGGGAGAATTAAAATTGAACTTTTTACCATTTGTGCGCCCGGTAGGAATCGAACCTACGACCATCTCCTTAAAAGGGAGCTGCTCTACCGACTGAGCTACGGGCGCATATACCAATAAAATTAACATATTTTCAATATAAAATCAATTATCCACAGTTGCTAGTTGCTTATACACAGCCTAGGGGTTATAATGTATACAAATAAATTTTATAGCTATTCAGCCAACGTGTCCCACGAAAAGGGAAATATAATTTTGGGTCGTGAATAAATATAAAAATGCGAAAGTGTTATTATGATAGAGGACACTCTCAAATGTACATTATTTTAAAAGGCAAAAGGCCTGACATGTCTTACTTTCACCAAGCTGGTAAAAGGTAGCATATGTCAGGCCTTTTCTTATGCCCAATTTTTAATTTTTAAATAGTAGAGAGTATGAATTGTTCCAGAGCTATTTTCATATCAGTATCACCTCCATGTGCTTTGTGGTATATATCTACCAATTTAGATGATGCTTGCTCGAGCTCATTTTTTGAATAAGGTGCCACACTACGTGCAAGCAACAATGTTTTTATTTTCCAAAACAGCATCCCAGATATTGCTTCTGGTGCCTCCCCTTTCTCTATTAAGTCTAAATATGTAGTCCATGTACCTACCTTGTCCCGCTTTGCGAACATGTCTGCTATTACAAAAGCATTCACCTTTGCTTTTGGTATTTCCTTTTTCTCACACAGAATTGTATCCTCTAAATATTTCTTGTATTTCTTTATTTGTACTTGAGTGAGAGCATCTTCCAGAAAGACAAATATGTTGGGTGAATTTTTTACACTAGATAATAGCTCGTCGTTAAAAATACTATCCCCTTCTGATAGTGCATTTTCAATCACAACGATTGGTGAGCTTCCAAATAATTGTGATTGTGCAGAAAAAGTAAGTATTGCACTCTGTGTGATTTGATCAGCGGGTACACGCACGATACCTGCCTCGAGGGCTAGGCTCTTAACTTTCTCGTTTTTTTTAGTATTATCGTTTCCGTAAACTAGATATATCATAACCAAGGGTGAACTTTTTTCTTGTACATAGTATAATCTTCACCGTATTTATCTTCTAACAATTTCTCTTCTGCTGGTAGAAATACAAGCTTCGATGTTATAAAAGCAAAGAGAGTCAATATAATAACAAAAAATGATCCTATCAGAATTCCAAAACCGAGAGTCATAAGCATTAATCCTACGTGTGTAGGATTGCGAGTATATTTGTAGGGACCCAAAGCGAAATTGCGGTGTCCTGTTTTGTTTCTCAAAGCATTTTTCTTTGAACGACTAGATGTACTCTGTGCCCAATATACAAGCAGTGTTCCTAGTGTCATGACAAAAAGTCCGATCTCATTATAAAAAGGGAAAGAAAAGTACAACTCGAGCGTATGCTCTATTATAATACCCGCAATAACAGAAAATAGGTATACACTATAAGATCTCGAAAGTATGGAGTGCACAGTATTGGGCATTTGCTTACTTTTATTCATAAATTAATCCTACCACAAATAGCTAAAATGCGATATTACTTCAAATCCCCCCAAGACAAGCCTTTTCCACAAGATACTTCTAGTGGCACAGATTGAATATTTTGGACAAACTCCTCCGGTATGGCATTTTTCAAAGCATTTTCTATTATTTGTTTAGATTTTTCTTCTAATCCATTTTTCACCTCAAAGACCAGTTCGTCGTGCACTTGTAATACTAGCCTGACTTCTTTTATTAACCCTTCTTTTTCAAGAGCATCATAAACCTTTTTCATCCCAATTTTGATCACGTCAGCTGTAGCTGTACCTTGAATAGGAGCATTGATAGCCATCCTCTCGGCCATGGCACGAATAAATGGGATACTTGATTTAATTCCAGGGAAGTATCTTCGGCGCCCAAATAGTGTAGTTGTGTAGCCATGTACACGAGCAAATTCTTTGACACTTTCGAGGTACGCTGCGATTGTTGGAAATTGAGCGAAATAATTATCATAGAAAATCTGAGCATCTTTCCTCTCCCCTCCGAGGTTGGCTTTCAGCGCATTGACGCCCATTCCGTACAGGATTCCGAAGTTAATAATTTTGGCACGTCTACGCATTTCACTTGTTACATCCTTCTCCTCGACTCCAAATACTTTCATTGCAACAGCACTGTGAATATCCTTACCATCTTTGAAAACTTTTATGAAATACTCATCCTGCGAAAGGAGCGCGGCGATACGTAATTCTATTTGTGAATAATCAAAGGCCATCAATATGTAGCCTTCTTGAGCAACGAAAGCGTGACGAATATTTTTCCCTAATTCTGTTCGTGTAGGTATGTTTTGTAAATTTGGATTGTTGGAAGAGAATCGTCCCGTAGTTGTACCAGTCTGGCTAAATGTCGCATGGAGCCGTCCATCATCAGCCACTTGGGTTGGAATAGTGTCTATATATGTAGAGAGTAATTTTTGCAATTCGCGGTAGGCAAATATTTTATCTATAATCGGGTTTCCTTCTCGCAATTTCTCCAATTCGCTTTCGCGAGTTGAGCGCGCACCACCTGCACTCTTTTTCAATCCTTTTGCTGAAAGACCCATTTTATCAAACAGAGTTTCTCCCAACTGCTTAGGTGAATTTATATTAAATTCAATTCCAGCTATAGCCCAAATCTCCTTTTCTAATTTACTTAATTCTGTGTGGTACTCTTTTGAAAGTTTATTCAAGTACTCTACATCCACTTTTACTCCCACATCTTCCATTGTTTTTATAATTGGCTTGATCGGAAGCTCAATATTGTTTAAAACATACTCTAAATTCGCATCTTTTATATCTTTCTCTATTATAATCCGCGCACTTTCAAACGATTGAGCATTTCTATAGTGCAGTACATCGTCATCAGTTGGGTTAGTATTCTCTGAGTTGAGTAGCCATAATGCGATCTTGGCATCAGTCATTAAATCTATATCAAAATTTTCTACGACTTTTACTTCCTCAATTTTCTCTCCACCATTATTAGTAGCGTGTACATTATTGAAACGAGTCATTAGGCTCTTGAATTCCAATTCTCGGAAAAGACTTTCCATTTTTGTTTTCTCCACTGTTTCTTTCCAAGTTTTCTCTGGTATAGAAAAGTCGATAGGCGCATCGCGGCGAATAGTCGCAAGTGTTTTGGAAAATAGTGCTTCCTCTTCACCGTCAATCAATAATTGGATTACCCTATCCGTCAGGCCTAATTTTTTGCAAATTTCTTTGCCATCTTTTTTGGCCAGAGTCTCATACAATTTCTCTATCGTGCCAAATTCTACGATTATAGTTGTAGCAGTCTTTTCCCCTATCCCTTTAATACCAATAATATTGTCTGATGGGTCCCCGCGTAGGCCCTTGTAGTCTGGTAGCATTAATGGCTTGAATCCAAAACGTTCCTCCACCATTTTCTCATTATATAAAATTGTGTCATTGATACCCTTCTTGAGTGTATAGACCAACACATTGTCGTCATCGATTAATTGCATTGTATCCATGTCGCCAGATGCAATGATTACTTGGATTTCTTTTTTTGATTTTTTATCACTCATTACGAGGTGGGATATTGTACCGAGCAAATCATCAGCCTCAAATCCTGGAGAGTCATATATTGGTATAGAAAATGCATTGAAAATATCGCGAGAGCGTATCAGCTGAGCGACGAGCGCGTCATCAGTCTTGGCGCGGCCTGCTTTGTAAGCATCGTATGCTTCGTGTCGAAAAGTCTTTTTGGGTAAGTCGTAGCACGCAATAATATAAGATGGATCAAGCTCTGTGATGATCTTCATGAGCATGGTGCAAAGGCCATAGAGTGCCCCAGTCGGCTCGCCGCTGCTGTTACTAAAGTCAGGTAATGCGTGGTAGGCACGATGAATAATAGCGTGCACATCAAGTAAAATAAGCTTTTTTCGTTTGTCTTTGGTCGCCATATATAGGTATTATAGCATTATTCACAATATAAAAAGGGGTAACATTTAAGTTACCCCTTATAAATATTTTAAGTTTCCTAAGGTTTTAATGCTTCTTTTAAAACTTCAGAAGTTTCATTTGACAGTTCTTTCCTATTTTGACCATTGTTTATAATAAACTTTGGAATAGAAATTTTGATTGTCATGGGACTGAGTGGCAGCGGTTTGTCTGGCTTACTAAATAATATTGGCCAGTCAAAAACTACTGGTTGGATTCCTACCCCTAATTCAGCTGCGGCAGAAAATGCTCCGTTTTTAAAAGGGAGTAAAACTTGTTCCATTTCATTGGAACGCATTCTTGTTCCTTCTGGAAAGATTGCTACGCGAAAACCTGCTTCGATTGCTTTTTTAATACTGTCGCTAGCATTATTTTTAGACATGGAGTCATCTCTGTCTACACCAATACCAATTCTTGTTCCAAAAAATTGGAAGAGTGGGTATTTGTTCAGATTTATCCCATAAACAATTTTCCATGGTTTGTAACCCATAACATGAAAAATTAGGAAATAATCCAAGAAAGAGGTGTGGTTCCCCGCGACAATAAACGGTTCTTTAAATTTAGGAAATTCTCCGTCGTAAGTCAATCGAACCCCTAGCATAAATATTGTAATTGTAGACAAAAGCCAACATACAAAATAAATACTGCGAGGAAAAATTAATACGATAAAAAATCCAATTAAGCCACAAGAAAATGATACAGGCACACCAACAATCAAGACTGCCAAAGTTAAAGTCCAATCAAGAATTCTTGTGTGGTGATCGACAATCAAATCAACAAACCTAGAAATTATTGGGGGAAATAAAATTATTGCAAAAACAATAACTGTAGTGTGAATACTATGCTCTCGTATCAAGTACGGGATAAACATAGTTAGAATACTGAGGGTAAAAATGGGGACAATAAATGCCCTGAATGTTGCCCTATGAAGAAAATATTCTTCATTTTGTAAATTCAAATTTATATTCATTTTTTTATTTATTACAAAGTTCAAATTTTCCTCCACTTTAACACAAAAACCCTCGTATGTACATACGAGGGTTTTTGTTATTTATTGCTTGTTATGAGTGGTCAGTAGTTGTTGTAGTTGTTCTAGAATACTTTGTGCGCATTCGTTCGTCACGACTTGCAAGCAACCATCTGATCAATAGTGCTATCAAGATCAGAATGATGATGAGTAGCAACCAGCCACATAATGTTGTAGGCCAGAATCCTCCCGCAAACAATGCATTGGCACCGAGCACGCTTGCTCCCAAATTGTTCTCGTAACATTGGTTGTTGAGCACGTATGCCATTGCGTTTTCTTGAGCGCCATTTGCATTAGTGTATGCAAGCAATGCAGTGGTCACAATTTCGGAATTGTTATCTGGAAGTGAGATCACTTGACCTTGCACGTAGATTACACCACCTTTGTTTGGATCCAAGTTTTCAAGTGGTATAGACACAGTATGTGTACTTGGTGCATAAGTCCCTTGTGATGTGTTGGCAAACGCGACATGCACTGGCAACACTACTTGCAGTAGCGGGTTTGTGAGTGTTGTTGATCCAATGTTTTGGTACGTCACTACGTAGTCAACAGTATTACCGTTATTGAAACATTGATACCGATTCTCAACTTTGAGCATTATCGGTGATTCAGCACCAATACGAGTGATCACTGTTGGAGTAACCGGTGTAGCAGCACCAGGGGTACGAAATACTTGGATAGAGCCAAAGACTCTTCCATTTGTATTCTCGGCATTTGCACGGAAGTAATATACAGTGTTTGGTGCAAGTCCAGAAATAAAGTCAGAGAGTTGGATTGATGTACCAGTCCCCATTGCTTTTGAAGTTGTCCGGTTGTTCATGATTACATCTGTTCCATATTCAAAGTATGTAGATGTAGCTAGATTTGTTGTATTGAGTAGCAAGCCATTTAATTGGGCACCTCCTCGTGATATATTTGTTGCTACTGTTGTGACCGCGCTCGTACTTCCACTGGGTGCAATGAAAGAGGCATTTGTGATGAATGATTGTATGTTGGCTTCGTAGTGTGTCCCTTGGACATCACTTGCTACAACTTGGTAATAGTAAGTTGTATTTGGAAATAATCCAGAGATGCTATCAGATACACTCTTGGCTCCTGTACCATGGTTTACAATATTTGTAGTTAGATTCATTGAGCCGGTTGTTGTACCGTAGCGGAACCATCGTGTAGCACTGTTCCCGTTGGCATCTATATAGCCATTGAGTGTAGCACTTGTTGTATTTACATTTGTAGGGCGATTTGTTGTAAGAGTTAAGTCGTCGTAATTGTCTGTATAGTCTACGGTAACTCTCTCACTATCATTGAGCTCTGTTCCATTATTACAATGTGCGACTATTCTATAAGTACGATCACTTGTTGGGTAGAATATTTTTGAATCAGATGAAGTGTAATATCTTTTACCTTCTACTGTTACATAATCAGTGTCTGTTGTATCCCAATACAGTGTTACCGCTTGTCCTGAATATGTAATATGTGATGGACTCGCTCGGAAGCTATCTATCGCACAATAATTATCAATAATTGTACTTACCATTACACTTGCTTGGCTACTTGCTGTTGTACCATTACAATTTGCTGTCATGTAGTATGTCCGGCTTGAGTTTGGATAGACAACAGTTGACCCGGAGGCAGCTTGTGATCCATAGTAAGTTACTCCATCAACAACGACAGAGTTTGCGCCGTTTGATGTCCAGTATAAAGTAACTGGTTGTTGGTTGGAGTAAATAATACTTGCAGGGCTTGCAGTAAGATTTGCAGAACAGATAGTTGAGCCTCCGCCACCGTTATTTCCAACACGGAAGGTAGCTACCACATACCCTTGGGTTCCCCACCCTGATCCAATTGTCCCAATATTGAGTCCTCCATTTATTAAACTAGAGTCAGACTGTCCACCAAGTAATGCAACTGAGTCCTCCATATTTTGGTTTACATACCAATCTACAGAAGACAATGTAAGTGTTTGAGCACTAGAAAGATTCAAGCTTGCTGTTCCAGATGTACTCCCTAAATTTGAGCTTATAGTAGTGGAAAAGTTGAAATTTGTAGACGCTCCTGTTGTAGAAGGGTTTAAAGTGATTCTTGTGTTTTCAGCTGAGCTAGTAGAGTTATTGTGATAATAAATTGCTACTACTACACTCTCGCCTTCTTTTGCTTGCACGTTTTGCAGTGTCCAACCACAATACCCATACCCACTTGTTGCGGGTACGCCAACTTTGGTTGAGTCGTTACCGATTGCAATTGTTTTACAATCATCTGGGTCTGTATTAAAAGGATTCGCGGCAAAAACAGTCCCTCCTATCGACAGAAGAAAAGTTATTGCTATGAGGTATACTATTTTTTTCATATATTTATTTATAATTTTTTTTAATTAATCCGTTCGACACGGATATTTTTTTTACAATTTTAAATCTTTAATGCATACACATTCAAGACTTAAATATGCATCCGAAACTATTTTTATAATTTCGGATGATAATTTTTTAGAAATCAAAGTTTATCTTCTTCGTGTTGTAGGAAAGCTTGGTTTGCCTTTCGTTGTTGGAAAGCTTGGTTTGCCTTTCGTTGTTGGAAAGCTTGGTTTGCCTGTTTGTTGGACAGTTCCACCACCGGTATTTCGAACAAGTCTACCATTAGATCCTCTGGAAAAAGATATTCCACCAATCACAATGGTACCGTTAATAACAAATGTCTTATGGTTATTGTCGACGACAACAACTTCAGTTTCCTCTTCATCGTCAAAAGTTTCTTCATCAGGCGAATAGTCTTCGCAACGAACAGAATCTCTTACGGTGCGAGTTCTTTTTACTCTGCTAGTTCCCGATGAAACTGCTATACGATTTCCATAGGAACCGGAGAAGTCTCCAACACCAGCATAGACTGTCTTGGCAGGGGTGGAAACATTAACATAGTAAGTTTCCCTACGCTTTGTTACTATCCAGCATTCCTCTTCTTCTTCAACTACAGTTTCAGTTTCCTGAACTTTAGTTTTTGTTTCGTTTTGGGCGTTGTAGTCGGAAGCAAAATCTTGTTGAACATTTGGAGCTTCAGAAATGTTTTGGGTGACAATTTCTTCTTGTGGATTAAGGCAAGCGGGATCAAGAATTCTAACAGAGCATTTCCTATATTGAAATACAAGATAATTCCCCTCTGTTTTTCTGGTTGTTACGTATTTGATTGTTTTATAATCAATCGTATAACCATTTTTAATCTGGTCGCCGTATTCATTTTTGGGAAGATAAACACTACTGTCTATAATCCATCCAATGTTTTTCGCCGTTACTCTCATAGCTTCGCCAGATTTTTCCAACCCTATGTTGGTTAGTCTAACGATTTCTGATCTTACAGCATCCCAATAAACACCTGACTGACTTAACTTGGCTTTAATTTCAGCCTTAGTATAATCTTGTCCGTTAGCTTTTCTAGGAATGATCGGGTGTCCAGAATAATTCTGGGCTTTGATTTCTGTACTTGCAGATCCTAATAGGATGGCAAGCATGACAATGAACTTATTAATTTTTGTTTTCATAATATCTTTTTGTTTATTTGGTAGAAACGGCGAAAATCGCAATCTTTACCAAATAAACAAATAGATATAACTTTCTTGTATTATATCAAATTGAAACGTATTTGTCAAGTAGGATATTCCTCTAAAAATACTATATAATAAGGCTATTATGACCATCCATTTTGACGACGATAAAGAAGAGAAGGAGCTCGAAGACTTACAAAAGACCGAAGAGGAGGACTTGGTGGCAATGCTTGCCACTGATAAGTACAATATCCCCTATATCAACCTCGCACTTCTTGGTATTGAGAACGATGCATTGCGTACAATGGAGGAGAAAGAGGCGCGAGCGGAGCAAGTCGCCCCTTTCAAAGTACTTGGCAAGGAATTACATATTGCAGTGCGCTCTCCACAGCCCGACCACCTCATGAATTTGAAAGATTATTTTTCTGGCAAGCATTATATCCCCCACTTTTACATGGCATCGCAGGCCTCTCTCGAGAAAGCCTGGGATCGCTACAAAGAAATTTCTTATGCTGAAGGTTCTCGCGCTGGAACGATAGATATAGAAGGGAGCGTTTTGCAGGAACTTGGAAAAGGTATAAAAAATATCGGGGACATACAGAAAAAGGTGGAGGAAGCCGAGAAAGACAAAGTTCATGCCACAAGCCACATACTCGAAATCGTTTTTGCTGGTGCGATTGCAATAGATGCATCGGACATTCACTTCGAGCCCGAAGAACATACAGTCAAACTTCGCTTCCGTCTCGATGGAGTTCTACAAGAAGTTACCGAGATAGCACCCGAAATTCATAAATATTTAAACTCTCGTATGAAGTTGCTCGCAGGGGTCAAGATTACTTCACAAGCTACAGCCCAAGACGGCCGGTTCAGTATTATGATGGGCGATGATGAAATCAGTATCCGTGTATCGCTTATCCCAGGTGCCTACGGCGAATCAATTGTAATGCGTATATTGAATCCGAAATCTATCCGAGTGAAGTTGGAAGACATGGGTATAGAGAAAAAGATGTATGAACTTTTTATGGAAGAGATCAAGAAGCCAAATGGTATGATCCTCCTAACTGGCCCAACAGGTAGTGGTAAGACAACTACATTGTATGCGTTCCTACAAAAGATTTATTCAAGCGAGATCAAGATAATCACAATCGAGGATCCAGTTGAATATCACTTACCAGGCATAACTCAAACTCAAACAGAGGAGGAAAAGGGCTACACATTCCTCAATGGCCTCCGCTCTGCCCTACGCCAAGACCCAGATGTAATAATGGTCGGGGAAATCCGTGATAGCGAGACTGCTCAAATTGCTGTCGAGTCGGCTCTTACAGGACATATGGTCTTCTCGACTCTGCACACCAACAATGCAGCTGGTGTAATCCCCCGCCTAATTGATCTCGGAGTGAATCCAAAAATCTTGGTATCTGCATTATCACTTTCTATTGCTCAGAGATTGGTACGTAAGTTGTGTAATAATTGTAAAAAAGAAAAAGAAGTGGGAGATGGCGAGAAGAAGATTATCATGCAAGTGATAGACGAAGCCATGGCTCATAATAAAAATCTGAATGATTACGGTGTAGATATATCAGGTGGTATCAAACTATACGCTCCAGTTGGATGTGAAAAATGTAACAAGACTGGCTACAAAGGGCGTATTGGAATCTTTGAAGCAATCCAAAATGACGAAAGCATAGAAAAGATAATTCCCCAGAATCCAAGCGAAAGAGAGATCCGGGAAGTAGCAAGCAAGCAAGGAATATTAAATATGAAAGAAGACGGTATGGTAAAAGTCCTAACAGGTATCACTGATTTAGCAGAAGTGCAGAGTGTGGTAGATTTCTACGAAGTCTAAAAAATAAAAAGAATAGTCTTTCCAAAGGGGATCCGCACGGCGACGGCCGGAGGACCGAGCAAATTTTTAGCAAAAAATTTGTGTACCCTTTGGGGAGAGCTATTCTTATTTATTTTTTATACTTCAATAAATAGAAATAAAAAAACATAAATCTCTAAACAATCCTTTAAATGCCGAAACGAATAAAGTAATAAGTGATTCCAGGATGGATCCAGTCGAGACCAGATCGTCCTCGGCACAAGTATAGAGCCAGGGGCTGATTGCTTAGAGATTTATGTTCTCTTTTTCATGTATTTAATTTTGATATGAAATAAATTCCAGGAAATGGTATAATTTCTCTGTAACCTAATCTGAGAAGAGTATAGCATAGTCACAAAATAATGTCAACCCCCAACAACAAAAACCAAGATGAAGGATTTCTAGACCAAACCCTCAGGCCTAACGCTTGGGACGAGTATATTGGGCAGCAAAATATCAAAGCAAATTTGAAAATTCTCCTCCAAGCGGCTTTTGAGCGCTCTCATCCTCCTGAGCATATCCTTTTTTATGGACCACCAGGCCTTGGCAAGACAACTCTCGCACATTTGATTGCAAAAGAAACAAATAGACAGATGAAAATTACATCCGGCCCAGCAATCGAGAAGGTTGGCGACTTGGCATCTATACTTACCAACCTCGCACCAGGCGATATTGTCTTTATCGATGAGATTCACCGACTCAATAAAATGGTGGAGGAAGTCCTCTACCCTGCGATGGAGAGTGGAGTGCTTGATATCATAATCGGTAAGGGGCCGTCGGCTCGTACAATCCAGCTCGAGCTACCACCATTCACGCTTATCGCTGCTACTACTCGTATTGCTCTTCTCTCAGCACCACTACGCTCGAGATTTTCGGGAGGAGTTTTTCGTTTAGAATTTTATACACAAGACGAGATCAAAAAAATACTTTCTCGCTCTGCCAATATCCTAGGGGTCAAGCTAGATGACTATGCTCTCGACGAGATAGCCAAGCGTGCTCGCTTCACACCGCGTACTGCCAATTATTTCCTCAAGCGATGTCGCGACTATGCTCAAGTTCACAAATCCGACTTAGATAAAAAGAGTGTTGTAAAAGCCCTAGAGTTACTAGAGGTAGACGAAGAAGGTCTGACCTCAAGCGACAGAAGAGTGCTCGAAATTATTATCGACAAATTCAAAGGTGGTCCAGTAGGGCTCAAAACTATTGCCGCTGCTACAAGCGAAGAAGAAGCAACAATCGAGGAAGTAATCGAACCATACCTTATCCAATGTGGATTCCTAGAGCGAGGGGCTCGTGGTAGGACAGTAACAGACAAAGCATACAAGCATCTAGGTTTCGACGTCCCAATTAATGAAAAATAATTTAACCTCACACAAAATAATTGCTATTGATCCTGGGTTTGAGCGTTTGGGTATTGCCATACTCGAAAGAGCTCTCGATGGCAAACATATTGTAGTATACTCAGAGTGCTTCAAAACAAGTCCAAAAATTTCTTTTGCGGAAAGGCTTGTATTAATTGGCGAGAAAATTGAAAATATTATTGAAAAACACAAACCAAGTGCCCTTTCAATAGAGAAGCTATATCTCACCAACAACCAAAAGACCGTTATGAATGTAGCGGAAGCCCGCGGGGTTGTTTTGTATATAGCAAAAAGGTGTAATCTAGATATTTTTGAATACAGTCCACCCCAGATCAAGGTTGCGGTTACTGGTTATGGCAAAGCTGACAAAAAAATGGTGATGGATATGGTTCGCAAGCTTGTTAAAATAGATTCCAAGGTTAAATCAGACGACGAGCTCGATGCTATTGCAATAGGACTTACTATGCTTGCTTGTGAAAGATAGGCTTACTTATGATTGGCGGGTTTTCCACAGGCAGATGTGTTTGCAAAGAAAATAATATTTTGATACAAATGAGGAGGTAATAAATAATGGTCGTTTATAAATAATCTACAAATTTAAAATATGAGTGAAGAAGATGAGGTAATGGGAGGTGATTTTTTATCAACAGATGAGACTCTTGATGATGATTTATTTGACCCGTTAGATGATGATGGACTAGATGATGATCTAGACCACGCAATCAAAGAAGACGACGAAGACGAAGATTTTATTGATAGTATAGAAAAATACGGTTAATAACAAAAATGACAAGGCTTGCGCCTTGTCATTTTTGTTATTTTATTACAATTTTGCAAAATCTTTTCTTCCCTATTCTATATACCCCTTCGTTTGCTATACCTTTTGTATCTTCTACTTTTGTATCAGTAGACAGATTTGTGATAGCTCCTTCTTCAACAAGCCGACGGTAGTCCCCTTTTGAACTTACTATGTTTTCTTTTACGAAAATGTCCATGAGCAGCTCACCATCATTTACAATAAACTCTGGTACATCTTCTGGGATTTCTTTTTTAGAGAAAATAGCTTCCCAATTTTCTTGGGCTTTTATTGCCTTACTCTTGTTGTGGTATAAAGTAATAACTTCTTGGGCCAGCATTTTTTTAAAGACTATCGGATTTTCACCTTTTTCTAATTTATCTTTAATATTTTTTATTTCTTCTAAATCAGTCTCAGTTGCAAGTAAAAAATATTTTAAAATTAGTTCATCTTTTAAGGCCATTATTTTACCAAACATATCTTCTGGGGTGTCAATAATAGAAATTATATTTCCCCATGATGATGACATTTTGCGCCCGTCTGTGCCTTCTAGCATTTGGAGTGTAATTATGTCTTGTTGTATTTGGCCGTATCTCTTTTGTACGGTTCGTCCAGCTTTGAGGTTAAATAGTTGGTCAAAACCTCCAATCTCAACATCTGCTTTTACAACCACACTATCGTACCCTTGTAATGCTGGGTACATAAACTCAACCATGAAAATATCATTTCCCGCATCCAACCTCTCTTTGAAATTCCTTCTTTTGGACATTTGCTGAACAGTGAAGCACTCCAACAATTCCCCTATTTCAAATATACTCATTTTTTTAAGCCATGCAGAATTATATCTAACCTCAACTTTCTTCATGTTTAACACAAGTGATATTTGTTCCAAGTATTTCTTTAAATTATTTTTTATATCTTTGTCTGTTAGCATTGGTCGCTTTTCTAGCTTGTCTGAAGGATCTCCGATTTTAGCTGTGTAATCGCCAATAATCAAAACAATCTGGTGCCCCAAATCCTGAAAAGCCTTTAACTTGCGTAATGTTACAGCCCTACCTAAATGTATAAATGGGCTTGTTGGGTCAATACCGAGCTTAATTCGTAATTGCTTACCAGAAAGAAGTTTGTTTTTTAAATCTTCTTCGACAAAAATCTCCTCGACTCCGCGAGTTAGGATTTCTTGTACCTTTTTTTCATTTGTATCTATACCTTTCATACCCATACTTTATCATATTTTTGTGATATTATACACATATGCATCACAATAAAAAGCATACAAAAATCAAGAACAGCCTTTTTGTCTTTGGGGGTATTGGTATAGTATTTATAAGCCTATTTATAATATGGATTAGCACACTAGAAATACCAGACTTCAAATCATTTACAGAACGCAAAGTAGCCAATTCCACAAAGATCTACGACAATACAGGCAAGATATTACTATACGACCTGCACAAAGACATCAAACGCACTGTTATCAAATCAGAAGAGATTGGTACTAATATCAAAAATGCTGCTGTTGCCATAGAAGATTCCGATTTTTATAATCATAATGGTATTAGAATCAGATCTATAGCTCGTGCTCTATGGACACGGTTCCTTGGTGGCAAAGTCCAAGGCGGATCGACTATTACTCAACAGTTAATCAAAAATACACTCCTTACTCAAGAAAAGACAATTACTCGCAAACTAAAGGAGTGGGTATTGGCATTAAAAATTGAGCGTGTGTTAAGCAAAGAAGAAATACTAACCCTCTATCTAAACGAGGCACCTTATGGGGGAACTATTTATGGTATAGAAGAAGGATCAAAAACATTTTTCAACAAAAGTCCTCTTGATCTAAGCCTAGCAGAAGCTGCATATCTCGCAGCTATACCAAATAGTCCTACCTTCTACTCTCCTTATGGTAAAAACAAAGCAAAGCTTGATAATAGAAAGGATATTGTTTTACA
>JAUPVQ010000003.1 GCA_030916965.1 Patescibacteria group bacterium
TAACCCTAGAATACCATATATTGTTATAATAAGTCAATAGGCACTCAAATCAATTAAAAGTTATAATGAAAATATGAATAAAATCAAACATATACTTTCAGGATTCCTGGTTACACTTTATTTAATAGCACTAATGTATGCTATTTTAAATAATGTCGAAATTTCATCTTATTTCAATTTATCACTCACTTTTATCCCTGTGTTGGCCCTTGCAAGCTTACTGATTCTTGGATACTACTATACTAGTTTGTTTTTCAAAATTGATAGATTAGAATTCGAATTTACTTCTATTGTTAACCACGCATTTCGTACACCACTAACTCGTATTATGTGGCTTGTAAAAGAATTGGAGAAGGAATTACCACGAGAACAGAGACTCCTATTTTTACAAAATGTAGAGAATACGACAAATCGTGTAATTGGAATTGTTGATCTAATAGCTGGTATGAAGGAAGCGAGTAATCCTTTTGGTTATGTTTTCCAAGCAGTATCAATCCGAGAAATGGTAGAAAAGTCTATCGAGAAGCATCGTGAAGCAGTCAAACAAAAAAACATCACATTTGCAGTTTCTACTTTCAAAGATATTCCCCTTTTAACTCTTGATATCAAAAAGATATCTTTTGTTTTTGATGTACTAGTTGAAAATGCAGTTTTTTACACACCTAAAGGTGGGCATATAAATATAGATTGTGTAACAAAATCAAATAAAATTATCTTTTTCGTCAGTGACTCGGGACTCGGATTAACATTCATGGAGAAGTTCCGTATCTTTTCTAAGTTCTACCGTTCAGAGAAGGCTCGTCTTATGAATACAGATGGTATGGGTCTAGGACTCTATTTGGCCAAGATTATTGTTGAGCGCCACAAAGGCCGGATTTATGCTGAATCCAAAGGCCGAGACAAAGGCGCCACATTCTATGTGGAATTACCTTTTGGTAAATAGTATTACTTATAATTAATTATTTTTTTGTAATATTCAACGTACTTCTCGACGATTTTTTCTCCCGAAAATCCATTTCGAGCAATATTTTGTGCATTCGCACCTAGTTTCTTAACCAGATTTAGATCCTCTGATAATTCGAGCAACATTTTTGCGAAGCTATTTGTATCACCAACCTTAAAAAGATACCCCGTCTTGCCACTTTGCATAAATTCGACAATCCCACCAGCGCGAGTTGCCAATACTGGCTTGCCGTACGACATTGTCTCGAGTATTCCCATGCCGAAGCTCTCTTCGCCAGAGGTATACATCCCGATATCTGCTGCATTAATATAATTCTCTATATCTAGGATATTCTTCTTTAGAATCACTTGTTTCTCTATCCCTAACTTTTTTATTATTGATAAGTATTGATCAGAGTCCCCACCAGCAAGCATTAGAAGCTTGATTTTTTTATTACCTTTGACCTTCGACATTATTTCCAAAAGATCTGGAATTCTCTTTACTTTGCGCATGTTTGAAAGATGGATTACTACGAAATCATCTTCTTTGATTCCCAAATTTTTGCGAACTGTATTCTTTGTTTTTGTAATCTTTTTTGGATTATAGAAATTGTGTATCACTGTAATATCCTTTTTTGTCTTCAGTACTTTAATTGTGTCGTTTTTCAAACTCTGTGATACTGCTGTTACCCCACAAGAGCTCTCTATCGAGAATTTAATAGCTGGCATCAGAGTCTTGTCTCGTCCAAGTAGTGTAATATCTGTCCCGTGTAATGTTGTAATAATATTTGGAAATGGCGTCTTTTGAGATATAGATATATCTTTGGCCAATAGTGCTGCTGTTGCATGTGGTACTGCATAATGCACATGCAAAATGTCTAATTTGTATTTAGTATTTACATCCACAATTTTCACAGCCAATGGCAATGTGTAATCTGGGTATTTAAAAAGCTCATAGCTGTTGAATACTACTTTATGAAAGAATATATTCTTTTGGTCTGTATCGAGTGCAAATGGTGGATCGTAACTTATAAAGTGAACTTTGTGTCCAAGTCGTGCAAGCTCGCTCCCAAGCCCTGTAGCCACGATTCCACTACCACCCACACTTGGGTAGCAAACAATACCAATTTTGAGAATTTTATTTTTAGTAACCATATTAATAATTACGTGAACTTGTTTTGAAGTCTGAGAAACTTTCTATTCTTATCGGATCATTGGCCCACAAGCCTGTCGCATATTCTACACCTATCGATGCGCCTATTGCACGAGCTTTGCTTGTAACTAGATTGATATATCCACGACTTTTCATCTGGCTCGCGTGCATAGACATAGATTGTGCCCACGCTTCGTATTGATCTCCTACATCTACTACGATATCGGGCTTGGCATCGATTTCAGCGCTTGATTGATAGTAATACAAACCATCTATATTGTGAGTTTTGTTTTTAACCAATTCTTTGAGTCCGCCATAGCGAGCAAATCTTGATGCGTCACGCACCATGTCCGACAAATTCTTGTGGTCAGGATGCTGATTATCTGTTTGTGATGTTGCCAATACAATATTTGGCTTGTATTTACGAATTACTTCTGCAAGCTTGATAGTATTTTTGGTATTCTTTTCAATATGACAATCCCCTCCTAGATTTATAAATTCAATTTCTGCACCCATGAATTTAGCAGAATTCTGAGCCTCTTTCTTGCGACTAGCCGGTGTACCATTCGTACCAGCTTCGCCAAGCGAACAAACAACAATCCGGACCTGATTGCCATTCTGTATTTCTTTTATAAGTAGTCCTCCACATCCAAACTCTACATCATCCGGATGAGCCCCAAAAGCTAAAATCATTTTCATATACTGTAAATTTACATTAAATAATAATATTACACAATACTAGTTTTCAGGGATATATGCATAGTCAGAATTGTCTATAACATCTCTGTTTACAAAAATTACATCCGGAGAATCTTCTTTTTTTAGGTAGTTACCTTCGCCGAGACCTGTTATGTAGTGTGTGCAATGCAGTACTGATTGCATCCAGGCGAATCGGTTGTCGCGATTTGGATTCTTTTGGTATTTTTCTATTTTTTCGGGACTTGGGATATTGAAATACTTTCCTCCGCCTTCGTGAAGTCGCAACTTGCCTTCGTACAATTCTGCGCGGACAATCTGCCCTTCGTATTCCACATCGGCAAAATAATTCTCTAATTCACTTGCACTCTCGCGGAAATCTTTATCACTTGAACGAACAACTTCGATACCATCTAGTAATCCCAATTTCTTATACATTGATAGGCAAAAGTCGGCGACAGTTTCCTCTTTCACGCTAGTGAAAATATCAATCAAATTTTTACCCATAAATCTTGGCAATTTTCGAGCTATTTCATCTTGCCAATTTGCATCAATACCTTTTATGTAAAGTGGTGAATACTTCTTTTGAATTTTGTTACCTTGAGTGAAATTGAGTCTGACTTCTTCTTTCGTTTTCGGATCAATCAATACTGTAATCGTCTCGCGATAATCCGCATCGGAGTCGTGGTAGAAAAATATTATTTTACCTCCAATTTCTTTTTGAAGTTTGCGAGCACTCTCGATTTTAGCAACCAAATACCGCTTGGGAAAAAATCCATTTGGTTGTTGCCCGAAACATATAATTGGTTCTTTGTTCATCCCGTGTGAAATTTTATAATTAATAATTTACCGACTTTGAATTTTTTTAAAAATAGAATCTTTATCACCACATACCCAATATCTCAAATTTCTATCGGGATCATATATCCTTAAATTCTCTCACCTATTTGTTGTCTCCACATCGCAGAATACAAACCTTGTTTATTAAGTAGTTCTGTGTGTGATCCAAACTCTGTCATTTTGCCTTTCTCTAACACATAGATTGTATCTGCATGCATAACAGTTGAGAGCCGGTGAGCAATAAGGATTGTAATGTGTGAGCTTGAAAGTGAGACATCTTTGATTGTCTTGCTAATTTCTTCTTCTGTCAGTGAATCAAGCGCTGATGTTGCCTCGTCGAAAATAAGAATATTTGGCTTGCGTAAAAGAGCTCGAGCGATAGAGAGGCGTTGCTTCTCTCCACCCGAGACTTTCACCCCACCCTCACCAATGAGCGTATCGAGGCCCTGGCCCCCACGTGCGAGTAGATTCTGGCATTGTGCACTGTTTAATGCTTTGAGGCATTCCTCATCGGTAGCGGCCGGTTTAACAAAGAGTAAATTTTCGCGAATACTACCGGAGAATAGCTGTGTATCCTGTGTGACGAAACCAATTTGTAAGCGCAAATCCTCTTTGTTGGAATCTTCGAATGGTATGTCATTGAAACATACTTTCCCGTCAGTTGGAACATATAGTCCTACGAGCAATTTTACAAGTGAAGTTTTCCCAGAGCCTGATGGACCCACAAATGCGATAGTTTTTCCCCGCTCTGTCGCAAATGAAATATCTTCGAGCGCTTTATCATTATTTGCCCCATAGGCGAAAGAAACATTTTTGAAAGCAAGATTTTTAATCTCACCCAAACTTTTTGGATTTGTGGGTATTGCTTCTTTTGGTGTACTCATCAACTTCTCGAAGTTTGCCAATGATGCCTCGGCTTCGCGATATGTATTAATAACATTCCCCATTTCTTGTAGTGGATTGAAAACAAAGAAAGAATAAAAAAGTAGTGAGAAAAATTCGCCAAAGGTAATGTACTTTAGGAAAATCAAATACAACATAAAGAGCATAATACTACTACGAACCAAATTAATTACCGTACCTTGAATGAAAGATAAGCTGCGTAAATATCGAAGTTTCTTTAATTCTAATTTCAAAATCTTTTCAGTCGTCATATTCAAGCGTTCCATTTCCTGACTTGCAAGGCCCAAGCTTTTTACAAGCTCGATATTGCGCAATGACTCAGTTGTCGAGCCTGCAAGAGCTGTCGTCTCGGCAACGATAACCTTTTGAATATTTTTTATTTTCTTTGATAACAGCAAACTCATTCCGACAATAATTGGAATCGTAGCGAGGAACGCAAGTGCTACTCCCCAATAAACACTCGTCGCATAAATTGCCACAAATATAAAACCAACCAATGATACGAATAAAATATTTACTGATGCGGCGATCAACTTCTCGGTATCTTGGCGAACTTTTTGTAGTTTACCTAGTGTCTCACCACTACGCTCGTCTTCAAATACACTGTATGGTAATGACAATGAGTGCGAAATTCCATCACGGTACAAATCTGCTCCCACTCTTTGACTAATACCATTGAGGAAATAATCCTGGAAATTTTTTGCGACACGAGAAACAAATGCTACTCCAACAATAGCAAGTAGTAACAATCCCACACCTTGGAAAAATTCAGCTTTTGTATAAAGTTCTGGCTTGGTTGCATAATCATCTACAATTAACCGGAATATATAAGGGTCCAATAAGGCAAAAATCTGATTGATGGAAGCTAACCCCAAAGTAAGCAAGCAAAGCTTCCAATATTTCTTTAAATAATGATAAAAAATCTTCATATAGAGTGCCATTATAGCACTTTTATTCTTCTTTATGAATCGATAAAAGTTTGCTTGGGCTATGATGTCCGCTGAAGATTTTGACTGCTTTTGGATTTATATTATAGAGACTTGCCACCATAGATATGACTCTAGAATTGGCCATATTACGCTCCGCAGGCTCTTTTACATGTATCTCATAGCGATTCTCGCCTATTTCCTTAATAGTCTGCTTTTTAGCCCCTGCAAATACTTTTACTTTGACATACATTAGCTTTTACTTGCTAGAATTTTGCCACGTAGAGTTTTTATACATAGATATACTGTGAGGAAAAATAATAAGGCAAATATTTGATTGAGCCAGTAAAAATAAGTATTGAGTGGTGGAACAGGCGGTACAGCGAGATATGCTTGTACTGCATAATACTCAAAAGCAATAAATCCAAATACGGCAACAAAAGTATCGGCAACAATAATCCATCTTTGTACTGGATTAAGAAATCCTCCCAAAATAGCTAAAGCAAGTATTCCGACAATTGAGACCATGGTCGGCACATGTATTATAGATGAGAAAAAAGGCAGTGTAACCACCATAAGTATACCCGTAATCATAAAGAGTCCTCTTATCCTATCTCCATAATAATGATATCTTTCTTCCATATATACATTATACTCCTATAATAAAAAATATCCAGCATTATGACAATGCCTTTAAGGATGGCCATAAATACAAATAAAGCTTGTATTTAGACAAATTAATAGCCACCAAAATTTGGTGGCTATTTTTCAATTTTAAATAAAAAAAAATAGCTCAGGCAATAGAACAAGCCTGGCAACAATTTTTATAATTTCTAATGTTTTGCAAAACTTCTTCAAAACGAACTGGCTTAGAAAAGTATTTATCGAACACGAAACCTGCTTGATTAATTGTATTTTCGTCAAAGCTTGTAACCAAAAATACTTTCAATTTACTACTATTTTCGATATTTTTTCTAATTAAATCAAGTAGATAATACCCCTTTCCCCAAAATAAATCCTTTATATCAGGTTCTGGTTCATTTAAAAAACTCGGATTGAGAAAAGGTTCCATAATAAGCAAATTTATTTCATTTTCATTTAAAATTTGCAAAACTTCCTTTTGATTGCTCGCACAAAAAACATCAATACCGTTTTCGTTTAAACAACTCTCAAAAAATTCTCTAATTAACACATTAGGTTCAATTAATAATACTCTATTCATATTTCTATTTTTTTATTACTATAACACAAAATATAGATATCTCCAAATACTTTGTCCCATATTTAAAACAATAATTATGTACAAATTTTAAGCATATTATACTTACTATGTTTAAATTTTGCTTTTTAAGGCTATTTTTGATACTATAGTCTAGTATTCCCCGGTAGCTCAGCGGCAGAGCAGAGAACTGTTAATTCTAAGGTCGTAGGTTCGATCCCTACCCGGGGAGCATAATAAAAAACGCCAGAAATGGTGTTTTTTTATAATGCACCCCGGAGAAAGACAACTTCTTGTCTTTCGTGTAGGGATCGAAGACCTTTTCGCTACAAATTTTTAATTTATTATAAATTTGTCGAAAAGGTATACTGTCCTCGTAGAGGAAGATTCCCTACCCGGGGAGCAAAATTTTAAGCCATATATTTCAATGGTTATTTTTGCTACCTTAGTAGAAGTACGAACCTATGGTAAAATATTTTAATGAATGAACAAATAACACCTAAAACAAACACAAACGAGAGGAGATTTTTGCCTGCCGCAGAATCATCTGCGAAATTGAGATTAGACAACTTTAGAACTGGAATTAAAGATTTTCAAAAAAAGAATCCTGAAGTGCTAGGTGCTACTGTTTATGGCTCAATGATAAAAGGTGATCAAGCAAAAGAAACTAGTGATGTTGATGCTTTTTTATATATAGATAATGAAACTCTCCCCGAAGATGAAAAGAATAAAAATGAAGATGTTGTTGAATCAGAATATAGGAATAATTTCCTTAAATCATTAAATATTCCAGAAGATGAAGCTTCTAAGTATTATGGTGACTTGAGGCCAAAGTTATTAGATAGCAAAACTTTAGATAATGATATAAAGTCACGTATTGAACATGACAATCAAATGAAGGCATATAAAAAAATGCTTGAAGAAAAATATACTTACGATGCATCAGATGAAGAAAAAGAGAAATTATTATCTCAAGAACCACAATTTAAAAATGATTTTGCTATTTCTGGGATGTTCCATGCTCGTGTTGGTAGTGGAATAGAAAAATATCGTCGTTTGTTTCTTGAAAAAGTTAAGGCATTACCTGATGAAGAAATGGCTGAACAGATATGGAAAGATGTATATTTTGATTTAAAAACATACGAGGAAAGATCGGACCCAAGCAAAAAAATTGAAATACCTTCCACATTAAAAGATGCCCTGCGTGTCTATCATCCTGATTTGTCTAAAAATATTAATAGACAGAACGATAATGATAAAATAGAAGAATTGAAGTCTAAAATTAGTAATTCTTTTTCATAATTTCTGCCTGAACTTCATCCCAAGTTCGGAGCAGAAAAAAGCGTCACGAAAGTGGCGTTTTTTGATGCTCCCCGAGCGAGTGAACTGCTTCACTCGTGTGGTAGAGATCGAAGACCTTTTCCGTACGAGCAAAGCGAGGTGAAAAAGGTGTACTGACCCTGTAAAGGTAGATATCCCTACCCTGGGAGCCTCAAAAAATAGCCTTATTTTATAAGGTTATTTTTTTATTGCCATACTTAGGAAATATTACAAAGTTCGAACCTAATTTGACAAAATTTCTTATTAGTTATAATGTAAGAAAAAATCACACAATTAAAATTATTAAACATGAGTAGTCAAGCAATGGATTTTATTAAAAATGGCGACCCAACTTTCAGGAGGAAGATTGATGGTTGTCTCGTTAGTTTTTCAAGTATGATGGATACATACCGTAAGCACATTATTGAAACACCAAAAGAAGAACAGAAAGCCCCGTCAGAATTTCTCAGTAATGATTATATTCTTGAAATGATGATAAAAGATTTTGATTGTCATGACAGCGCTCTGCACGTAATGAAAAAATATTCAGAAGCAATCCTGGATTAAAGTAAGGGGTTGTTAAAATCTCAAAGGCTGGCCCAGTGTCAGCCTTTTATTATTGCCATTCGAACTTCATCCCAAGTTCGTCACATAACAAAAAAGCACCAGTAATGGTGCTTTTTTGTTAGGTAAACTTTTTATTCTTTCTTCATCAAATAGTACAATGCAAGCGGTGCGCCGGCATTTACCAATCGCTCTACAAAGTCCCAGACAGGCTTGCCTACAATTGGACGCAAAAGCGCTGTCCATAGACCCCAAAGAGCCATCCACAATAGTAACGGGCGAATTGGCTTCACTAATACTAAAATAGCAAGAGCAATGTCCATTATCCCAACAAGGAGAATGATTGTTCCTGCTAATGACGCATCAACCCCGAGAAGGTCTTGTGTCCACCCTACCCATTCTTCCTTGCCTTGTATTCCAAACATTCCGTGGCCAAGAAATTCTCCGGCTACAGCAATGCGTAGAATCCACATAATCTTTTTATCATTGTTCATAACAAAATAAAATAATTATCTAATAATATATATTATACCACTAAAAGATTATTTAAGTATCAAGTCGTCCTTGCCGGCGCCGACAGATATTATCGAAATTGGTATTCCAACTTGAGCTTCGATGAATTCTAGATACTCCCTCGCTTGTTCTGGTAGATCCTCATATTTATTTACACCCTCTGATTTCTGGCCCTGCCAATTTTTGAAATCTGTATAAACTGGTACAACTTTGTCACTCTCTGTTACGAGATTGAAATCAATTGTATCTTTCTGTACCCCATCTACCATATAATGCGTACAAATTTTCAAATCTTCTTTCATCAGATCAAATATATCAAGCTTGGTTAGTACCATAGATGTAGCACCATTAAGTGCTATTGCGTAGCGCAGTGTCGGTAGATCAAGCCAAGCTACATTGCGAGGGCGCCCTGTGCGTGCACCACGCTCGTGGGCAACTTCTTGGAGATAGCTTTCCAAAGCTTCTGGTACACGTGTTGCAAGTGGGCCTCCTCCTACACGAGTTGTATAAGCCTTGAGTACTCCATAAACATTCTTTGTATACTGTGCTCCCACCCCAAGCTCAGATGGAGCTGCGGAGGCTAGTGTCCGAGACGAAGTTACAAATGGGTATGTACCAAATGATATATCAAGCATTGTTGCTTGCGCTCCTTCTGCTAGAATCTTTTTACCTTTTTGTAAATAATCATTTACAAACGCAGATGAATTCACAAAATTATTTTTATACTCTTTTATATATTCAATTGCTGTAAAGAATTGTTCTGTCATTGTTGCAAGCTCAACGGTTGCATCATAGTTGTATAATTCCTTTAGAATTTTAGTATGCTTGACTACTTGTTTGTCATAAATATCCTTGAAGTTTGATTGCAATATATCTCCTACTCGCACACCTTCCCGGCCTGCCTTGTCACGATACACTGGGCAAATACCCATTTGAGTTGAGCCAATTTTGTTATCCCCTTTTGCAATTTCTTCAGCCTTGTCGAGTAGCTGGTGTGTAGGCAATATTATATGTACGCCTTCTCCAATATAGAAATTCTTTTTGACATCTGCTCCGTACTTTATAACTTTCTCTATTTCTTCTTTTAATAAAATCGGGTTTACTACCATACCATCTGCACAAAGTGATGGTCCCGAGAAAATTCCACAGGAAATAGTATTAAGCACAACACTTTCATTGTTGATATAAATTGTGTGCCCTGCATTTGGTCCTCCATTGAATCGACAAACGAGATCATAACCATCTGCTAGATATTGTACGATTTTACCTTTACCTTCATCACCATAGAACAATCCTATTAAAACATCGAGACTACCAACACCACCCTCTCGTATATCTTTATTTTTGAGTTCCATATTATTTTGTATAGTTAGGAGCTTCTTTTGTAATTGTCACATCGTGAGGATGACTTTCACGCATTCCGCTTGCTGTAATTTTTGTAAATTCTGCAGTCCACAATTCCTTTATATTTTTTGCACCTACATAGCCCATACCAGCACGGAGTCCTCCCACATATTGATAAACAATTTCTGAAAGTGGACCCTTGTACGGCACAATACCGACAATACCTTCTGGGACCAATTTGCTAGCTTCTTTCTCTTTGTCTTGGAAGTATCTATCTTTGGATCCTTCTTGCATAGCTTCGATAGATCCCATACCGCGATAACTCTTAAATTTGCGTCCATCGAGTAGTACTATCTCGCCAGGTGCCTCATCAGTACCAGCAAATAGTGACCCTGCCATTATCAGTGATGCTCCACCTACAAGTGCTTTTACCATATCACCACTGTATCGTATACCACCATCAGCAATTACTGGGATATCAAATTTGGCTTTCTTGAGTGCATCTGCTACGTTCATCACAGCAGAAAGTTGTGGCACACCAATACCTGCAATAATACGAGTAGTACAGATTGATCCAGGACCTACTCCTACCTTTACTGCATCTGCCCCTGCACGCGCAATGGTTACAGCTCCTTCGCCTGTTGCAACATTACCTACGATTAGTTGTAATTTCGGAAATTTCTTTTTTAGATTTTTTGTAGCATCTATTATCCCTTTTGATTCACCATGAGCACTATCAAGAACTAGGACATCTACACCCGCCTCTATCAAACTTCCAGCCCTTTCTAATAGATCAGCTCCAACTCCAATAGCTCCTCCAACACGCAAGCGTCCACGATTGTCTCGGCAAGCATTTGGATGAGCTTCAGCCTTCAAAATATCTTTATAAGTGATCAATCCCACAAGAACACCCTTCTTATCTGTGATTGGGAGTTTTTTGATTTTGTTTTGTTCAAGAATATTTTTGGCATCAACTAGTGAGCAATTCTCTTTTGCCGTGATTGGATTCTTTGTCATTATATCTTGAATTTTTTTAGATAAGTCAGTCTCTGATCGTAAATCACGACTTGTAACTATTCCTACAAGCATGCCGTTGTCTTCTACTATCGGTACACCTCCGATATTTTTATCATCCATAAGTTTACGAGCTTCTATCAAAGTAGCATCTGGGTATAATTTAAATGGATCCTCGATTATAGCATTCTCGGAGCGCTTCACTCTTGCGATCTCTTTTGCTTGGCGATCTATGCTCATGTTCTTGTGTATAATACCAAGTCCACCAGCTTGAGCCATAGCAATAGCTAATCGTGATTCTGTCACTGTATCCATGGCAGCTGATATGATTGGGATATTGAGGGTAATATTTTTGGTTAGTTTGGTATTTATAGATACATCTCGAGGTAGTATTTCAGAATAACGAGGTACAATTAGCACGTCGTCAAAGGTGAGTGATTCTTTGATTTCTAATTTTTTATTGGGTACTTTATTCATAAATTGATTATAATCTTTTATCGAATTTGAGTCAAAAAAATCCCCATTCTAAAGATTGAGGATTTTTTTGACATATTTATTAATGATGCGCGACAGTATGCACTTCGTGACTACCTTGTTTTCTAAATTGGCGGATAAGTATAATGATTACAAGTAGTAAGAAGAATACACAAATCCATTCCCATACAGTATCCGGCATAAATGTATTACTACCTTGGAGTGATAACGCTGAGAGACTATTTGCACTCAAACCAGACTCCTGCCCTATGCTACCGTTAGCATTACTTACATTTGTTGTTGTAGTAGTATTTGCATCGTTTGCTTTTGTTGTAGTATTTGTATTTGTTGCTACTTTATTATTTGTAGTAGTTTTTGTAGTTGTTGTATTTTTGCTTGTTGTAGTATTGCTGTTTGCTCCGTTTGTTGTATTGGTTGTATTTACAGGACCGTTGTATGGTGCTCCATTGTTGTCGTAATATGTACCTCCATTTTGTGTACCGTATTGAGTACCATATTGTGTACCATATGTACTTGCTATTGGACTACCATAATTTGAGTTGGCGTTGTATTGAGTTGAATTTATGTTTGCATAATTTGTCTCTCTGTAATACATACCACCACCATCAGACACAATACGAGTTCCAGTTGGAACAGTATTACTATAATTATTTGTATAACAATTTGTACTACCATTGTAATATGGCTCACAAGCACTCGCTGTGTAGGACAACCCAAAAAGTGTTGCAAAAATGCCGAGAAATATTAGGTTTTTCTTTAAATTATTCATACGGGTATTATAGCATACTTGATACCATTTTGTCAAGCCCTATCACATAAACATGAATACTCTATATAATAAGGGTTATATGCTATAATTCCGATATATGAATACAAAAAAAGAAAAGGTAATGGTATTTGGAGTATTTGATAACCTTCACGAGGGGCATAGATTTTTATTAAAAAATGCATTAAATTATGGTTTGGAATTATACATAGTAGTTACTCCAACTCATGCAGTAGAGAAGATTAAGGGCAAACTCCCCTTTTATTCTATAAAGGAGCGCATGCATGCTCTGGAGAAAGAATATCCAGAGGCCAGAATTATAGAGGGTGACAATGATGCAGAATTATGGACTCCTATAATAAACAACACTCCCGAAGTTGTAGTCTGTGGGTATGATCAAGGTGAATTATACGATGCACTTTCCAAAATTTCGGATAAATATAATTTCGAATTAATACAAATTAAAGAAAATCTCAACGGCGATGAGCTTCATTCGCGCTATATAAATAAAAGTGTATAATAATAAAATATTAGCCCATCCGCCTTTGGCGGATTAATAAATTTTAATTGTATGAACAATCCATTCCAAAATGCATTATCTCAGCTTGCAAGAGCAAACAAGGTCAAACCTTTTAATCCAGAATTCATGTCACGTCTACACCAGCCGAATCGCGAAGTTCATATTTCGATTCCTGTCAAAATGGATGATGGTACGCTCAAAATCTTTGAGGGCTACCGAGTTCAATACAACAATGCTCGTGGACCATACAAAGGTGGCATACGATATCATCAAGATACCGAGATCAATGAGGTCAAGGCTCTCGCCTTCTGGATGGCACTCAAATGTGCTGTTGCCAATATCCCTATGGGCGGAGGCAAAGGTGGTATTACTGTAGACCCAAAAGAACTAACTAAAACTGAACTTGAAAATCTCTCTCGTGGATGGGTCAAGCTTATGGCACCACTAATCGGTCCAGAGGTAGATGTTCCAGCTCCAGATGTTAATACGACTCCCGAAATAATGGGCTGGATGGTAGACGAATATTCCAAAATTACAGGCGACAAAACCAATGCCACTTTTACAGGCAAGCCAATCTCTGTCGGTGGATCTGAAGGCCGTGGACCTGCCACAGGACTTGGAGGATTCTATACATTCAAAGTCATGCAAGAGAAATTATCTTTGCCAGAGTCATGCGATATAGTAATCCAAGGATTTGGAAATGTAGGTGGCAATGCGGCGGAAATCCTAGCCAACGATGGGCATAAAATAATTGCACTATCTGATTCAAAAGGTGCAATTATTAAAGAAGACGGTATCGATATAGTTGCTCTAAATGAATACAAGAAAGTAAATAAGAGAATTGGCGGCTTCCCAGGCTCCCGTGAAATTACAAATGCAGAATTATTGGTACTGCCATGTGATGTACTTATCCCCTCCGCTTTGGAAAACCAAATTACAGAAGAAAATGCAAACAATATCCAAGCGAAATTGGTAATGGAGCTCGCAAATGGCCCTACTACTCCTGAAGCTGATGATATATTGTACTCTCGTGGAATTCCAGTAATCCCAGACATTCTGGCCAATGCTGGTGGAGTAACAGTATCTACATTTGAATGGGAGCAGAATCTAATCGGAGAGCATTGGACAGAGGCAGATGTATTTGCGAAATTGAAAAAGATAATGGACCAAGAAACAAATCTAATCTACAATCGCTCAAAAGAATTAAACACTGACCTAAGACGTACAGCATTCATAGTTGCATTAGAAAGAATAGAACAAGCTATAAAATAATATGGAAGAAAATAAAAAACAAATTAAAAGTGCGCTTATTTCTGTTTTCAATAAAGATGGGCTCGATGAAATTATAAAGCTTCTCAACGATAAAGGTATCGAGATTATTTCAACAGGAGGTACAGCCGAATTTATTCGCAAAATGGATATACCCGTAACCGAAGTTGAAGATATTACAGGCTTCCCTTCAATCTTTGGTGGCCGTGTCAAAACTATTCACCCAATGATTGCAGGTGGAATATTGAAAATTCGCGGAGACAGTGTGCACGAGGCTGAAGCTATCAAGCACAATATTTCGGAAATCGATTTAGTGATTGTGGATTTATACCCATTTGAATATACCCTAGCAAGTGGTGCAAGCGATGCTGAAATTATCGAGAAGATTGATATCGGAGGGATCACACTTATACGCGAGGCTGCCAAGAATTTCAATGATGTAGCAATAGTACCTTCACAAAATCAGTATACTTATTTAAAAGATATATTGTCGAAGTCTCACTACACAAACTTGGAACAAAGGAAATATTTAGCAGGATGTGCGTTTGAAGTCACCAGTGGATACGATTTCGCTATCCGGGGCTACTTCCAAGGCAATGCATTGCGCTATGGGGAGAATTCACATCAGAGTGCTAAATTCATCGGTGATATTTCCAAATCTTGGAATCAATTGCATGGCAAAGAAATGTCTTACAACAATTTCATCGATACCGAATCAGCAATCGCTCTTGTATACGACTTCGAAAATCCTGCATTTGCTATTATCAAGCACACCAATGCTTGCGGATTCGCAACAGATACTGATATAACAGTTGCTTATAAAAAGGCTTATGATGCAGACCCTATCTCAGCGTTCGGAGGAATACTCGCATCGAATCGCTCCATTACCAAAGGTATTGCTGAACAAATTCGTGATACAAAATTGTTTGTCGAAGTTATCATTGCTCCAGATTATGAAGCCGAAGCTCTAGAAATATTGGAACAGAAAAAGGATATCAGAATATTGAAATGGAACAATCCAACTTTGCCAAAATCACAAATCCGTACATGCCTCTCAGGAATTATTATGCAAGACCGAGATGCACACGTGGAAACAAACTTAGATTTAACCTATACAACAAAAAGACATCCTACAATCGAGGAAGAGCAGGATTTATTGGTTGCAAATTTACTTACAAAGCATATCAAGTCCAACGCAATAGCAATTGTCAAAAATGGTCAGTTGCTTGCGATGGGTTGTGGGCAAACATCTCGCATTGATGCGCTCAAGCAAGCTATTGCAAAAGCTCGCAATTTCAAATTCGATGTTCATGGTGCAGTGATGGCTTCCGAAGCATTCTTCCCATTCCCTGATTGTGTAGAGGTTGCAGGTATTGCCGGTATCACTTCTGTAATCCACCCAGGCGGATCCAAAAATGACCAAGCCTCAATAGATAAATGTAATGAATTAGGAATGGCAATGGTTACCACTGGATTCCGACACTTTAAGCATTAAAATTAATATATAAAAAACCCTCTCCAAAAATGAAGAGGGTTCTGTTCAATATCTAAGCAGCAATAAGCACTTAACACTAACAGAGGAGTCGCGCCCCCTCGTTTAGAAGACTCGCGCATCTTCATTAGGTTTAGTTCCAAATAAATTGGATGCAAATTAAAGAACATCTTATATGAGCAAAATAGTATCACAAAATAAGACAAAAGTCAAGTAAATTTGCCTTTTATAATAAGCATATTTTGGTATAATAACCTCATGAAAACACCTAAAAAATCTAAAACTTCAATTCGACTTCCCTCTCACATTACGCCTATACGATACAATCTAACCCTTAAGCCTGATTTAGAGAATTTCACATTCTGGGGCAAGGAAGTTATTGATTTGGTGATTGATAAAGAAGTAAAAGAAATTACTTTGCACTCAAAAGATATAGATATCGAGACAGCACAAGCGGGTGTTCAATTTGCTACAAAAATTTCTTATGATATAAAAGCCGAGACTGCGACTTTTACTTTCAAAAACAAAATTCCTAAAGGCAAAATTAAACTCACTCTTGTTTTTAATGGAATTATCAATGAGACTTTACGAGGATTCTACAAAAGTAAGTATGAAATCGATGGTGTGACCAAACATTTGGCTACTACACAATTCGAGGCGACAGATGCACGCCGTGCATTCCCCTGCTTCGACGAGCCTGCGCAGAAAGCAGTGTTCGATGTATCACTAATTATTCCAGGAACTCATACTGCAATTTCCAATACTCTGCCAACAAGTATAAAAGAGCACGAAGCCGGATACAAGATTATTTCCTTCGCACCAACACCCAAAATGTCGACATATTTGCTCGCATTTATAATTGGAGACTTTGAGTATGTAGAAAAAAACGCAGGGCAAACTCTTGTCCGAGTTTATACAACATCAGGCAAAAAGCATCAGGCGAAGTTTGCTCTTGATACAGCTATACGATGTCTTGAATTTTATAATAAATATTTCGACATTCCTTATCCACTACCAACACTCGATCTTATTGCAATTCCAGATTTTGAATCCGCTGCGATGGAGAATTGGGGTGCGATTACATTTCGCGAAACAGCATTACTTGTTGATGCTGAGAATACCTCTCTTGTCACAAAACAATGGGTGGCAATTGTGATCGCACACGAGATAGCTCACCAATGGTTCGGAAATTTGGTCACTATGAAATGGTGGACGGATCTCTGGCTCAATGAAGGCTTCGCTTCGTATATGGAGAATTTGTGTACAGATCATTTATTCCCCGAGTGGCATGTCTGGGATCTATATCTAGCAGACAGATATGCAGTCGCTTTGAAGCTTGATGCATTGCAGAATTCCCATCCTGTGGAAGTTACAGTTCACCACCCAGATGAAATTAGTGAGATTTTTGATATGGTATCCTATGCCAAAGGATCAGCGGTGATACGAATGCTTGCAGAATATCTAGGTGCTGACGTATTCCGAGATGGCTTGCGACATTACCTCAAAAAGCATAGTTACAACAATACCGAGACAATCCAACTCTGGGAATCTTTTGAGAAAGTCAGCAAGAAAAATGTAGTCAAAATGATGAATACTTGGACCAAGCAAACTGGCTATCCACTTATTACACTATCGAAAAAAGGTAATCAATACAGTGCCGCACAAGAAAGATTTTTCTCTAGTCGTATTTCACGAGAAAAATACAATAAGGGTAAAAAGCAATTATGGCATACACCATTTGCGTACAAAACTAATAACGAAATTCTCAAAACAATCTCTACAAAAAACAAAGTGCCACTTATTGGTGCAAATATTGGTAAATTAAACTTCGAGGAAAGGTCTTTTGTTCGTACAAGATATGACAAAGAAACAATCTTGAGGCTCAAAGAAGAAATTCTTGATGGCAAACTTTCAGTCAAAGACCGTTTAGGTTTGATTCGAGACATGTTCGCACTTGCTGAAGGTGGATATATCGACACAGTTACTGCGCTTGATTTCTCTTTAGCTTATAAAAACGAGACTGAGTACATTGTTTGGGCTGAGCTTGCAAGTGGTATTGGTAAAGTCTATGCACTCTTTGGAGATGATACATACAAGAAATACGCACTCTCACTTTTCTCTCCCCTTGCTGAAAAAATGACATGGAATCATATTAAAGGTGAACCTCACTCACACACATTCCTACGTAGCTTGGCTATATCTGGAGCTGGAAGCTATGGGGACAAAAATATCATCAAACATGCCGAGATATTATTTAAAGATAGGATCAAGAATCCAATCCGTGCAGATATTAGAAGTACTGTCTATGCAATTGTCGCTCAGAATGGCGGACAGAAAGAATGGAATTTATTCAAAAATCTATATTTGAAAGAGAAAATGCATGAAGAGCAAGAGCGCTATGGTCGAGCCTTGGCACAATTCCGTGATAATAAAAATCTTTGCGCTACTCTACATTTTGCAATTTCATCAGATGTCCGCACCCAAGATGCGCCGTTTATGATAGGAGCAGTTTGGGGCAATACTTACGGCCGGGATTTGGCTTGGAAATTTGTAAAATCAAACTACAAAATCATTTTAAAAACTTGGGGCGAAGGTGGGCACTTCCTATCTCGCTTACTCTCCCCTCTAGGTACTCATTCTACAAAGAAAGATGCAGAAGATATTAAAAAATTCTTCAAACGTAATCCTGCTCCAGGCTCTGCAAGGACACTTGAACAAGCCTATGAGAAAATATATTCAAATGTATCTTGGGTACAAGCTGATAAAAATAATGTAAAAAAGTGGATAAATAATAACTACAAATAAAATGAAAAAAATTCATAGATTTATAAACAATTATAATATTGAAGGAAACAGCATTGCAATAAATGAACCCGAGCTTATTCACCAATGGAAAAATGTATTGAAATTCAAAATTGGCGAGCAAATAATACTTGCAAATCCGAATGGAATGGAAGCATTGTGTGAAATTGAAAGTATTGATAAAAAAGAAGCTACTCTAAAATTAATAGAAGAAACAGAAAACACGAAAACGGTCAAAAGGATGGTCACATTGTATGCATCAATACTGAAACGTGAGAATTTTGAATTTATAGCCCAAAAAGCTACCGAGCTTGGAGTAAAAAGTATTGTACCTATAAAAACAGAGAGGACTATCAAGCAAAATATAAACATGGAGCGCTTGGGTAAAATCGTCACCGAAGCAAGCGAGCTCTGTGGACGCAACACTGTCCCAGAAATCTGTGAGACTATGAATTTCAAGGACGCAATAACTCTCAGCACAAAAGAGAATTACACAGTCTTGTTTGACGCAACAGGAGAGAATCTTGCAAATAAAATACATAATTGGCAGAAAAAAATGGCTATCTTTATAGGCCCAGAAGGTGGATTTACAGAGAGTGAACTTGAATTTGCCAGAGAAAATAACATAGAGATAATCTCAATCTCACCGCTGATGCTCCGAGGCGAAACCGCAGCCATAGTAGCCACATATTTAGCAGTAAATCTATAAAATTCCTTTTAGAAATGTTTTGCGGTGGAGCGTTGTAGCTCCGTATTTTTTGATTGCTTCGTAATGCGCTTTTGTGCCATAGCCTGAATGCTTTTCGAAGCCATACTCTGGATACTCTTTTGCGTGATTAGCCATAACTTTATCTCGCGAAACTTTTGCCACAATTGAAGCACAAGAAATTACTGGGTGCAATTCATCACCTTTTATGATTGTTTGTTGATTGGTATATTCTGCAGGTGCCTTTAATCCCCCATCTAAATAAATAGAAACATCAGAATTTTGAAAATCCAATTTCTCCAGACTTGTATTTAATGCTTTTTGTATTGCTTTTACAATCCCAAATTTATCTATCATTTCCGCGCTCACGTACGATACAGCAAAATCACAATTCCCTTTTACTTTTTCATGCTTCAAGTATTCAAACCATTTTTCGCGTTGAATTTTAGTCAGCTTCTTCGAATCTCGCATAGGTAAATCTATTCCATCTATAATTCCCGCTAGGTCTTGCCTAGCGGAGAGAAAAGCACAAACAGCCACCGGACCTGCAATAGGACCCCTTCCCACCTCGTCTATGCCTATAATATACTTCATATAAAAATATTAACACATAATAGAAAAAGAACAGAAAATGTTCCTTTTCTGTTCTTAATTTTCCTCAACCTTAAAAAAATCTTTAAATTCCTTTGTTGCAAGTAATTCTTCCTCTGTTCTTCCTTGTTCCCAAAATTCGTATAATTTTATACATTTTTTTCTTCTTTTACTTTTTAATGCAGTAATTTCCAGAAAGATAAAAACTGAGATCAAAGCATATATTAAAAAAGCAAAAATATGGAGAAACGGAATTTGTAAAATCATATCTCCGTCTGCTCTTATTGTAAGGCAATATATATCTGGTATATATACAGGGTTTATAAATGAAACGAGGATCGAGCAAATTATGCCCCAGAAAAGAATCGATAAATATTTATTTCTGATCATACCGTCAAAGAGTTGATCAATGGCTACTAAAAGCTTAAAGTACTCTGTTTTTGTCATAATATGTTTTTTCTTTACATTACATAAAAAATAAAATTTTGTCAAATATGCTATTTTACTGATATAATATCGAGATGTCAGATTCTAAATTCATACATCTACATACCCACAGCCATTATTCCCTTCTAGATGGACTTTCAAAGGTGGAGGATATGGTGCGTATAGCAAAGGAGCACAAGATGGATGCTATGGCAATTACTGACCACGGCAACATGTATGGAGCTATCGAATTCTACAAGAAATGTAACAAAGCAGGAATTAAGCCAATTATTGGTTGCGAAGTATATGTTGCTGAACGTGGAATGAAGGACAAGGAGCCCGGGATTGATAACAAGCGTTACCACTTGATACTCTTAGCAAAAAATATTACAGGCTACAAAAACCTGATGAAGATTGTTACGAAAGCCAACCTCGAGGGCTATTATTACAAGCCGCGTGTAGATAGCGAACTCTTGAAAGAATACAGTGAGGGTATTATTTGCTTGTCTGGATGTATGGGTGGCAAGCTCTCAAAAGCAATCCTAGCCGACAACATGGAAAAAGCTGAGGCACTCGTACTAGAGCACCAAGATATTTTTGGTAAAGAAAATTATTTTATTGAAATACAATCACATCCGCATATTGATCGCGACAAAGAGCTACGAGACAAACTAGTTAAACTTGCCAATAAATTTAATATTCCGCTCGTAGCTACCCAAGACTCACATTATCCATGCAAAGATGACCACAAGGCTCACCACACACTATTGCAAGTCAATACTGGTGCTGACACAAAGGATAGTAGCAAATTTGAATTCTCTGACGACGACTTCTCCCTTATTGATGAGAAAACGGCTCTCGAATATTTCCGAGGCAACGAGGAAGCCGTTACAAACTCAAAAAAGATTTCTGATATGTGTGAGTCCTATGACTTAGAATTAGGCAAGGCTTACTTCCCCAACTATATTTTGGAAAACGGCGTCACCGCAGAAAAAGAACTTCGCCGACTGGTAAATGAAGGGTTGATAAAAAGAAATATTGAAAAAAATGATGAAGTAACTACACGTATCGAATACGAGCTTGGAATAATTGTTAGCAAAGGCTATCCATCATATTTCTTGGTTGTGGCAGATTTGCTCAAATTCTCTAAAGAACAAGGCATTCTGACCAACACTCGAGGATCGGCAGCGGGGTCATTTGTCTCATATCTTATAGGTATTACCAATATCAACCCTATTGAGTACAAGCTTCCATTCGAACGATTCCTCAACCCAGAGCGTCCATCCCTACCCGATATCGATATGGACTTTGCCGATAACCGTCGAGATGAGGTTATTGAATATGCCAAGCAAAAATATGGTGAGGATAAGGTCGCTCAAATCGGAACATTTGGTACGATGATGGCCAAAGGCTCTGTGCGTGATGTAGCGCGAGCACTCGGTTATCCATACAATGTCGGAGATAGAATCTCTAGTATGATCCCAATGGGCTCACAGGGCTTTGCTATGACGATTGATCATGCTATGGAGATTGTCCCAGAGCTCGCAGATGCTTATGCAAAAGAAAAAGAAACTAAAGAAATTATTGATCTTGCAAAAAAGATGGAAGGCTGTGTCCGCCATGTATCAGTACATGCGGCTGGTATCGTGATTGCCCCGACAGAATTATATAATTACACACCGATACAATACGACCCGAAAGGTGGACATATCATTACTCAATACGATATGTACAATATCGAAGATGTTGGACTGCCAAAATTCGACTTCCTGGGTATTCGCAACTTATCAATCTTGTCCGAAGCAATCCGACTAGTAAAGCTCTTGCATAACTTAAATATTGATATAGAAAAAATTCCAATAAATGACAAGTTGACTTACGAGATGCTAGCTCGTGGCGAGACTATTGGGCTCTTTCAGCTCAATGGCTCTGGTATGACCAAATATCTCAAAGACCTTAAGCCTTCTGATATAAATGATATCAATGCGATGGTAGCACTGTACCGCCCAGGACCAATGGCCTTTATCCCCGACTATATCAAGCGCAAGCACAATCCAACTCTAGTAAAATATCTCGACCCAAGGCTAAAAGAATTCCTTGAAACAACTTATGGTATTTTGATTTACCAAGACGATGTTCTTCTAATCGCTGTAAATTTAGCAGGCTACACTTGGGGTGAAGCCGACTTATTCCGAAAAGCCATTGGTAAAAAGATTCCCGAAGAAATGGATGCTCAAGAAGAGAAATTTACAAAAGGGTTAATCGCCAATAAAATGACTCCCGCAAAGGCAAAAGCTATGTGGGCAATGATCGAGACATTTGCAGCCTACGGATTCAACAAAGCTCACGCTGCAAGCTATGGTATGGTCGCCTACCAGACAGCCTATATGAAGGCCAACTACCCTGTCGAATACATGTGTGCGATCCTCACTGCAGAATCCGGAGATGTAGAGAAAATTAATGAAATAGTTGCAGAATGTAAAAAAATGAATATAGATGTATTACCTCCGGACATCAACGAAAGTTTTGGAGGATTTACAGTTGTAAATGGAAGTAATAGCACCCTTGGTCGTACGATCCGTTTCGGACTTTATACAATCAAAAACCTGGGTACAGATATTGCAGATGCGATAATCGAAGAACGTAAAAATAAAGGCCCGTATAATTCATTGGCAAATTTCTTTGAAAGAATTAATCATAAAAATTTAAACAAAAAGTCAGTGGAAGCTTTGGCTAAAACAGGCTCACTTGATAATCTGTCCGAGCGAAATAGTATTATAGGAAACCTAGAGCGACTCTTGGCATTCAATAAAGATGCACGTGGTACAAATGATCAAAATTCATTATTTGGATCTATTGGAGGTATTGCCTCAACCTTAACTCTTATTCCACTTGACCCTGCAACTCAAACTGAAAAGTTAATGTGGGAAAGAGAGTTGTTGGGACTATATGTATCTGGTCACCCACTAGATATTTATAAAGAAAAAATTGCGAAATTTGGTACAGTGATCAAAAAGATAAGAGATGAAAGCGAAAACGGTATGCCAGTGACAGTAGCCTGTATTATCGATAGTGTTCGCCCCATCATGACAAAGAAAAATGATCGTATGGCATTTATTAAAATATCGGACTTCACTGGCACGATTGAGGCTGTGGTATTCTCCAAGCTTTTTGAAACTCAAAAAGACCTGCTCGTAGCTGACACAATAATAGCCATCTCGGGCAAAGTAACGCTTCGAAACGGAGAAAAAAGCCTAGTTATAGAAAATCTAAAGAGGATTTAAACAAAAACCCCGCAATTGCGGGGTTTTTGTTTAAACTATTTCTTGACTATCATCAATCATCTTCATTATTCGAACAACTTGTTTGGAATAACCTGGGACAATATGATCTGGGTTATATTTCTTTAAAATTTGTTCACTTGTCATATCGGTTTTGTAATGTTTCAAATTTTCATCATTACCTCCCAATTTCTTTGATACAACTTCAATAGCTTCATCAATTGATTTAAAACCTATTTTACATGAACCGAACCCGAATGGGTTATTTCTACCTTTAGGATTCTTACATTCACTTCCTTTTCTGTAGAATGTAGTCTCTCGCCCTGCAATAGATACCAATAGACGATAATCAATTTCATTTTTGTAAGCTTCTTCAACGAACTTCTGTCCGTATCCAGCCAGGGGTGATTTTCTTTCTTTTAGGAAATCATCAATGGCTTCAGCTTGCTCCTTTCGTATAGCTTGCTCTTCTTGGGTTAAAAGAGGAGTAACTATAGCGCCTGTTATATTAGCAGATTCTGGAGTCATTGGAGCTGTTAAGCTTGCTCCGGTAAGTGGCATTGTTATCGCAAAAAGCGGTATTGCCACAAATGACTGCAAGAACTGCGTTATTTGTGTTTTTTTCATAACGTGCGGTTGTGCTCCGCAAACTCTTGAAGGTATTTCCAATCCTTACGAATTGGGTAAATTAAAAAGCCCTTATATATAATCGATAACTTAATATAGATAACATACTCGGACTTACTCTTATATATTAGCATAAAGGGTAACAAAAGTCAATAGTTATACCACAATTTCACCCCTCGTCAAATAGAAAAAACCCTTATTTTATAAGGGTTTTTTCTCTATTTACCTTTGACAACCTATATAAAACAATGGTCAAATCATGCCTATTTCGTAAGGGTTTAAGCCAAATTTTGACAAAAATCTTTGTTTGTTCTATAAAAACGTTGATAAATAAAGGTTTTCTTTATAAATCTTTGCCGTGGCATTTTTTAAACTTCTTGCCACTTCCACAATGGCAGGGGTCATTCCTTCCAATCTTTGGGCCTTCATTTTGCAAGCCTGCTCCAGTATCTCCACCAAGGTTCAATATGATTTCTGGCTTTTCTTCTATAACTTGCGTGTCTTGGCCTTCTAAATTCATTGTTTTTATAAGTGAGGCTACTTGCTCTCGGAAAGTTGCCTCCATATTCTTGAATAAATGCAAACCTTCCTTCTTGTATTCTATCAATGGCTCACGCTGACCATAAGCACGTAAATTAACTGAGCTACGAGTGTATTCCATAGTCTCGAGATGCTCTACCCAAAGTGTATCTGTAACATGTAATGCAATACGGCGAACAGTTTCAAAGAATGGTCCATCCCCAAATTTTGTACGCTTATCTTTTACTACATCATCGAAGCCTGGATACATTGACCCTAATTCTGTAATAAATTCTTCTAAGTGAGCCTGGTCACCAGAAAGCATTGTGCGACGACGAGAATATACGGTATTACGCTGATGGTTCATGACATTGTCATATTCCAGTGTATGCTTACGAGAATCGAAATTGAAGCCTTCGATCTTGGCCTGAGCACTCTCAAGCGAACGAGAGATGAAGCTATTTTGAATTGGCTGGTCTATTGGTATACCGAAGCGCCCCATCATTGTCTTGATCCTTTCACTACCGAAAACACGCATTAGATCATCTTCGAGCGATACATAGAATTGTGTCTCACCCGGATCGCCTTGTCTTCCTGCGCGACCTCGGAGCTGGTTGTCTATACGGCGCGCTTCATGGCGCTCTGTTCCAAGGACAAATAATCCACCCAAACTTTTAACTTCTTCATAATCACTTTCATTATAAGGCACACCTCCAAGCTTGATATCCACTCCACGCCCGGCCATGTTGGTGGCAATAGTTACTGCTCCACGGCGCCCAGCATTAGCAGTGATCTCACCTTCACTTTCATGATTTTTTGCATTCAATACTATATGTGGCACTCCTTCTTGTTTGAGATATGCTGACAGTAATTCATTGCGCTCGATAGACACTGTACCGATGAGTACTGGCTGACCTTTTTGATTTAGCTCTTTGACCTTGCGAGCAATCGCTTGCCATTTACCTTTTTCTGTTTGGTATATTAAATCATTACTATCTATACGAGCAATTGGTCTATGTGTTGGAACTACAGCAACATCGAGTCCATACACTTTCATAAACTCTTCTTTAGAAGTCTCGGCTGTTCCTGTCATACCTGACAACTTCTTGTAAAATTTAAAGTAGTTTTGAAATGTAATCGATGCTACAGCACGAGTCTCTTTCTGAATCTTGACCCCTTCTTTTGCTTCTATAGCTTGGTGTAGACCATCACTCCAGCGACGGCCAGGTTGTAAACGCCCAGTAAAAGAATCAACTATTATTATCTCCCCGTCTTTTACTACGTAATCTTTGTTCTCCTCAAATAGTGAACGAGCGCGAACTGCTGTCTCTAAGTGGTGAACATACTTAATCCCCTTTTCTGTATATATATTTGTAATACCAAGCAACTCTTCGGCTTTTGTAATACCAACATCAGATAGTGATATTGCTTTCATTTTTTCATCAACAGTGTAGTCTACATCTTTTATAAGTTCTTTTGAAATATCAGCAAATTTATAATACAGATCTTCAGAGTCCTCCGCTTGAGAGGATATAATAAGTGGTGTACGAGATTCATCTATTAAAATAGAGTCAACTTCGTCGACAATTGCATAGTGGTGTGGTCGCTGACTTACTTCATCTATTGTGCGTGCCAAATTGTCACGTAGATAATCAAATCCAAATTCATTATTTGTACCATAAGTAATATCTGCATTGTATGCATCCTTTCTACTTACTGGTCGTAAGCATTCATACATTACTTTAAATGATGCACTTTCATCATCACTTTCTTTTGAAGTATGTTCACTGTCATAAATATAAGAAGTATTTTGTGAGTTAACAACAGACACAGTAAGACCTAGCATAGAAAATATTGGTGCCATCCAAACAGCATCACGGCGTGATAGATAATCGTTGACAGTTACAATGTGTACACCCTCGCCTGTTAGAGCATTTAAATATGCTGGTAATGTTGCTACCAGTGTCTTGCCTTCACCTGTGCGCATCTCGGCAATCATTCCACGGTGTAAAATAATTCCTCCTACAAGCTGAACATCGTAATGCCTTTCATTACGACTTCGGTGTGCAGCCTCTCTGACTAATGCATACGCCTCGGGCAATATGCTATCTAGGCTTTCACCTTTAGCTAATCGCTCTTTAAAGCTTTGTGTATACTGTAGAAAATCCTCACTTTTCAGGGCCTTCATCTCATCCTCTCTTGAGTTTATATCTGCTACAATAGCCTTTGTATTTTTGATTATTTTGGTTGTTTCGTCTCCGAAAATTGATTTAAACATATAGTTCCCCTATTTTAGCACAAAAAGAAAATCCCCGATAGAGAGGGGATTTTCTTTTTAAAAGTGAGTATTAAGCTCTCTTCTTTGTTGTTGTTTTCTTTGCTGCTTTTTTTACAGTTTTCTTAACTGTCTTTTTAGCTGCTTTCTTTTTTGCTGCCATATATTTATATTAAAAATTATTTTTAAAGATATGTGATAACACGACCTTACAAAAAAATTAAAAAATATTTTGTAAAAAAATTTTTATCACACTCACACATATATTATCCTACAAATAAAAAGTATAAGCAATATATTTTTACAAAAAAGTGTGGATAACTTTTTAAATTTAAAAAATATATTTTAAAAAAATTATATTACGAATATGAAATTAGCTTCTCTCAAAATGCACGACATATTTTTCTGGTGAAAAATTGCTCTGCTCGTCACTCAAGAAAATAATAGTCTGAGTACAAACTTTATTTTCTAAGTTCCTGCGCAAGTCATTTCTCAAGAACTAATTTCATATTCGTATACTAATTACACATTGACTTTTGTATTTCTATCTGCTATACTTTTTGTGTGAGTTATTGATTCCCAATAATTATTAAAAACAAATGCCTCACAGAGCCCACCGCAAGGTGGGTTTTGTGTTGCTATTTTATTACAATTTGTTATATACTATTTGGGCAGTCGTTCGGTGTTTTTAATCAGCGGCTGCGCTCACATAGGCATTTGTGTTGGGGTTAGCACCCGCTGATTAAAGACACAGAACAAAAAATACCCCCTAGGCGGGGGTATTTTTTGTTGTATTAAATCCCTCTATCGTGATATTCATTCTTCATGATCATACGAACAAGTATAATTGCAATTATAATAATAAGTATCCAGATAAGCCAACCAAGGAAGGTATGTGGTATCAAAGTAAATCCAGCTGATCCAGCAGATGCTGATAGCCCATTATTATTTGCATCTTGGTTGTCAGATGAATTATTGTCAGAATCTGCATTTTGATTTCCTGTGTTGTCTGAATTATTATTTGTATTATTATTTGTATTATTATTTGTACGGTTTATCACAGTATTGTTACTATTGTTATTATTAACAACAACATTTCTTGCTGTGGCGAAGCTCATGATATTGCCATAACTTGTACCATATGAGTTGCGAGCAACCAAACGGTAATAGTATGTTTGGTTTGAAAGCAAACCTCCCAAATATCCATTTGCATTTGTCGCTCCCCCACCGTACTCTGTAGATGTTGAATTGCCCAAGTTTGGACTTGTGCCATATTCAAACCAGACACTCACAGGCGAGCCGTTTCCGTTTGCGTAGCCATGCAACATAGCACTTCCAAGAGTAACATTGCTTACAGTTTTTGTAGTAACACTTGGTTGGTTAATATTTTTCTGACCACAATTTGTACATGTTCTACCTCCATTATTATTATTGACATCAATAGTTAGAGACAACCTCGCACCATTTGATCCAGTCAGCTTATATGTTGTAGATGGATATGATGGGTATACAACGTATCGAAATGCGTTTGTAGCATTGTACCCAACTGGTGACAAAGTCACATTGGAACAATTACTTGTATTCCAAGATAGATAAGCTGGACTTCCTTCATTTATATTATAAGTATTTGAAGTAAAAGAATCGATAGTACAATTATAATTTGGATTTGGATTTGGATTGTAATTAGTAACTCTAACTACGAAACTTCTAGAGTCTGAAGTTGAACCGTTTGTAGCATTCAGAGTATATGTAGTATTTCGTGTCGGGTTTACAACATAGCCTGTTGAACTAAGTGCACTGTAACCACTCGGTGACAATGTTGCACTTGTACAGTTGCTAGTATTCCAGTAAATAAATACTGCATCTCCAGAATTTACACTGGTCTTGCTTGGATAGAAATTGCTAATTGTACAATTGTTGGTTGGAGTATAACCTTGAGTTACAAAATAGTATATTGATCCATTTGTTGTTCCACCTGCATTTGTTCCAGCTAAACGGTACCAGTATTTTGTCCCAGCTGATAAGCCTGAAATATTTGTTGTAGCAGTACCATTTGTTCCATAAGAATAGACATTTTGAGAATACCCAAGTGAACTTGAAGGACCATATTCAAACATCAAGTTTGAAAGTGATGATCCATTGTCATTATAAAATCCTGAAAGTGTTGCTCCACTTGTTGTTATATTTGTTGGATTTGGATTTGTTTGGATTGTTGGTTTAGAAATACCTGCTGTAGTAAATGTATATCTACTACTTGAGACAGTACCTCCACTTGATACACCGATAGCTTCGAAATAGTAGAGTGTTCCTGGTGTAAGTCCACTTGCATAGAAAGAGAGATTACCAGAACTTGCACTTGGTGTTTGCGAAGATGTCTGACTAGTCATTGCAGGGTTTGTACCATACGTAACGGCAACAGATGTCAGCACGTCCCCATTTGTATTATAGAAAACTGAGAAAGATGCACTAGTTGTAGTAACACTAGGGTTGGGATTGATAGTAAGTGTAGGAGTAGTGGCCAATGCTGTAATAGCCATGCCAAATAATGCAAAAACTGTTGCAACACCTAAACCAAAATTTTTGTATGTATTTTTCATAATGTTTTTAGCCATCGAGTATTATGACGGCCTTTTATTGATTAACTTACAGATTATAGCACAAAGCACCCCATTTTGTCAATACCCTATACTAGACCTTAAAAAGCCTTATAGATCAATAGTTCTATTGACAAATTCAAATAAATATGCTAATCTTGTAATAAATTTATGACAACATCGTCATAATAAAAAACAATTAAAAACTTAATAAAAATGAAAAAATTAAACATCTTTGTAGCCCTAGTTGCTACTCTTTTCGCATTTGGAGCTCAAGCTCAAGACACTGTAACCATCCTTCCCCCTTTCAAAGGAATCGAGGAGGCATTTGTAATGAAATTCCACCGTGTTAACTATGATACCGTGTATCAGGTAACTTCTGTTAGCACCTCTGGTGCGAGCGGTTATTACCCTGTTGATTTCAAACTTATTCCTCGCGACACTATCCGTAAACTTTTTACTGACACAATTCGTAAAGGACTACAATCAATCACAATTGAGACCTCCTTTGATGTAAAAATTGAACTTTACCTAAAAGATAAAGTGACATTAGTAGCATCAAGTGGAGTAACTACTGTAAATGTGCAACCAGTAGCATTGACGCCAGGAGTATCTATTATTTCCTCGGTAAACAATAATAAAGTTATTGTGAATTTAGGAATCGATATTAATGTTGCAACAAGGCTTTATGCTTACACTGTAACAAATGCATCGGATACTTTAAATCCCTTGTTTCCAAGAAAAAGTTGGCCATTATTTAACACGGCACAAAAATCTTTCACGGATTCCAGTTATGTAACTAAAAAGGACGTATGGATGTGCTATCAAATTACAGACACTATTGATAGCAAATTGACAACAAAAACGAAATGGGTATTTGTACCAGGTTACACCGTACCAGCAATCGTTGATATGGAAATAACTTATGCTAAAGATAGTACACCTTCAATCCTAAAAGTATATGGATGGATTATAACCAAAAATCTTCCAGCTACAATCAAACTTGCTCTTGCAAGTGGCGACACCATGAGTATCAGCGTACCTGCAAGCAATGGATTGACTTACTGGTCAGCAGTTGCGGTAAATCGTATTCCGGGTAAAACCTACAGTATAATTGCTTATGGAATTAACGCTAAAGGCAAAAAACCAAGCAATATTATAGTTCACACAATGGGGTCAAATCCGACAGTAGTGACTATTTCAACACTTTCACCATACAGTGATGGATACAACTTAGTAGTCGATTTCAGCTATTCTTTACCTTCTGGTAAAACTGGTGAAGCGATCATAAGCTATACCAAAGATACTGATCCCAACTTTAATGAGCCCATAAAAGGAAATTCATTTTATGGACTAACTGGATCTGGTGCCAAAAACTGTCTTTTTCCAGATCTTGCACCGGGTAAATATTTGGTAAGATGCGAACTTAATGATGGTAAAGACTTGGTAACAAAAATTACCACATTTACATTACACTCATTAAGTACAAATAAAGTAACATCACTTCCAATTTTGGTTTATCCAAACCCAGCTACAGATGTAATTCACTCTAACCAACCAATTACCCTATTTAATTCATTGGGTGAGAAAGTGACAGAGGGTGATGAAATTTTCATTGAAAATCTACCAAGAGGCTTTTATTATTACAAAGCCCTTGGTCAAAATAGTTTTTCAGGCAAAGTAATGCTTGAATAAAATATTTCTTGTTCTTATAAATAAAAAAAGCGCTTCATTTCTGAAGCGCTTTTTTTCTATGTAATTTCATTGAATATTGAATTAAGATCATTTAGATAACTATTCTTTCTTTTGTTCCGTTCTACCGTTTTGATACGAGATCAAAACTATTTTCTTGTCTTTCCAAGATGTCGTGTAGTTGTGGAAATCTACCAATTCATTGTGTGCTCAATTGAGGCACACAACATCGCCTTTTAATCATACCTTCATCCGAAGATGAAGATATGACATTTCAAATTGAATTATTCCACGACCAGCTTCCGCTAGCCGTGCCTTGTTACGACTTATTCCCTGTCACCGAGCTTACCGTAGGACCTCCGTGTGGAGATACTTCGGGTACTCCCGGCTCCCTTGAATTGACGGGCGGTGAGTACAAGACTTGA
>JAUPVQ010000014.1 GCA_030916965.1 Patescibacteria group bacterium
AAGGTGAGCCGACATCGAGGTGCCGAACTCCGCCGTCGATAGGAACTCTTAGGCTGAACTAGCCTGTTATCCCTAGAGTAGCTTCTATCCGTTAATCTACAACCGCATCTAATGCGAATTGTCGGTTCACTATGTTCTACTTTCGTATCTGCTCGGGATGTACCCCTTACAGTTAAGCTAGCTTGTGCCATTACACTATCGGCACGGTTTCCATTCGCGCCTAGCTAACCTTAATAAACTCCTCCGTTACTCTTTAGGAGGATACCGCCCCAGTAAAACTACCCACCAGATACTGTCTCTGTACGTTTTTGCCGTACAGATTAGAATATATCAACACAAAGAATGGTATTTCACTGACGAGTATTACATAACCGAAATCATGCACATAACCTCTCCCATCTATGCTACGCAGTGTAGCAATATATTCAATATCAAGCTGCAGTAAAGCTTCTAGGGTCTTTTCGTCTATCTGTGCTTAACCGGCATCTTCACCGGTATTGTATTTTCACCGAGCTAATCCCCGAGACAGTTCTCCAGTCATTACGCCATTCGTGCGCGTCGGAACTTACCCGACAAGGTACTTCGCTACCTTAGGACCGTTATAGTTACGGCCGACATTCACGAGGGCTTATATCAGCCAGCACACAAACCGAAGTCCATGTACCACCGATATTTGACCTTCTCGCATTGGTCAGGCGTCACCCCCTATACATCCACTTACGTGTTCGCAGGGAGCTGTGTTTTTGATAAACAGTTGCCAGAGAATCTTTCGCTGCGGCCCCCCACCACTTTTGAGACAATCTTTCGATTACATCAAAAGTGGTGGGGGGCAAGCCTTATTCCAAAGTTACGGCTGCTTTTTTGCCGAGTTCCTTGGGGATTATTCACTCGTTCGCCTTGGTCTACTCGACCTGACTACCTGTGTCGGTTTACGGTACGGATTCTATTGCATTAACCTTAGATACTTTTCTCGGAAGCGTGCTTTGTAAAATTTATTTAGGCGAACCTAAACATTTATACTCTGCTTGAATGTTACTTTTACGTCAGCTCCCGGATTTTCCTGGGAACCATTCTTACAGCATAAACTCAAATCCAATAATGAGCTTTACATACTACACTTCGTCCTATCTTCGAATACAACAGAAGTCATGGAATATTAACCATGTGTCCATCGGGTTCGGCTTTCGCCATCCCCTTAGGCCCGACTAACCCTACGATGATCACCATTGCGTAGGAAACCTTAGTCTTTCGGCGGACAGGGATCTCACCTGTCTTGCGGTTACTTGTGCCAACATTCTTACTTCCATACGCTCCACCATGGGTCACCCCTTTAGCTTCAACGCTGTATGGAACACTCTCCTACCGCTTGGAAATCCGTAGATTTTCAAGCCCTCAGTTTCGGTACTATGTTTAACCCCGATTATTTTCGGTGCGAGATCTCTTGATGAGTGAGCTGTTACGCTTTCTTTAAATGATGGCTGCTTCTAAGCCAACATCCTCATTGTCGGAGAAATTTCACCTCCTTGATTTGTACTTAACATAGATTTTGGGACCTTAAATAGAGATCCGGGCTGTTTCCCTTTTGACTGACGGAGCTTCGCCCCCGTAGTCTAACTGCCGCATTTTAACTCTTGGTATTCGGAGTTTGATAGGTGTCGCGAGATTGCTCCCTGTCGAAACCTTCCAGTGCTCTACCCCCAAGAGGAACACACGACGCTAGCCCTAAAGCTATTTCGGAGAGAACCAGCTATTACCAGGTTCGATTAGCTTTTCACTCCTTACCACAAGTCATCCGATAGTATTGCACGGCTAACCGGTTCGGACCTCCCCTTCACTTTCGCAAAGGTTCATCCTGCTCATGGCAAGCTCACCTGGCTTCGGGTCTAATCTATACTACATAATTTGTTCGCGCTATTAACACTCGGTTTCCCTAAGGCTCCATTGTTTTACAACTTAGCCTGCAGCACAGATTAACTCGTTGGCTCATTCTTCAATAGGCACGCCATGACGGATCACGATAAATCGTGTCCGCTCTGACTCCTTGTAAGCATATGGTTTCAGATCTATTTCACTCCCCTCATCGGGGTTCTTTTCACCTTTCCCTCACGGTACTTGTTCACTATCGATCTTTAAAAGTATTTAGCCTTGCCGGTTAGTTCCGGCAGATTCGCTCAAGCTATTCGTGTCCTGAGCTACTCAAGAACAACAACGAAAGAGTTGTATAATTTTCGAATACGGGACTATCACCCTCTATGGTATTTCTTTCCAGAAATTTATTCTAACAATACAATTTGTAACTCTTCTAGATAAATCTAAGTTGTCGTCTTACAACCCCCACCACCACTTTCTGTATACATTTGCATATATGCAGAAAGTGTTGGTAGGTTTGGGCTTCTCCCTTTTCGCTCGCCGCTACTAAGAGAATTCCTATTGGTTTCTATTCCACCAGGTACTGAAATGTTTTACTTCCCTGGGTATGCTCCTAAAATTCTGAGATTTTAGGTATATCGGGTTTACCGATATGGGTTTCCCCATTCAGAGATCTCCGGATCAAAGGTTGCTAGGCACCTCCCCGAAGCATATCGCCGCCATGCCGCGTCTTTCATCGCCTTTTAAAGTCAAGGCATCCACCATATGCTCTTAATTTCCTATTAGGAAATTTAAAAACCACACAACAAGAATATTACTATTCTTGGTTTTTTTCTAAATTATTTCAAAACCGCTTTCGAAATAATTAAGAGCTTATATATTTACATTACATTGTCTCCGCACGCTGGCGGAGACATCTATTTCTAACTCGATAAAAGACCCTAAAAAAATTTAGGATAACAGTGAGTTAGAATAGAATTCAATTATCAAAGAAAGATGTCATAAATTAAAAAACCGCCTGCTTGGCGGACAAATAAAACAAAAAATCGCTTTATTTTTTCCGCTTTGTTTTGGTGATTTCTTTTATTAACATCGTGAAGCCATTCTATACTAAGCTGAAATAGAAGTCAAGCTTTTCCGAGTTGCACTCAAATAGTCTAAAAATCCCTTCTAAAAGAAGGGATTTTTAGACTATTTCTATTTAGTTTTTAGCTATAAATTCTATAGTGCTCATCCAAGTAATCACTTGATTATCTTTATCCACTGACAAAACTCCTTCGGGTGATTGCAAGGAAAAATATACGCCAATATAACGATCAGGGTACTTTTCATCCATTTCAAAATAATTTGGAGTATATTTATTTTCATCTATACATTTTTTATCTTTTTCGGATAAAATAGGATCCCCATTAAATCCTCCCCATTTAGGTTCACTTTCTCCTCTTCCATCAACAAGGTTAGGGAAATAAATATATGCCCTTGGCTTTATATTTTGAGGATCTTTTCCTAAAACAACTTTACAATTTGAAGCATTAAATTTTTGTTTAATTTCATCTACAAAAGATACTTTCGGGTCTTTAGAAAAAACTTTTACTACTCCTCCGCCGGTTGTCGTAATTTCATTTTTATTTTCAATAACTTCGTTCATTGGTGCTTCAGGAATAACATGCCCATAAGCATCAAGCTCGCCCGCACCCTGACTCAAGATAGGGTCAACAACAGCATAATTAAACTTTATACCAAGAGCAGAAGAAACATAAGTATTTACATTCGGATCGGAAGTTTTACTAATAGCCCCTACTACTGGCTCATTTTCTATATCTTTTTGACTTTCCTTTCGTGGCGTAATATACAATGCATACCCAACAAGCCCACAAAAGACTATCACCAACACCCATTTAAATATATTTATTTTCATATGTTTTAATTATACTTAACTTCTATATATTAAGCTAGACGCTTATTTCCCTATCCAGATTTTTAGAGCAATTCCCGACTGGTTTATTATACTTTTCATTGTTTTTGGATGGATTGCTTTGTTGCCATGGAATGGCACACAGACCTGGTGCATCGTGCCTTTCACCGAACCGATGTAGAAATAGTGGCTACCTTTTATGTGACTTATATTAAAATTATAATCAGAGAGAAATCTTTTTACATCCACAAATCTCCAATTATGAATTCCTTTTGGCATACAATTTTATGCAAGAACTGTTTTTCCAAAGCTATACACTTCATAAGGAGATTTTACTGGTTTTTTAGATTCAAGATTTTTCCACAGATTTTCATATTCGATGTCTGCAATTTGATTCAATATATTTGTAGTACGAATTTTTGATTTTCGAGCAGATTCTACATATCCGCGAATTGCTTCATCAAGCATAAAAAGCACTTCACGAGGGTCATCACCTGTTTCTACAATATTAAATTCAAGAGCCACTCCCACCCAAGTCTCTTTATCTTTGAAAATTATGGTGCGGACGGATCCTTTTTGAAGTGTATTCATAGTGGACATATTTTAACACATTTGTAGTTGAATCACCACCCCCAACCCCCTCCTCAATAAGGAGGGGAGAAGAAAATTATTTGGCTTTTAATATTCGGGCTCGGAGAGCACTTGAGGAGTAGTTGTGATTACGGCTATTATATATCACTTTAATCTCGGGAAGTTTGTCTCTTGAGTAATTTGGCTTATCTTTCCAATCTATTCCAATAAAACGAATATCCGGTTTTAATTTTTTTAGAAGATGGTATAAATCCTTTTCAGTTTTGTAAGTAATTATTTTATCAATATATTTGCAAGCCTCTAATTGAATTCTTCTTTCTTTCAGAGTTTGGACAGGTTTATTTTTTTCTTTGCGGTCAATGTTTGGATTAATCTGTAATCCCACAATCAGCGTGTCGCATTGTTCGTGACATTCCTTGAACATCAAATAGTGCCCTGCATGAGTGATGTCGAATGCCCCGCAAGTAAATCCAATTATTTTTTTATTTTTATCTACCATAAAATAAGTCTATATGAAAAATTACTTTTTGCAAACCCGCACACTCATGCATGAGTGTGCGGGCAAACTAAAAAGCCCCGAGCGTAAGCGAGGGGCTTTTTAGTTCAAAAATATTTAAATTATTTTGAAGACATTTCTTCAGAGATATTGTGCACTGTTCGGCCAGCAACATCTTTGCCACCCAATCCAAATGCAAGTCCTCCAGCGATCGCAAGCATAGCCACGATACCAGTGAATAGGATCTGCATAAATTGTGCAGCTATTCCAAGCTCTGACAAAGCGATAATGAATGCGAATATCCATATTGCGTAGTGTGTAATTGTTCCAAGCAAATTTGCAGAATGTGAATTTGCAGCCTTTGCACTTGCAACCACTATCTTCTTCATAGCGTCAGCAATTACTCCAGCGATTACCAACACCAATGCCGCGATTACAACCTTTGGTAGGTAGAATAGTACTGATTCACGTAGGAAATCATTGACCTGTGTAAGACCTAGGATCTCAAGTGATGTCATCAAGAAAACTACGATGATAAACCACTTTACGATTCCACCCAAGAATCCTCCAACATTAAGTCTCATTCCTGCACGGTTCATTAAGTCATTGGCACCTGCACTTTCGAAAAGTTTGTTAACTTTCAAAGCGTCTAGAACTTGGCTAATAGCCTTGCCAATAACAGAACCCACAACCCATCCTACGATAAAGATAATAAGCGCTACGATAAGATTTGGTACGAAGCCTATGAATCCGTACCACAAATTGTAGAGGGACGCACTAAATACTTCTCCCCATGTTTGTATAAACATAAATAGAATATATAAAAATAAATAATAATTAATAAGTACACATAAAGCTTCGACCTTTTATAGTACTTACTTATTATACCAAATATTTACTAGTTTTTGGCAATATATGTGGATAACTGCCCAGTATTGATTATCTTTGAATGCGGGAAGTCCAGCACATCAAGGACCAATTTGTCATACATATTTATACGATAAGCGAATTCTGCCGTATCGAGCACTATGTAATTAAGTTCTTTCCCTATTTCGGCTTCGAGTCCTTTTATAATTTGCTGTATTATATTGCGCTTGAGTTTATCCCCTACTATTAGTATATCTGCACGGCTTTCTTCGTTACCTATAAATACTCCTGCCACTATCATCAATTTAATTTTCCCTACTGGTTTAAATTTCTGAACAATGTCTTCGTGTAAAAGTAAATTTGGGTCAACAAGCAAATCCTTGATAGGTCTAAGGTATTGGAAATCTTTGTTTATTACATAGCCTGGTAATTTCTTCTTGCCACCGCGACTTCCTGCCACTGTAACAACTTTGGATTTAATGAAACCAAGCGACATAAGTGATGTGAGTTCCTTGCGCGCACCCGCACGCATTACACGACTACGTGTGACAATCTCATCAATAGTAAAAACTTGATCAGTATTCAAAAGAAACAATCGCATTATTTTAATACGCGCTTGTCCTCCAAATAATTTAGCCAATGTATCCATGCCCAGAGTATACTCCAACAAAAAGCACCCCGCAAGGGGTGTTTTTTGGGTAGAAAACTTGATGTTTATTACTTAAGTGTAACAACTGCACCAGCGCCTTCCAATTGCTTTTTGAAATCTTCTGCATCAGCTTTCTTCATACCGTCTTTTAGTACAGCTGGAGCGCCATCTACTAGATCCTTTGCTTCTTTAAGTCCTAATGCTAGAACTTCCTTAACAACTTTCATAACTGCAATCTTTGTCTCACCTGCACTTGTAAGTTCAACTGTGAAAGAAGATTTCTCTTCTGCAGCATCACCTGCACCTGCGGCTGGACCTGCTACTGCTACTGCCGCAGCAGATACTCCGAATTTTTCTTCAATTGCTTTTACAAGCTCATTGAGTTCTAGAACTGAAGCACTTTCCAATTCTGTAAGAAATGAATTAAATTTTGACATAATAATTTATATAATTAATTTTAATAATTTACGCTTTTTTAGCTGCTACTGCATTCACTGCAATTGCCAAACTCTGAAGTGGTGACTTGAGCAAGTAAGCAATTTGACTGAGCAATACCTCACGTGGAGGGATTGTAGCAATTTGCTCCATTTGAGCTTTGTCCATGTACTTCCCTTCAAATACTCCTCCGAGAATTGAAACATTCTCTTTGTGAGTTTTTTGGAAAGCATACACTTCTCGTGCTGGTGCCAATAGATCTGCCCCGTAGGCAAACGCTATCTGACCATCAAGTTCTGGCATGTCGCCAGTTATCCCTTGAGTTCCCAATGCACGCTTTAAAAGAGTCTTTTTTGCAACAGTGTATCCAATACCTTCTTTTTGCAAACTTCTTCGCAACATATTCGAATCAGCCACTTTGAGCTTATCGAATTTTACAAAAACAGCTGATTGTATACCCTTGAGGTTTCCCTCGATAGAATCTACAATCTCTACCTTTTTTTCTTTTTTTAATGCCATGAATTTTTTTGTTTTATAAAATAAAAAATCGACCCTCGGGCCGTATAGAGAAAACACATATTTGTGTATTCACCTCGGAAGGGCTTATCGAGTATACTCTCGCCTTCTGTCTACAGCTTACGATAAACATAATAGCAAAAATCCAAATTTTGTCAAATTAAAAGAGCGGATAAATTTATCCGCTCTTTTATATTAGTTTTTACGAAACAAATGGTTTCGTAAGATTGATCGTAATTTTTGGCTTATCAGGAATATCTCCAAACTTGTAATCAAGTTTGTGTAAATTCCAGAATCTGCGTTTCTCAAATAAATCATTAAAAATGAATACCGTCATAATTATGTTGGTATTACTCTCATTCCAGATCTCTTTTACAACAACACTAAAACCTCTTTCTGCAAAATATTCTTCCCAAGTTTTTTGTTGATTTTTGATAAAGGTTTTTACCTCTTCAAATTTTTTACTTTGGTTGTTCTCATGTAATGTACCCGATTGTCTTTTTTTTCTTGGGGTCGCATCTTTACCACGAGGTTTTTGGGGAGAAATTTTAAGCTTTGAAACATGCTTCTTAATCTTTTTAGGCTTAATTTTCTTTGTAGAAAAATTTTTAGTAGTACTGGTTGGTTTTATTTCCTCCTTTTTTACCTCTATTTTTTTTACCTCTAGAGGAACATATGAATCGTTTACTTCATAACAAGGTTTAGGATATAAATCTATCTTGAATTTTTTAATAATCGGATTAACATTTTCCTTTATTAAAAATTGATTTTTGTTTTTAATTTCAACAAAAATATCAAGATTATCCTTTACAGTTCTTGCAAACCATAAAAGCAGTTGAGTACTCTCAGAATGAAAGACTATCTCTCTCTCAGCCGTTGCGTACACAGAAACATCAATGTTATTTTGGGCAATTATTAATTGCCAAGCCTCTTCTGTCATTGTACTTATTCCCATAACTTTTTCTTTTTAGCATACAACTAAAAAATACCTTTGTAAAGGTATTTTGCTGAAGTATAAAGTGGGTCCGACTATACTATTTATAGTGGTTGATTATTACGAGAGTTATCAAGCCTACGAGTATCATAGCGGTAAATCCTAGTATTACTCTTACTGTATGCTTGGTTATCATACACTTATTATACACCAAAGATATAAATACTCGAATTAATTTAGGAATTCAGATTTTATAATCCCAATCAATTCACTATTCGGGATTTTTATCTCCACTTCCCCATCTCTATTTGAAAGGCCATTTGTTTCGTTGAAGAGGAACACGAGTCCATCTTTTGTTGCAATATATGGCAATGAATCAATATTTATTTCACTTGTTATTTCTTCCAAAGCAGTGTCCAAGTTTGAATCCGGATTATTTTTTTGATACTCTGCAAAACCAATTTTCAATTTATCACTAATTGCCTTTTTGTAATTATCTTTATTAATCGCCAGATCTCCTAGTGCCAATTTATTGCCTAGAGTGTCGTATGTGTATGTCTCGGTACTATATATACCATGTGCTCCCCCACTACCATATAACGCTAGTTTATGGGTAAATAACTTTTTGCTAAATGTATAAGAATATTTAATCTCGAGACTACATTCATAAATTGATTTGTCAGCCTTCTTTTTTGCTTGAGCTTCGGTCAGCTTTTCTTCGTCATTTAGGCACCAGAATTGATTGGCTTTTTCTTTTACTATTTGTTCTATTTCTGCCACACCTACAATATCGCCTTTTGGATATTCTGTATTAATCTCTTTGTACCAGGCAGGCTTGGAAATTAGAGATTCTTTTTCAACTACAATATCATCAGAGAAAGTTTTTGTATTTAAGATTTCTATTGGATCATCTTTGGTCTGCAAGCTCTGTGATGCATCGAACTTGTAATAGAAATAGCCGAGAATTGCAATCATCAGTATGACAAAAAATATATTTACCTTTTTACTCTTCTTGCGAGCCATATAATTATTATACCACTATTCTATATATACAGGGTATGGATCGAGTGTCATATTTACCCCGCCCTCATACCCTTCGGGGAAGTAACTCAATACTCCATACCACCAAGAATCTGTTTGTAGCACGGTAAATGCAGGATTGTGGTTGTAATGCCCACTCCAGCCGCTATACATATCTTTATTCACATTTTCTATATCTATATGCCCTTCTTCGTGCAATGTTCCATCTTCTAGTGACATATTATATGCGTATCCTGTAGCGTCCCATTGTATTGTCATTTTATAAATACCATCGGGGACAAATTGTAAATTCCTCTCAAGCGATGGAATAAATAGATCGGATAATTCAAACCCTTGTTGTGGATTGGATTTAAATATGCCATGAGCAATACACACAGAGCAGAACATTGTCGGCCCACCAAAATGCTTCATCGTATATTCCTCTTTTAGATAGTGATCAACATATGTATCCACCCAATCATAAAATACCGTACCGTTGAAATACCAAGCTCGCCAATTATTGCCATCGCCATTGCCTGTGCCAAATCGGTATATAGAATCATATATGTATGTTGCAACTTTTACGGTGCGAGTAGCTGTCGCTACATTACCAGCTGCATCTGTCGCAGTATATGTAATCGTATACGAGCCACGAGTAGTAGTATCTACGGTTCCTTCTGTCATAATACTTGCACTTATATCTCCGTCTGTATCATCAGTAGCTGTTGCACCCAACTCTTCATATACAGCATTCAATTTCAAGATCATTGGATTGGCGCCAGTGATAGTAATTGTCGGCGCATTTGTATCTGGAGGCACGACAACTGGGGTCTCTACTTTTTCTACAATCTCTTCTCTCGGAGCACTCGATCGTCCTCCGCCATGGATAACTTTTTTTACAGGTTCCTCAATCTCAATAATTGTAGGTGGAGTCTCAACTGTAGGTACATCTTGAGGTGCAATCTCTGGATCTTCTTGTGTTAATACTGTTGCAACAATAACTGGCTTGGGCTCTATCAATTTCGCAATTGGAAGAATTGGATTCTCTACATTTATGATCTCAGGATTTGTATTTTCGGGACTTACTGCATCGATCACATTTGCCTGATTCTTTGCCCCAATATTCATTGCAATATTTTTAATTGTTTTACCAAATTTCCCTACCGCTGAGGCTGTAGCATTGGTCGCAATCTGAGCACCTTTCAAGACACCATTACCAAACGCAATACTTGTATTGCCGACTATTTTCGCACCTTTCAATACTACATTTCCAAATGCGATACTACTATCTACCATTGCAATACCTGCGGTCTTGCTTGCATTCACTGTAGCTACCACAGCAATCTTGGTGCCACCTGCCACTGGGTCTGCTACTGCAAGCACTGCCCCTTGTATTTTGTGACCTAGGGTCAATTTTTGCGGAGCTATACAATTAGAATTTATATCTTGGATATTATTTGTCTGCAATTTATCGAGAGAAGATTTTATATCAGAAATAATTCGAGGGGCTTGATACTTCAAATATACATCCGAGAAACTATGCCCATTGTCATCAATTGGCTCGAGTGGGATATGAATATTGGGTTTTAATATTTGAATATACTTTGCAGTTGTTTTAGCAATCACTTCATCAGTATCTGATGTTACGTATTGCCCACCTCCTGCTACACGATTTGCTGGGCTAGCAACTCCATACATGCCGATAGATTGTGTGGGAACCCCACCCTCAATTCCGGCGACTTTGTCATAGAAATTGTTGGCATAAAAATTACCTTGTGAATGCGCCACAAGCAAGAGCTTCTGTGTGTTTACTTTTTGGCTTGCATCATTGAGAATCTCAGTCAAATCATAATCCGACTTCTGCCCAAACAATCCCTGAGCCACAGCATCAAAAAGATCCCCCACCCCCGCAAGATGACTTTCGTTATGAACAAAATCTACGGTTAGGGGTTGATTGTTGTGAGTGCTATCTAATTTACGTTGTAAATCATTACTATTTTTTAAAGCTTCTTTTTCATTGGTAAAAATTCCATTTATAGTTAGTATTGTATATCCATCTTGTGTACAAATTTGCGCTGAAACAAAATTAGGTAGGATAAATATCGTTAGTATAATCAAACTTATTTTGCATTTTGCAAAAAATAATTTCATTTTGTTTTAATTAGGTAAACTTGAGTAATCAATATCACAGACACGATTTAATGATTTATAACTTCCAACTTTTTTTAAAAAATTATCTCTTTGGTTTTTTCTCTCTATTGTATTAAGTTGTTTATCTTCTACAAATTTATTTAGAATTTCGGTTTCTTTGCTAAACTTATCTATATCTTCTCGTGAAAAAATATCTCCAATACATACATATGCCCTACTCTGCTCTCGTACAACCTCAGTCACAGTAGTCTCATTCACTATCGGTTGCACAACTTGCATCTGCAAAGCTAGTGCGTACTGGAGTAATACTGCTCTTGTTTTGGCGCTATTTGGGTACTCTTTAAATATTGCGAGTTCTACGTCGTCTCTTATGCCATTTTTGTTTGAATCTATTCCTTGTACGGTTGCATCTGCCTCAACTCCAGGATCAGGTGGCAAGTTGGTGCCCAATACATCCGCCATTTGTAGCTTTGTACTATGAATCTTGGCAACCTCTATATTTGTTTTATCTAAATTAAAAAAGTGCACAGTGCGCACAATTACTATAATCACAAATCCGACCAGAATAACAATTCCAATCCACTTAAGAACTTTCAATATTTTTTTTAACATCTATTAATTATCCCACACCAAAATAACCCAGTAAACAAAAACTCGCAAAAATCTGTGGATAACTTATCAGCGGTCCAACCCCTGAATTTTATGGTAGTGGGTCTTCCTCATCTAAAGTTGTGTTTCCTCTTTCCTTCCGAATCATATCTGCAACTTTAATACATTCATTTTTAAATTTTTTATTATCTCCATAAAACTCTAAAATTCCTTCAGCTTCATTTTTAGAAACTAGATCAAAAGCTAGGTTGTCATACTCTCTATCACTTGCTAAAACGAGATGTCTTTTTTCTTTAGGGATATCATGTATCAAATAATTTATATTTACATATGGCCTAATTTTCAAAAAATATTGATCATTTTTTATTAAATGCGACTTAAATCTACCCTGGAATAACGCTCCTGTACGGTTATAAACTTTGTTAAAATATGTAGTATAGCCACCTAATAAACGTTTCAAGAATTCAGATATACCACCATCAACATTTTGCTTTAAAATAAAATGAAAATGATTTGGGTTAAAGCAATAACAAACAATAGAAACGAGAGGACTTGATTTTTCCAGCGGTCCAACCCCTGATTTTTTACTTACTCTTTCTTTTAGACTTTTTGTAGGTTTTGATGTATTAAATTCTTTTACACTAAGAACAAAACGGTTTAGATCTTGTTTAGTCATAAAAATATCCCTTTTATCTACCCCTCGATTATAGATATGATAATAATTGTTATTTATTAGCGGATCTTTTCTCATTAATAATATTTTATCACTTCGTCAGGGGTTGGACCCCTGAATGCCTGTGGATAACTTTTCAGCGGTCCAACCCCTGAAAGGTAGATTTTGGGGGGGATTTGTTGTATAGTACGCTTATACAATGACTGATTTTTTAATTAAGTTTCGGAAGACAATAATACTACTTTTAGACATATTGGTTGGGTATTTTGCCTTGTGTTTAACCTTGCTAATTCGATATAAGGGTGTCAATTTCGATGCTCAATTGGCCACCCACATTGTCCCCTTTGTGGTTATCATCGGTATATTTTTACTAAATCTGTACATATTTAATCTGTACTCTTTTCGCTTCAACCGTAACATTACAGAATTCACTGATTCATTTATCAAAAGTATCATCATTTCTTTTGCGACATCTATATTGGTGTTCTATGTCTTTGGATCATTCTTTGA
>JAUPVQ010000015.1 GCA_030916965.1 Patescibacteria group bacterium
ATCTTTCTGATCATTTAATTAAGATGGGTTATACGCAAAGTGATTTGGATAAAGTTGGATTGATAAAGATTTCTGAGAAGGGTATATATGATAGATTCCGATCAAGAATTATGTTCCCAATATCAGATTCAAGTGGCAGAATAATTGCATTTTCTGGTAGATTGTATGGCAAAGAGGATGATAAAGAAGCAAAATATTTAAACAGTCCTGACACAGTACTCTTCAACAAATCAAATGTACTTTTTGGTATAGACAAAGCAAAGTTGGCAATTCGACAGCGTGGGTACGCTGTGATAGTAGAAGGGCAATTGGATCTACTTTTGTCACACCAGATGGGAGTTACAAATACTGTTGCGGTTTCGGGAACTGCACTTTCGTCAACAGTAATTGATGCAGAAAATAGTATAAATAATCTCGGATTGATACGCCGACTTTCGAGTAATATTATTTTTGCTTTTGACGGAGATAGTGCAGGTGTGCGGGCAGCAGGCCGGAGTGCACTTATAGCACTGTCGCTTGATATGCAGGTCAAGATTGCTGTACTACCAGAGGGTAAGGACCCAGCCGATATTATTAGCACTGACCCAAACGAATGGAAAAAGATCCTAACAAGTGCCAAGCATATAATCAGCTTTTATGTAGATAGGATTTGTACGGAGACAGCTGACCAGAGAATTCGTGGGCGCAAAATAAGAGAAATTGTTTTCCCATATATACGAGTCCTCAAAAGTGCAATTGATCAATCAGCATATATAAACGAAATTGCAACAAAGACAAACATACCCGAAAATGCTCTCAATACAGATTTCGAAAACTACAAAAAAGACCAACCAGTGCAGGTAAAAATTGACACACTAGAGGATAAAAACCTCAATAAAAACATATCTCGGCGATCGATGATAGAGGCAAGATTATTTGGAATTATATTTAAACAAGAAGAAGATAATTGGCCCGATGAAAATATCAAAAAGGCTATTGAAGAATTCAAGGATTTGATAGGCGAGGAAATGTACGGTGAGCTCGTCAAGGGAAATGAATTATTAAAAGATACCCTAGCGATGAAAACGGAAGATTGGTATAGTAAGGAAATGAATGTCATAGCTCGAGACGTATCAGAACTGGCACTGAATTTAGGGGAAGAAATTTTACAAGAGAAGGGAATAGAGCTACTCCTAAAACATAGAAACCAATTAGCTGATGGAGATAAAGATAATGCTGAAATTACATTAAAAGAGCACCAAAAAATAATCAGCGATATACATATTATTAGGAATCGTCGTAGAGAATAACAAATTTTTATATGAAAAAGAAAACAACAAAAAAAATAGTTAAAAAAGTAGTAAAGAAATCAAAGCCTGTAAAGAAGGTGGTAAAGAAGGCGGTTAAAAAAGTAATTAAAAAGAAAGTAACTAAAAAAGTTATAAAGAAAAAGGTAATCAAGAAGCCAATAAAGAAAGTAGTAAAGAAAGTAGTAAATAAAGTAGTAAAGAAAACTCAAGCTACAAAACCTGTAAGCAAGGCTAAACAAACAAATGCAGATAAAAAAGCTTTTGACCTAGAAGCGAAATCAAATGAAGTTATAGAGAAAGGTAAAAAAAGAGGATTTGTTACTTACGATGAGATTATCAAGACTTTCCCTGATATTGAGAACAACATACTATTCCTCGATGAACTCTATGAGAAGCTCTCTGTGGCAGGAATAGACGTATTGGAGGGTGGTAATCTACTAGATCTAGACGGTACTGTCGAGAAGACTGCGCTTAAATACAGTAAGGATAATCATACATACGATTCTATCCAAATGTATCTCAAAGAAATTGGTCAGTATCCACTGATCTCAGCATTCCAAGAAAAGGAGCTAGCAAAGCGAATTGAGAAAGGAGACTTGGAGGCCAAGAATTTGTTGGCACGTGCAAACCTGCGCTTGGTGGTATCTATTGCCAAGAAATACGTAGGGCGCAGTTCAGATCTGACATTACTTGATTTGATACAAGAAGGAAATCTTGGTTTGTTTAAAGCAGTAGAGAAATTCGATTGGACAAAAGGCTACAAATTCTCGACTTATGCTACTTGGTGGATCCGTCAATCTATCACTCGAGCTCTCGCTGATCAATCCCGAACAATTCGTATCCCTGTGCACATGGTAGAGACAATTTCTAAATACAAACAAGTTGTACGCCGATTATCCCAAGATTTGGGTCGTGAGCCACTAGCAGAAGAGATTGCGATAGAGATGAACCTTGATGTGGACAAAATTCATGTCATAGAGCAGATCAACCAAGAGACAGTATCACTTGAACAACCAATAGGAGACGATGATGAGAAGTCTACCCGTGGTGAATTTATCCCTGATGACAAAATACTTCGCCCTGACCAAGATGCATCTCGTAGAATATTGTCTGACCAAATCAAAGAAGTTCTCTCAGAGCTTACTCCAAAAGAGCGAAAAATATTAGAACTAAGATATGGACTACTTGATGGTGTACAACACACACTTGAAGAAGTAGGAGCCGACTTTGGTGTCACCCGCGAACGTATTCGTCAAATCGAAGCTAAAGTCCACGAGAAGCTTCGTCACAACGAAAAAATCGCCCGTTTGAAGAACTATTTTGACTAAATAAAAATATTAAAAAATCCCTCAGACGAGGGATTTTTTAATTATCACTACTGGGTTATTTTAGGATGGATTTAAGAGTTGAGTTGAGTGTATCTATATCTGCTCCTCTCACTGGGTATTTTTGGCCATCTTTTGTAATTATGATTGAGTGTGGTGTACCCTCGAGACCTGCATTTTTGCCATCTTGGATACTTGCATCGATTAGTTTATCAAAGGCAACTTTATTGTCTGCCATACATTTATTAAATTCAGGAGCCGTGATACCAAATTTCTCGGCGTATGTTACCAATAGATTTGCATCTAGGCCATCGTTGCCTGGAGTATTTGTATAAATCATATCCAAGTATTGCCAGAAAGCATCATTGCCTTTGATTTGATTGACACATTCCGTAGCACGAGCCTCATTGCGGGCTTTTGAGTGAAGATTGTCTATTGGAGAGTGGCGATATATCCATGCAACTTTGCCATCATACTGCCTTATAACCTGAGTCAATTCTGGGTGGAACTTTTTGCACCAAGGGCACTCAGTGTCAGAAAATTCTATAATAACTGCTTCGGCAGTTTCAAGACTACCAAATATGTGATCATTCCCTGAGATTGGCTGAATATTTATTTCACCAGCAACGGCGTTAGGTATATCCCCGATAGACTTTTCCTTTTGGGGTGGGAGTTTTGTTATGATAATGCCCACCATAATAAGAAATCCAGCAACTATAATAGCTGCAGGAGTTGATAATTTCATCTTTGTGTTATTTTCCATTTTGTAATTGTAGCATACATACTTTCGTGCGCAAAACATATATGAGTATGATATAATATGGAGGTAAAGGTCTTTATTATTATTTTTAGTATAAATTTATTATGACATGTAATGGAAAGTGTGGATGTGGAGCAGGTGTAGTATTGAAAATTCTACTTATTATCGGAGGCCTAAATTGGGGTCTAGTAGGTGTAGGTATGTTGATGGGAAATGATTTAAATGTTGTAAATATGTTGCTTGGATCAATGCCAACAATAGAAGCAATTATTTATGTAGTTGTTGGAATTGCTGCATTAATGAGTATCTTTGGATGCCCATGTAAAAAGTGCAAAGATTGCACAGTGGCAGATACTGCAGGGGCAAGTATGTAATCGAGGTTTTATAATAAAAGTACTCACATTTCTCTATCAATGTGGGTATTTTTTTATTTTCAATATTTAAAAATAAGGTTGACAAATAAGCATATTTTGGCTATTATAGGTATTATAATGGTAACAACTTTTGATATCGTATACTACATACTCTTATTTTTTGCTATTTATTTTCAGGTCTTTTTTCTAGTTATATTTTTTGAAAAAAAGAAGCATTTAAAAGAATCTTTGCCTTTAAAATTTGATTATTATCCGTCTGTGTCATTTTTGGTCCCTTGTTGGAACGAAGCCTCGACTGTTCTCTCGACAGTAAACTCAATATTATCTGTTAATTATCCGAAAGATAAATTGCATATATTTGTGATTGACGATGGTAGTACGGACAATACTTGGGAAAAAGCTCAAAAATTTGCTAACCATAAAAATGTTACATTATTAAAAAAGGAAAATGGGGGCAAGCACACAGCTCTCAACTATGCACTACAATATGTAAAATCTGATTTTGTGATCTCTTTTGATGCAGATACAAAGATTAATAAAGATTCTTTGCTTTATGCTATGCAGTATTTTATAAAAGATAAAGATTTAATGGCGCTTGGAGGTGCGGTATTGATTGAGAATCCAAAGACAATTGCCCAAAGAGCTCAGAGTGTGGAATATCAAATGTTTTCATATACTAAACGCATGCTTGGCTTTGTGGGAGGAGTGCTTGTTGTGCCTGGAGCATTCTCTGTGTTCCGTAGAGAGATTTTTGACAAAATTGGAGGTTATGCAAAGGGTCATAATCTAGAAGACTTGGAATTAACATTTCGAATACATGATAAGGGATACAAGGTTGATCATTGTCATACCGCAATTGTAACTACAAAAGGCCCGAGTACGATTAAAGCATTGTTTAAGCAAAGACTACGCTGGGGTTATGGATTTCTGTCTAATGTATCGGATTACAAAAGTTCAATCCTAAATAAAAAATTTGGAAATTTTGGAATGTTTACTTTACCCATGAGTGTATTTTCATATGTGCTGATTGTGTTTGTGTTTTTTCTTTCTATTTATCGTATGAGTATGTATGTAGCGGATAAAATTTTGAAAATCAGACTTGTGGGGTGGCAGGGATTTTCTTATAACTTCGATTCTTTTTATGTTAGTACTAATGCTGTAAGTCTGATTGGTCTTGCTATGTATGTCCTTATATTTAATTCAATTTTCATGGGTAAAAAAATATCAAAAATTGAAAGAGTAAGTTTCCGGTCATTAGTTGCATTCATGCTACTTTATAGTGTGCTTGCACCACTTTGGATATTGAAGACACTTTATAATTGGATTTTAAAAAAGGGGGTTGCGTGGCGTTAATTATTAGTATATAAATATTACATATATGTCATTTAAACGATACATTACAGTTTTTATTATTACGGGTTGTATTTTTGCTTTTACTTTTTGGCTTAGCAATCAGCTTTCATCTAGTAAAATACGTGAAGTACGCGATCTAGAAGACGAAATTGCATTAAACATTCTATCTACAGAGACACGTTATACGCTATTGGAAAATTCATCTTGCAGTCATTTAAGTACTAATAATACAAATGATATAGGACTTAATAGTGAATTAACAGATATTGCTCATAGAGTTAAATTTATGGCAAGTCAATTGGGGCCTGAGAATGAAAAGGTTGTATCACTCAAAAAATACTACACACTTTTGCAAATAAAAGATTATTTATTAACAAAAGAACTTTATAATAGATGTGGTACTCACATTGTATCTATTCTTTATCTATATCAGGAAGGTTGCGAAGAGTGCGTTAAGCAGTCTATTATATTGGACGATCTTGTAAGTACTTACCCTGAAATACGTTTGTATTGGATAGACAAAGATCTACAAACCCCAGCTCTTGATACATTGATATCAATATTGGGTATCAAGAAAACTCCGAGTATGGTTATAAAAGATAAAGTGTATGATAGTCTACAAACCATAAGTGATATAGAGAAACATATACCTCAAATTGCTGTTTGGAAGAAAGCAAAAGAGAAGGAAGCATTAGAGAAAGATAAACCAACTAAAGTTGATACTACACCTAGCACAACAAAA
>JAUPVQ010000016.1 GCA_030916965.1 Patescibacteria group bacterium
AAAAAATCCCCAATCGGGGATTTTTTTAATGGTGCCTTTATGAAGATTTTACTTTCAGGACTGTTTGTTTGTCTTTGTTGATTTTTGGCAACTTGATTGTTAGTAGGCCATGCTTCTCTACTGCTTCGGCATCTTCGGCTTCGACTTCATTTGGAAGTGAGATTGTTCGAGAGAATGAACCCCAATATAATTCTTTTATAAAATAATTATCTTCGTTGATTCCTCGAGCTACTTCACGCTTGCCTTTGATAGTGATTAGATCACGAGTAATAGTAATAGATAAATGCTCTGGTTGTACACCTGCGATCATACTCTGGACAACTATTTCATGAGCTGTTTGGTAGACATCTACTGTCAATTCACCCTCTTCTTCCTCTTCGGCTAGCCAGTCACTGCCTTCTTTGCTGTCATCCTTGGATGACAAGGGGATTTTGGACTTCAGACCACTATGCATACTGTTGACAGGCTTCTTTTGGTCATCGGATACTTCTTCATCGTCCATACGCATACTACCTGTTAGTCTTTCAAAAAATGATTTTTTCTTTAACATAAAATAAATAAATTAAAACGTAATTAGACTTCTTCACCACCCATACGCTTTAATTTTTCAAAAATAAGAATATTAATAATCGCGACGACCCAAAGGAAACCGAATACTTGCAGAAAGTTTTCACCGCTTCCTTTCATTATAAAGAAATTGAAAAGACTATGCAAGGCGATTGCACTCACTATTCCAATTAAGAGATAAGTTTTTTTTGCAAACCAACCACGATAGTAAGATAATCCAAGTGCACTACCAATCATACTACTTGCAATCGCATGTAGTAGGGTAGATCCGAGGAAACGTAAGTTACCAGTGAGTGCTCCGACAACAGTGCCACTGTTTGCAAGTGGGTGAAGTAAAAAGAGTACATTTTCGATTGCTGCAAAACCGAGTGCACAAGCGATAAAATACATAGGATAATCTATGGGCTCATTTACATCTGTGCTACCTCGAATAATAACTAGAACTGCCAAATATTTTACTATTTCCTCTATACCAGCCCAGAGTACAATCTGGAGACTCTTGTCAGCAAATACTTCCTGTGTAAGCTTCTCGAGACCAATTGCAAGTATTACAGACATTCCTCCAACAAAAAAAGTAAGAGCAACAAGGCCAATTGGCTCAGGGTTCTTTTTGTCCTCTTCGTGTAGCCAGAACCAAAGCCAAAATATTGCAGGGACAACTCCTCCAAGTATTGCAAATATTATTGTTTTTGCGTCGATTATGCCTGTGGCCATTTTTCTACCATCAATAGATTATTATTTTCGCGAGGAATGATGGACCACAATTCCTCGGTTACAAATGGCATAAATGGATGGAGACTCCTTATAAGGATAGTCAATGTATTATTTAAAAAGTGTGCTCTTGATGCTTGTTCATCCGGAGTCCCGTTTTGAAATATTGGTCGACTTTCTTCTAAAATAACATCAGCTAATCGTGCCCATGCGTATTGATAGATCTTATCCGCAGCTAAGTAGAATTTAAATTCTTCAACTTCTTTTGTAATTGTTTGGACTAATTCATCACGCTCAATGATTAACTGATTGTCAGCCTCGGTAAAATTTGTAAAATCTTTTTGATAAACAATACCTTGTGTATATGTTTGGATAAAGCGTGTGATATTCCACAATTTATTTGCAAAGTGTTTATAGGCCTTGATCTTGTCCTCAGACATTTTGCTATCATTGCCAGGGCCTGTACCAATAACAAGTGACATACGGACTGCGTCTGCGCCATATTTGGTGATCATATCGAGGGGATCAATAATGTTGCCAAGAGATTTACTCATCTTGCGACCCTTAGCATCTCGTACGAGGCCGTGTAGATAGACCGTCTCGAAAGGTATCTCACCAATTAGATATTGAGACATAAGGATCATACGTGCAACCCAAAAGAATATAATATCATAGCCAGTTTCCAAAACTGTTGTTGGGTGGTACTTCTTTAGATCTGGAGCGTCCATGTCTGGCCAACCGAGCGTAGAGAATGTCCACAGTCCAGAGGAGAACCATGTATCGAGGGTATCCTCGTCTTGTATCCAACCACCATCTGTAGGTGCTTCAATACCACAATATATTTCGCTATCCTTGTACCACACTGGAATGCGATGGCCATACCAGATTTGGCGTGAGATGCACCAGTCACGGAGATTCTCTACCCAGTTGTAATACACTCTTTCGAAGCGATCTGGTAGGATACCTATTTTCCCGTCTTTGATTGGCTCGAGCATTAGTTCCTTGAGCGTTTTGTTTCCACGGGCTTCGATTGGTTTATTTACATTAATAAACCATTGTAATTTCGGCAAAGGCTCGATAATACCACCACTCCGCTCGGCTGTAGGCACATTTTGGGTGATTTCCTCCTCCTTTTCCATTAAATTATTTTCTTTTAGCCATTCTACAACTTGCGCTCGTGCTTCGGTTGTTTTCTTACCCAAGATGTTCTCACTTCCCACCATCATTTTTGCAAATTCATTGATAACTTGTTTCGTAGGTAGATTGTGGCGTGTTGCCATCTCGGCATCGATCTGGCTGTGTGCGGGAGTCACACCTAGAGCTCCTGTACCAAATTCTTTTTCGACATGTTCGTCGGCGACAATTTTGATCTCCAATTTTTCCCCGCAGAAATCTTCTACTACATAGGTCTTGCCTATGTATTGAGTGTATCTGTCATCGTTTGGATTTACTGCAACAGCAGTGTCTCCCAATTTTGTTTCTGGTCGAGTAGTTGAAATTGATATAGGGAAGTCCGTAGAATATTTGAAAGTGTACAGCTTGGCTTTGCGCTCTTCGCTGACCACTTCATCGTCGGAAATTACCGTCTGGCCTTTTGGATCCCAGTTTACAATACGGTGTCCACGATAAATAAGTCCATCGTCATACATCTTTTTAAA
>JAUPVQ010000017.1 GCA_030916965.1 Patescibacteria group bacterium
ATAAAGTGTAACCAGGAATCCTGAAAGTATATGTTTGATTTTATTCATATTTTCATTATAACTTTTAATTGATTTGAGTGCCTATTGACTTATTATAACAATATATGGTATTCTAGGGTTAGACAAAAGAGCTATTGTAGAACACAAGTCGATTTTCTTATATCTTTATTTTTGTATATTATTAAATAATTAAAAAACTTTATGACAGGTACTATAAAAAAGCTTACTGACAAAGGTTTCGGTTTCATAACTGGTGAAGGTATGGCAAAGGATTTATTCTTCCATTCTAATTCTCTTGTTGGAGTATCATTTGATGAACTTCGCGAGGGTGATGCTGTTTCTTTCGAAACAGAAAATTCTCCAAAAGGAATGAACGCTGTAAACGTACAACGCGCATAATTATAGAGCTTAGGCTCGATAATTTACAAAAACAACCCTTCCCGGGTTGTTTTTGTTTTGGGTAATATGTGTGATATAATTATTTTATGAATATAAATATTAAAGCAACAAATATAGAATTAACAGACGCAATACGTGAATATGTGGAGAAAAAGGTAGAGAGTGTAAGTAAATTTTTAAATAATTCAAATGTTCAGGTGCAGGTAGAAGTAGCCAAGACTACAAATCATCACAAAAATGGGGAAGTATTCAAAGCTGAAATAGATATACGAGCAGATGGCAAGAAGTTTTTTACAGTATCTGAAGGGGAAGATTTGTACGCAACAATCGACGAAGCTCGCGAATCAATGATGCGTGAACTTACTCACAACAAAGACCGCGAAAGGACATTGTACAAGCGTGGAGCCGCAAGTGTAAAGAAAATGCTAAAAGGCATCTCTAAGCGCAACCCATTCACATCTAAATAAAAAAAATATAAAGCTAGGAAAGACTAGCTTTATATTTTTTTATAAGTAGTCTCTTTTTTACCTTCAGGTATAACTTTATCTATGACAAATTTCCCATCTTCTAGGTGGGCAGAGGTCACTTTGATTCTTTTGCCATCTTGGAAGAAGTGTATTCCTGGCCAGCCGCTATATGCGCGGTATTTGTTGTAGTTTATATTTGTGTCATCATTTAGATCTATCAAACCGTCTTCCTTCTTTATTTTGCCACAATGTGTGGCCTGGCTTTCGTCTTGCTGTACTGTATTGATTTTGTTTTCAATATAATCAGGTAGTATTTTTATTAAAAGATTTGCGCCAAGATTTATTAGCTCGTTACGTAATTCATCTTTTGTTATTGTTTGATTTATACTAAGGCTTTCTGTTGCTACGATATCGCCTGCATCTAATTTCCTTATCATTTTCTGTATAGTTACTCCAGTTTCTTCGTCGCCATTTAATAATGCCGATTCGACAGGTGAGGCACCTCTATATTTGGGTAGTAAGGAATAGTGAATATTTAAAGTTCCAAATTTTGGCATACTGATAATATTTTCAGGCAAGATTGAGCCATATGCAACGACAATAGATAAATCAATATTTAATTTTGAAAAATTATTGATAAAATCATCATCAATTTTTTCTGGGGTAAGTACTTGAATACCATGTTTCAAGGCCAAGACTTTTACAGGACTTTGTGTTAATTCCAAGCCACGGCCTTGCTTCCTGTCTGGATTGGTAATTACAACACTTGGAGTTAAACCATTATCTATTAGAATTTGCAATGTGTCGCTTGCCACAGATGGTGTACCCCAAAATGCAAATTTAATATTTTTATTTTCCATTTTTATATTCCTCCTCAGGAGTCGCTTCGTGCAAATCTTTGGCTTTGTCTATAAATAGTATACCGTCCAAGTGGTCTGTCTCGTGTTGGAATATATGTGCCAAGAGACCACTTGCATCCATTGTAAATTTCTTCCCATTCTCATCATATGCCTCAATACTTGCACGTGTTGCGCGACGAACTTTGCCATACATTGGTCTGACAGACAAGCATCCTTCGGATAATAATTTTCTATCCTTGGACATTTTTGTGATTTTGGGATTTATATATACTTTATCCTCGCTTTTTGTCATTTCAAGATTGTCGCCACCACGAATAAAGCTCTCGTTGAAAACCTTGCCTGACACTACAAAAATGCGCAAGGAAATATTGATTTGCGGTGCCGCAATAGCCACCCCGTCGTCTTCTCCGGCTAAAGCTTTCTTCATATCAGAAAGAATTTTCTTTATCTTTGGACTACCAATATCTTTGATCAATACTGTAGATGCATGAGCCCGCAATGTTGGATGTCCACTTTGGATTATTTTTACCATATTATAGTTCTTTTATATATTCTAAAAGTTTGTTCAGCTTGATTGTTTCCTGTGAACGGTTTGTCATATCTCGCACTATTACAGAGTCCTCCAACGCTTCCTTTTGACCGAATATTAATGCATATTTTACACCCATCTTTTCAGCAACTGCAAGTTGTATACCTAGACTATCTTTTGAAAGGGATTGTGCAATTGGGATCTTGGCCTTGCGGAGAATTTCGATAACATTTAGTGATTTCAATTTCGCATCAAATCCTAGCTGTATAAAGTACATCTTTGGTTTCTTGCTTATGCGAGGACACAATTTACCGCACCATGAGCTCTCAACTACACGGTCAACACCAATAGATACACCCATAGCTGGTACATCTTTTTTGCTACCGAGCATTTTGGCTAGGTAATCATAGCGTCCACCACCAGCAATTGTAAGTGGTGGTAGGCCATCTTCAGTATCATTTTCTATAATCTCGAACACAGTACGAGTATAGTAGGAGAGTCCACGTACCAAATTTTTGTTTATAGAATAATTTATATCCATTTTCTCTAAATACTCGAGTACTTCCTTGAAGTGCTTTTTACAATCATGACATAGGTATGATATAGAATCTGGAGCATTCTCGTTGATCTCTATCGTTTTTGGGTCTTTGGAATCCAATATTCTTAATGGATTGGTCTTTAAACGTTCACGATCTATTGCGCCCAAGTCACTAATGTGTTTTCTGTAGTAATTAGTTAATTCCTTGATATAAGAAGAACGGCAATCTTTATCACCAATAGAATTTATATTAATTGTTAGGTTTTTTGCTCCGCACTCTTCTAGGATTACTGCAGTTGTTTTGATAATCAATGCATCAACAATACTTTTCTCTGTGCCGATTACTTCAAGACCAAATTGGCGGAAATCACGGTACCGGCCTCGTTGAGGGTTGTCGTGTCGGAACATCGGCCCATAATAGTACAGCATCACAGGTTGGGGTAGATTTTGCATTCCATGCTCTATGTATGCGCGCATAACTCCAGCTGTACCTTCTGGTCTGAGTGCTAAGTGGTCTCCACCTTTTGTTTTGAGAGTATACATTTCCTTGTCTACAGCATCTGTACCAACTCCAATACTAGTAACAAATAATTCTTCTTGTTCTACTGTTGGCGTCTCAATAGGTTTAAAGCCGTAATAAACTGCAACTTCTTGAGCCTTCTCAAAAAATCCTTGGTAGCTATAGTACTGCTCGTCGATAATATCACGCATACCTTTAACAGATGATATTGGTTCTTTATTTGTTTTTTTCTTTTTTTCCATTTTATTAATTAATTTTACCTGGTAAATATGATATATGATCTAATGGCAATAATCTCAAAAATGCACGTCCTACAAGTAATTTCTTTGGTAATGTACCCCATGCTCTGGAGTCGGAGCTAAAGTTGCGGTTGTCTCCCATTACAAAGTAATCATCCGGTCCTGTTGTATATGTGCCTGTTGTTGAAAATTTTTCTTTAATATAATCTTGCTCTAGTTTAAATCCATCAGGGAATTGTGCATTTTTGATTGTAATCTCGCCGTTATTGATAACTATAGTTTCGTTGGGTAGACCAATTATTCTTTTAATAAAATACTTTTTCTTGTCATTTGGGTAATGAAATACGACTACATCGTTTCGATGAGCAGTTCCTAAGTTGTATGATAGCTCATCTATTATCAAATATTCACCATCGTTGAAAGTAGGGAACATAGACAGACCACTTACAATAAATGGCTGAGCGATAAACATCCTGATTGGTAGTACGATAACAACTGCAATAAATGCGAACTTCAAAAATTCGATAACATTATCCTTGATTTTCTTTAAAAGGGAATCAGGCTTTAAATTATTTTTTTCTTCCATACGAGGCAATTTTAACATAAAAACACACTTGACGGAATAGCTTTTTATATTGTGTATTATAATTTATTTGATATTTAATCTAGAGTGTTTTACACTTCATATATGTTTACAATAATTGGGCTTGGAAATATAGGTAATGAATATAAAAATACACGCCACAATGTCGCGTGGATTATTTTTGACAATATTTTTTCAAATTTAAATTGGCAGAAAAATAAATATGCTGAAAGTGAATTGGCAAATACAAGAATTAATGATACAGATGTTCTGATTGTGAAGCCACAAACTTTTATGAATGAAAGCGGACGAGTGATTCCGTATTTAACGAAAACATATGGAACTACTGTAGAAAATATTATTGTAGTCCATGATGATATAGACCTACCGCTTGGTATTATAAAAATTTCGCATGACAGGGGAGACGGAGGACACAATGGTGTGAAGTCGATAATGAGCGTATTAGGCACAAAAGAATTCACAAGAATCCGTGTGGGCGTATCAATACTAGATGATGAAGGAATTTTAAGGAAACCAGATGTGCTAGGCAATTTCTCCCAAGATGATCAAATAAAACTTGAACCTGTATCCCAGAAAACAGCATTGATAATAGAAGAAATAGTAAAACAAGGCCTCCAAAAATCCATGACTAAATATAATTAAAAAACTCCCCATACGGGGAGTTTTTTAATTAAGAATTATTTATTTTCTTTATCTAGGTAGACTAGGGTCATTCTTTGGTCTTTTGGTTCAAAGAGTGTGACTTGGAAGTCGTATGTCTTGCCCATTTCTAGACTCTTGCGCAACTTCTCTTCTGAGCCGAAGCTTGAGTTGTGTACTAGTCCTGCAACACCTTGCTTGATAGATACCAATGCACCGTGTTTGTTGAACTTGATCACAACACCACTGATGATGTCGCCCTTTTTCAACTTCTCTTCAAATTCTTTCCAAGGGTTATCCTTGAGAGCTTTGATAGAAAGTGAAATTTTGCCATCCTTTACTTCGATAATCTTTGCACGGATTGGATCACCAACCTTGAACATGCTTCGTGGGTCCTCAACTAGGCCCCAATCAATCTCGGATATGTGTACTAGACCTTCTAGTCCATCTTCAATCTTCAAGAATATTCCGAAGTCTACGATTCCAGCAACTGCACATGATAGCTCGTCGCCAACTGCGTATTTGCCAATGATTTCTTTGCGCTCTTCTGGGTTGTTGTCCTTTTCAGAGAAGATCAATTTACCTTCTTTTGGAAGTGCAGAGATCATCACAACATTTATACGTTGACCGATAAGCTTCTTCAATTCTTTCAAGATTTTGTCTTTGTCAGAATCTTCTACACGAGGGTAGTGCTCACTTTTCAATTGACTTGCTGGTAGGAATCCAGAGATACCTTGCCATTCTAGAATCAAACCACCTTTGTTGGCTTCCTTGACTGTGATTTCGATCAAAGTTTTTGACTTAATAGCTTTTTCGGCTTCACTCCAGATTAGGGCTTGTTTTGCTTCCTTTAGAGACAATTCTACATAACCGTTTTCATTTTCTGCGCTAACAACTTTTGCCTTTACAACATCACCGATGTTGATTTTGCGAATTATATCTTTTGCATTGATAAATTCACGGCCATAAATAATACCTGTTCCAAATGGAGCAAGATTGATATAGACTGCTGACTTCTCGATGGCGATAACTTCACCTTCTACCAGTGCTTCCGCTTGTGGGGGAAGATCTGATTTCTCGAGCATTTTTCCAATACTGGAAAGCTCGATTTTTGCATTTTCTGCAATTGCATCGACACTATCTTGCACATTTTTATCGTCTGTTTTTTTCATAAATTTGAATTAAAAAAACCGCTCATATAGCGGGACATTCAGGTTTCTGTTTAAGTTTGACCTCTCACAGGGTTAATTCCCAAATGGGCTAATAATTACCAAATCAATATACTATATATATGTATATATTGCAAGCCCGCACACTCATGTATGAATGTGCGGGCAAGGCTCTATTTCCCTTGACTTTTAAACTATTTAGGGGTATAATACTCCAAAACCAAAAAATTAACTTATGATAATGAATCATCAATTAGTAAACGACTATCTGACGACTTGCCATACTTTGAATAAAGATTTTCAGGCAGGAAAGATTAAAGTAGGTTTGTATCGAGAATTATGGGACAGAGAAGAAGAAATATACGGCGATCAAATATTGGCCGATTCTGTTCAAAAAATTCAGTGCAACTAATTTTGTTTAATTCGTTAGAATTTTTAAAAAGGGCCACTATCTCAGATGATGGCCCTTTTTTATTTGCCCAGACATGCTATAATAGACCCATGATTATCACATATCTTGGAAAAGAGTTTTTCAAAATACAACAAGGAGAGCTTGTTGTGGCTATCAATCCTATTGGCAAAGATTCCAAAGAGAAAGCAAGCAGATTCGGCGCTCGTATTGCACTCTCTACTATGAACCACCCAGATTTCAACGGCTTCGAAAATGTCTCCCACGGCGATACTGTCCCATTCGAGATTTCAGGGCCTGGAGATTACGAGATCCAAGGAATATTCCTCAAAGGTGTAGGGATAGAAACAGAATATGAGAAAGAAAAATATATAAATACAATATATTCTTTTTCTATTGAAAATATTTCGATATGTTTCCTAGGAGCACTATCAAGTGGCAAATTGCCGGCTGATGTCCGCGAGCAAATAGATAGCCCAGACATCGTATTTATCTCGGTAGGAGGAGCTGGCACAATGGAAGCATCCGAAGCCTACAAGCTCGCAGTATCACTCGATGCAAAAGTCATCATCCCTATGGAGTATGATGACAAATTATTGAAAGCATTCTTAAAAGAAGGTGGCCAAGAGGGAGTAAAATCAATAGAGAAATTGACCATAAAAGCAAAAGAGCTAATGGACAAAGAGGGTGAGATTATTGTTTTGGAATCATAATAGTATACAATATAAACATGCGAAAATATATTCAAAATTTAAAATCAAAACCTGAGGCAGAACGCAAACAAGTAGCATATATGGCTACAGTAGTTTGCATGGTTTTTGTTGGTAGTATATGGATATATGGATTAGTTAGCCGTTTGTCCACAAAAGATGTCGCTGATCAAGCAAAAGCTGATACGAAACCTTTTGCAATGCTTGCAAATTCACTAAAGGATACATATACCGGAATCTCTGCAAGTGTAGGTAATGCAAAATCAGTTTCCGATACAGTTACAGTAAAAGAAGAAAAGATGATAGACCTTATACCAGTAGAAACTACAACACAATAATAATATGGCAAAAAAAATAAAAGTAGAAGAAGAAAATAACGAGATTGTTCCTCATGTAAATACTGTCGCAGTAAACATAAGTACAGAAATGAAGGAAGCGTACCTAGACTATGCGATGAGTGTGATCACTTCGCGTGCTCTTCCTGATGTGCGCGACGGTCTCAAGCCTGTGCACCGCAGAATTCTATATGCAATGCATGAAATGGGGCTCACATCTTCAGGACGCTTCCGTAAGTCGGCAGCAGTAGTCGGAGATGTGCTCGGAAAGTATCATCCTCATGGAGATGTGGCAGTTTATGATTCTATGGTTGGTATGGCACAGGAATTCTCTTATCGTTATCCACTAATCTTTGGCCAAGGTAACTTCGGTTCTATCGATGGAGACGGCGCAGCGGCTATGCGTTATACAGAGGCCAAGATGGCCAAAATTTCTGGAGAAATCCTCCGTGATCTCGAGAAAAACACAGTAGACTTCCGTCCCAACTACGATCAGACTCGCAAGGAACCAATCGTACTTCCAACTGCTGTCCCAAGTTTGTTATTGAATGGTACGCTCGGTATTGCTGTTGGTATGGCGACAAATATTCCACCACACAACTTGGGTGAAGTTGTAGACGCAACACTACATTTGATAAAAGAAAAGGATGCTACAACTGAGGATCTGATGCAATTCATAAAGGGTCCTGATTTCCCAATCGGAGGTATCGTGTACAATCGTGCAGATTTATTACATGCATATTCTACAGGCCGTGGTGGTGTAGTGACACGTGGTGAAGCCGAGATAGTAGAGCAAAAGTCTGGAATGTTCCAGATCATAATTACTTCTATCCCTTACCGTGTAAATAAGTCTACATTAATAGAAGCAATTGCCGCTCTTGTACAAGAGAAAAAATTGGAAGGTATCAAAGGCTTGCGAGATGAATCAGCAAAAGATATCCGTATTGCTATAGACTTGAAAAATGGCGTTCACCCACAGAAAGTTCTCAACTATATTTACAGACACACACAACTTGAACAATCATTCCACTTCAACATAGTGGCACTTGTTGATGGTGTACCGCAGACATTGTCACTGAAAAGTATGCTTACGGAATTCATCGGTCACAGACAAGTAGTAGTCAAGCGCCGTACAGAATTTGATTTACAAAAAGCAAAAGACCGTGAGCATATATTGCTTGGTTTGAAAAAAGCACTTGATCATATTGATAAAGTTATTTCTGTTATTCGTGCATCAAAGGATACATTGGTTGCAAAAATGAATTTGATGAAAGAGTTCAAATTCTCTGAGTTGCAGGCTGTAGCTATATTGGAAATGCGTTTGCAAAAATTGGCAGGTCTTGAGCGCAAGAATGTGGAGCTTGAATTAAAGGAGAAACAAGAGTTGATCAAAGAATTGGAGAGTTTGCTCGCAAGCCCAAAGAAAATGCTTGCAGTGATTTCTACAGAGCTTGAAGCTATCAAGGAAAAATATTCTGATGCTCGTCGCACACGAGTTGTAGCAGGTGGTGTAAAGGCTATCAATGAAGAAGACTTAATTCCAGAAAAAGAATCTGTATTAGTGTTCACAAAAGGTGGTTATGTGAAGCGTACAGATCCTAGTGAATACAAATCCCAGAAGCGAGGTGGTGTAGGTGTGATAGACATAGAGCCAAAAGACGAGGACTTCGTCACAATGCTTGTATCTGCCAATACTCACAGCGAGCTACTATTCTTTACCAATCTGGGTAAAGCTTACCAGATCAAAATGTACGATATTCCAGAAGGCAAACGTGCGACAAAAGGTAAATCAATTGTGAACTTTATATCACTCGAAGGTGATGAAAAGGTGACTTCGATACTCCCAATTGATAAAGAGACCAAAAAGACTGTCGAGACATTAATGATGGTTACATCAAATGGAACTGTAAAGAAGGTAAATGCAGAAAGCTTCAAAGATGTACGCCGAAGTGGATTGATAGCTATCAAACTTGAAAAGGGTGATGAGCTTCAAGCAGTATTACCAATCACAAAAGGTGATGATGTCATGCTTGCGACAACGCTTGGTCAATCAATCCGTTTTACAGAAGGAGATGTTCGCGAAATGGGCCGTGCTGCTGGTGGTGTACGTGCAATCAAGCTCGGCAAGGGCGATAGTGTAATCGGAGTAGATAGAATTGCTAAAGGCGAGACTAAGTTATCATTACTAACTATGGGCTCACAAGGTCTAGGAAAGAAAACTGGAATCAAAGAATACAAAACTCAGAAGCGTGGTGGTAGCGGTATCAAGACTGCAAAGGTTACAGCCAAAACTGGTAAATTAATTGTGGCAAAAATCGTAGGTGATGAGTCGGAAATAATTGCCGTATCGCAAAAAGGCCAAGTGATCCGTGTGAATCTCGATTCGATTCCAACAAGTGGACGCCAAACTCAAGGAGTAACTATAATGAAAATGCGCGCTGGTGATTCTATTGCATCTATTACTTTCCTTTAATTTTTTATTGTGATATAATTTAATTTATGTTAAAAAATAAAAATAAAATTTTAGGGATAATATTTTCATTAATTGTAAGTTTTGCTTTTGCAAATAGTGTGTTTGCCGCAGATGTGTTTTATAACTATGCAAAAGGTATAGGCGGGACAGGGTCTGATTTAGGTGCTTCTATACTGAGTGATTCAGGTGGGAGTGTTTATGTGATTTCCACATTTACTGGTACTGCCGATTTTGACCCAGGCGAAGGAACCGCCAACCTAACTTCTCAAGCAGCTACTGGTGTTGCCCTTGTTAAGCTTGACTTATCAGGTAATTTCGTTTGGGCGAAACAAATAGGAGGTAATAGAACAGGCGAATTAGATAATGATATAGCTCTTGATTCTAGTGGTAATATTTACATTACAGGTGGATTTACTGGTACTGCTGATTTTGACCCAGGTGTAGGAACGACTAATTTAACAGCGCTTGGTTCTGCTGGTGGGGCGAATGATATATATATTAGCAAATTAGATTCTAATGGTGATCTTATTTGGGTTAAGCAAATAGGTTGTAATGGAAATGATTTAGCAGCTTGGCAAGGTTGTGATGATTTTGGCAGTTCTATTTTTGTGTCCGGTAGTAATTTGTATATAGGGGGTAGTTTTGGTGGTACTGTAGACTTTGACCCGGGTGCAGGAACAACTAATTTAACTCGTGATGGTGGAGGTACTGGCGTAGATATTTTTGTGGCCAAATATGACTTATCTGCAAATTTGGTTTGGGCAAAAAATATGGGAGGTTCTGGTTGGGGGGATTGGGTTTATGATATGACTGTTGATTCCAGTGGTAATGTATATACAACCGGTGGATATAGTGGTACTGGAGCTTCAGCTGACCTTGATCCTGGTGTGGGAACTACAACGGTTACAGGGGCTGGTGGTCTTGATATTTTTATTAGTAAGCTTGATTCAAGTGGTAATTTTGTATATGGAAAAGGTATTGCAGGTGCTCAATGGGACTTTTCTTATGGCATAGCTGTTGATACAAATGGAAATGCTTATATTACAGGTCTTTTTTTAAATAGTACTCTAGATTTTGACCCAGGTGCAGGAACCGCAAACCTAACCTCTAATGGTGCCGCTGAAGATATTTATATTTTAAAACTTGATTCAAGTGGAGATTTTGTTTGGGTTAAGCAAATTGGTGGCACGGGTTATGATATTGCAAGAAGTTTAAAACTTGACTCAAGTAATAATATTTATATTACAGGAGTATTTAATGACACTACAGATTTTGATCCAGGCGCAGGTACGTATGAACTAACCTCAATTGGCGCTAATGATGCATATATTGCAAAGTTTGACTCAGACGGTGCTTTTATTTATGCAAAAGGTTTTGGTGGTACAGGAAACGATCTTGCAGAAAAATCATATATAAATTCTACTAATGGTTACGTGTATCTTGTTGGTTACTTCAACGCCACTGCCGACTTCGACCCCTCATCTAGCACAGCCAACCTAACCTCAGCCGGAGGTAACGACATCTTCATATCAGTATTAGCCCCCGACACCACAGCCCCAACAATAACCTCCGTATCCACCTCCAATATCACAAATACAAGTGTCACAATAACATGGACCACAAACGAAGAATCATCAACATTGGTTGAATACAGTCTAGACTCAAGCTACAGTACATCTACAGCAGAGACAGATACTAGCACTAGAGTTACATCTCATACTGTCAGCCTATCCAATCTTAATCCATGTACTTCATACCAATACAGAGTCAAATCAAATGACTCATCATCTAACCTAGCTACAGATACAAACCATACATTGGAAATGCCAGGTTGCCAAAATAGTAGCACTTCTGCTGGTAGTAGAGCATACAACCTCTTCGCTATGGGTAAAACACAAGAAGCCAAAGATATTGTTACTCAATTCCCAAATGCATTAAATGAAATCAAAGATGAAGATGTTAAAAAAGAACTAACAACAGATACTTCTCCTTCTTCATCAAACCCATCATCAACTATTACATTTACTAAAACAATCAAGAAGGGAACCGTGAGTCCACTTGTGTCAACTATTCAAAAAGTAATCGGTGTAAATCCTGACGGCAAATTCGGCCCTATTACACTCAAAGCTGTTAAAGAGTTCCAAACTAAAAACAATCTAAAATCTGATGGTATTGTAGGTCCAAAGACTTGGGCTGTGGTGAGTGGTTTGGTTAAATAAATTTGTAAATTTGATAAACAAGAGTGTTCATTATTTTATATTGTGATATAATTTAATATATGTTTACAAACCCAAGAACCAATATTCTGCAATGTGGTGACATCACTGGGTGCTCTGTTGCTGACC
>JAUPVQ010000018.1 GCA_030916965.1 Patescibacteria group bacterium
GCACAGCGCCGACTCGCCTTTCGTAATGAGCGCGGGCTCTACAAGCGCAAGAGTGATTATAGTGGGAAAGAAATTTTCTCTATGTATTCCAATGAATCGCCAGTGAAAGTTTATGAGCGTGATGTGTGGCTATCGGATGTTTGGGATCCAACAGAGTATGGACGCGAGGTAGATTTCTCTCGGCCATTCCTCGCTCAGCTTTATGAACTGATGCTCGATGTCCCTTTCAAGGCCAACAATCTGGTCCATGGTGTTGATAGCGAATATTCCAACAACGCAACTGACCCAAAGAAATGTTATTTAGTTTTCAATGCAACTAATCCCGAGGATTGTATGTATAGTAATGGTGTTAATTTCTCTCGTGATTGCGTAGACTGTTCGCATATTTCTAAAACAGAATCAAGCTATGGTAGCTTCTGGCTAGGGTCGTGCTACCGCACACATTACTCTTCGCAATGTGTAGATTCGAGTGATCTGTGGTTCTGCCGAGATTGCCAAGGGTGCCTCAATTGTTTCGGCTCGGTAAATTTGCGTAACAAAAGTTATTGCTTCTTCAACGAGCAATTGAACAAAGAAGAATATAATAAAAAAGTTGCTGAGTATGGATTAAATACACGCGAGGGCGTAGAGCGAGCAACAAATGATGCTCATGACTTCTGGAATAAATTCCCAAACAAAAATCACCAAGGTATCAAGAACTATGACTGCGATGGTTCGTATGTTAGCAATTCCAAGAACGTGCATGAATCATTCCTTGTGCGGGAATGCGAAAATATAAAATATAGTCAATACTTACAAGAGACTCCAGGGTGCAAAGATTGTTATGATTATAGTATTTGGGGTGATGGTGCTGAGCTTGTATACGAGGCTGTGTCATCTGGAAGCGGAATTCAAAATGTGAAATTTGCATTGCTAACTCAAGAGAATGTGCACGATACTGAATATACAATCAATTGCACAAATGGAAGCCATAATTTGTTTGGCTGTGTTGGTTTGCGTAAATATGAATATTGCATACTCAACAAACAATATACAAAAGAGGAATATGAAATATTGGTAGAGAAAATAAAACAGCATATGGTAGATATGCCGTATATAGATAAAGAGGGTCGCGTGTACAAATACGGGGAATATTTCCCTGTAGAGATGAGCCCTTGGGCCTACAACGAAACTCTCGCTCACGAATATTTTCCGCTAACAAAAGAAGAGGCCGTGGCGCAAGGCTACCGATGGCGCGACCAAGAGGCCAAGAATTATGTACCGACAATGTCGGCCGAAAATATTCCAACTGAAATTCAAAATGTTCCCGATACTATAACAAGCGAGATCATAGAGTGTGCACACTATGGTAACTGTAATCAGAACTGTACAAAAGCATTCAAGGTTACCATAGACGAGCTTTCGTTTTATAAAAAAGTTGGAATACCATTACCAACATTGTGCCCTGCTTGCCGTACAATGGAGCGACTCAATTTCCGATTACCAATAAAACTTTATGATAGAAAGTGTATGTGCGCAGGAGCAAATGATGCAACTGGTCAATATACGAATGCAGTTGCTCACGAGCACAACGACAAACCTTGTGGCGAAACTTTCAAAACAGGTTTCTCTCTAGAAGGGCAAGCAATAGTCTATTGTGAGAAATGCTATCAACAAGAGGTCATTTAAATTTGACAAAATGCAATATATATATTAGTATTTGATAAAATTTAAAAACTAAATATATGGCAGGAATCTATGAAAAGGCTGACCTATTGGAGGCCAAAAACCAAAAAATCAAGACAGACAAGGCCCGGAATGCAATTTTTGAGAGACTAATTAGTATCTTGAAACAAAATTTTGCACATCAAGGATTGACTACTAAAACAGTTGCCTTGAAAGCAGGATCAGGACTTGAAGCCCACTTTGGGAACATTGCTTACGAGGTGAATTTTAAAGAGATTGTGTACGATGATTTTATACAGGAAGCTAAACAATTTATTGTAAGGATTACCCTGCAACAAATTGCTTGCCACGTTATGTCAGAGGATACAATCCGGTTTTCAATTACTGAAGACCATTTAAAAACTTTTAAAAACAAGTTCGAAGAATTAACCTTCGAACAATTTTTAAAAGACCCCACAAGACCAAGAGTTAAACCGGTAAAAAAAGAGATAGCAAATCCGGAAAATGAAATTGTTGCAAGCTCAAACTCAAATTCAACTTTAAAACAAAAAACCACAGAAATGACAAACACAGCCACGGCTACACAGAACGACCAAAAGCCAACAACACTAGAAGAATTACTTGTGTTTATGGAAAATTTTTTAAATGTAAGAGGGTACGAACACGGACCCCATTACAAGAACATTGAAATTGATGAGGTATACAATCGCATTGCTTTCAAAGCAAATACCCCAGCGATTAGGCAGGAGATAGAAGGTACCTTAACAAAGGCCAACCTTCCCTACGAACGCCCAACAGCCGAAAATACCAAAACTCTTTGGTTTAAATTGGCTGAGGTTAAATTGTTTACAAATGAATTCAAAAAAGAAATTCAAGTTTACTTGAAAGGTAAAAAAGTTTTGAATGTTTTGATAAACAGATTTGGTATGTCTGTTCATTTCAGAAGTAACAAAGAAATGAAGGCTGCCTATGATTTTATGGTTAATGGTAAGGTGTACAAGGTTGAGCCAGTTGATAGACGAGATCCTAAATCTTTTTGGATTACTGGTAAACTTAAAACGGAAAATAGTACAGACGAAATTGTTAAAGCTGACTCTCCCCTTCCAGTTGCGAAAACTGAACCAATTACAAAAGTTGATAAACCTAATTCTGAACTTTCAAAAGAAGAACAAGATAAACTTAAAGAATTGAGATCGGATATTAACTACGATTTATTACTATCAGGTAAATTTAATTACAAAAATTACAACTTAGGACCTTTGGGTTCGAAACAAAATTTTGTGGTGGCAAATTGTGGGGCTTTCGTTGAACCTATTCTTGAATTTCTTCAGCAATCTTATAATGTAAAAAAATCACCAAGAGGTAACAAAGCACTTTGGATTTTTGGTAAAAAAGATTCCGAACCTGAATTAATTATTCAAAATGATTTAGATGCACAGGAAGCTACCGAAGATGATGCCGATAGGAAGCAATTTAAAAGTTCCATTAGTTCGCTTGAGAATCTTTTTGAGCTGTATGTACTGCAAAAGAAAGAAATTGTTGAATTGAATGAAAAACTTGCTATAAGTTCCGGGTACTCAGAAAAAGATATTTTTCTAGGTCTTACCAAACTTTATCAGGATCTTGTTGCTGGTGGCGGGGATCTAATGGTTAGGCTGAGACAGCCGGATGATTCTGAGATAATGAACAGAATCGATTTAGAAAAGTTCCTTAAATATTTTGCCAATGTTTTCATTGAAAACAAAGAGTAAGATAAATTTATTAATAATAAACCGGTTTGTGAAAACAAGCCGGTTTTTTTATTGCCAGGTATTTACTTGCAAAAGAATTTATATGTGTTATAATGAAAAAGATATGAAAAAAATAGTTCTTTGTGTTTTGGGCACACTATGTGCCCTGCTTGCAATGCTTTTCGCTCTTGTGTCGGCAAGCATCGAAGTTCCTTATGTATCGGGTGAGTTGTTTAGTAAAACACACCCCTTACACACTCTTGGTTTTTTGTTTTTTTTCTTTGCATCAATGTTATCTTTTTATTTTGCAGGAATCAAAACAGAAGAACTAACAGAGTAAAAAATCTTTGCTACAATACAAGTAGCATGCCTATGGGTCAAAGTTGGGTTCACGTAAGTGGGCCCTCTTTTTATTTCCACAATACTATCTAGCTTTATTTAAAAATAAGTATATGATGAAGAAAAATACTCTCGTATGCAATTTTTGCATAGATTGAGTATCTCTAACCTTGTAATTTAAAAAAATATGACAGTCTTAAACATTTGGTGGACCAACAGCCAGAAATCTGGACAAGATTTAGTTGCCGGATTAATTTTTGTTGCTTTTATTGCAATTGTAAGTATTTATAATTGGAGTCCAAAAAAGAAAATAAAAAATTAATGAAAATATTATGCATGAAAAATGGAGGTCGGTTCAGAAATGGACCGGCTTTTTTATTACCCTAATTCACTCCATGTTTCTTGCGAAGCTTATCTACTTCCTCCCCTTCTAGTTCCTCTTTCTTTTCTTTTGCTTTGTCGCCAAGCGCTTTTAAATCTTTGTCATTTAATTTTTCTAACTCCCCTACTCTCTCCTTCAAAATTTCAATTTCATTTTTCACAGGATCGTCTAGGACTTCTTCAAGCAATGCATTTAATATCCAGCCCATTCTTGGGCCGGCTTTTACTTTCATTTCATTCATCAGGTAATTGCCGTCGATTTTTAATTGCCCTACACTGATCGGATCGCGTAGACATTCCTCGATCATGGCGTGGTATTTGCGCAAGCGGTACGGGGCCTCTACTTTCTTCATCCCTACTCTGTCACACTCACGAATATTCATCAGTTCCCAAATATGCTCTACCCCAACCTTCTGGATAATTCTTCGCACTGCCGAGAGTGTAATCGTTTCGGTGTCGGAGAAGAACATGTGGTTGCGCACAAGTGATACTACTAGATCTGTAGTCTTCTTTGGATATTTCAGTCGCTCCATAATCACTTTAGCCATTCGAGCACCTATTACCTCATGGCCATAGAATGTGTACGCCTTCTTGGTCCCAGGACGGCGAGACTTCGGCTTGCCTATGTCGTGGAAGAGAGCAGCAAGACGGATCTCGGTCGAGAACTTCTTGTCCGAGGCATGTTGAAGTGCGCCAAGTAAATGCTCAAATACATCATATATATGTGCACCACCTTGCTCACACCCAATCCCCTGTTCTAGTTCTGGGATTATGAATTTCAATAGTCCAAGCTTTTGTAGCAATCCAATACCTTGCGATGAATTTTCACTTTCTATTATTTTTGTAAATTCATCACGAATTCTTTCTGCGGAAATATTTTTTATCAACTCAGCATTCTTTTCCACAGCTTGCATTGTTTCGTAATTTATTGCGAAACCAAGTTGTGTGGAAAACCGAATTGCTCTTAACATTCGCAATCCATCTTCTTTGAATCTTTCATCAGCACCCCCCACTGCTCGGACAACTTTGTCCTTTAAGTCTTCTTGTCCTTTATAAAGGTCAATTAACTGTCCTTTAGAGCTTAAGGCCATGGCGTTTATAGCAAAGTCTCGTCTTTGAAGGTCATCTTCTATGTGTTTACTGAATAAAACCTCGTCTGGGTGCCTATTATCGCTATAATTGGCCTCTGTACGGTAAGGTGTAACCTCGATTATATGGTATTGTGTTTCTTGTGTAACATCATCACCTGTTTCATGTGTAACCTTTGGCACACAAACTCCTACTGTTCCGAAGGTATTCTCGTATATTGTTTTCTCGAATAGTGGGATTATCTCCTCAGGAGTTGCATTTGTTGTAACATCCCAATCCTTGGGTTCCCTACCTAATATTAGATCACGAACACAACCGCCAACAAGAAAGGCCTCAAAACCTGCCTTTTCGAGTACGGATGTTACATGTGTAACATATGGGGGTATATTATCTTGATCTATAGTTTGTTTATACATACAAACATTGGTGCGCCCGGCAGGAATCGAACTTGCATCCACGGTTCCGAAGACCGGTACTCTATCCATTGAGCTACGGGCGCGTATTATTTTTTAAACCATCCTAAGTCTACCGCAGTTTTCCTTCTATGGCAATTGGCACATCTTACATCGCATTTCTCGACCTCAATTTTGATTATATTCAATGGGTATCTACTTCTGATAAGACTTGATACTGCTTTGAATTTAGTTGCTCTATCTCGATGATCAAATTCCAGGACTACGATATCTTTTTCCCCGCAATCCTTACAAGAGCTGTTTTTAAGGTATTTATTTATATAATTAAAAGTTTCATTTCGTAATTTGTCATTACGGATATGGGCTTTTTCTAAATAATAGTCTTTATTTATATTGTAATGATTTTTAATAAGTGCCCGAGTGCATTCTTTGCACTGGCTTTGCAATGTGCCTAATTTCTTTATTTTAAAGCTAAATTCCGATTCAATCTTGTTATTTTTACACTTACTACATCTTTTCACATACTAATCTTACTACATAGAACCTCGAAACACAAATATTTTTCGAATATTCTATTGCATTTTTTAGAAAGAACTATTATAATACATGCACCAATTCAGATTTGCGGGATTGGTTTAGTGGTAGAACACGTCCTTGCCAAGGATGAGACAGGAGTTCGATTCTCCTATCCCGCACAAAATACAAGATCTATGTCTTTAATTGTCCGTTTTGAATAACAAAAAACTCTTTAAAATTAAGCAAAATGTGGATAACTATGTGTGTATTGGGTATAAGACAGGTTTCTAAGTTATAAATACACAATACGACCATTGGGTAGATTAAGGACTATACCCTTACAGAATAAGGATATTTTATGAAAGACATATTAAGAAACACTTTTAGTGTCTAATAAATAGCAAAATGTTTCACGTGACACACTATTGAGTGTTACATGTGTAACAAATTGAGATTACATGAAGAATTTTACTTCAAAAAATCAGAAAATAGGGGAGTTAGGTGAAGATGTGGCTTGCAAATACCTAGAAAAGCAAGGTTTTTTGATTAAAGAGCGTAATTATACAAAGAAGTGGGGTGAAATAGACATTATTGCAACCAAAGAAGGGAAACTCTATTTTGTGGAAGTTAAATCTGTTTCTCGTGATTCGGATAATATTGATGTTAAGAGCGATGATGTTACACATGTAACATTTCGACCAGAAGAAAATATGCACCCTTGGAAAATGAAGCGTCTTTCGCGGACAGTAGGGACTTATCTTATACATAACAGGATAGGGAATACACCATGGCAATTTGACCTGTTGGTGGTGTATCTGGACATGAAGAAGAGAATCGCTAAAGTAAAGGTTATAAATAATGTTATACTGGGTTAATGAACAAAAGTAAGCAAAAAAGTTTATTTGCGATTTTATTAATCATTTTTCTATTTATTGTAGGGTTTTTATTCTTTGGGGTGAATTATAGAAATAATCTAGAGAATAACATGAAAGATAAATATGCAAATCTTGATAAAGAGGAAGCTATTTTTAATTGTGGCTTAAGTATAACAAGTCCAACCAAAGGTGAAGAGGTAGGTGGGGCAGTAGGTATAAAGATAGATGCTGTATTGGATAATAGAGAGCGGGAGACACTGGGGTGCTCCTGGACAGCATTTGAAGCGCAAATCGGTGTAGTGTATGTAAAAGATGCTAATGGGAATGATATTTCGGACCCAACCCCATTTGGTACCACCGAAGAATGGATGACTAGTAGTCCAGTTAATTACTCTACACATATAGATATTTTGAATAATTACACAGGACCAGCAACTGTTATAATCGACGAAGAAAATCCGTCTGACGAAAAACCTTCGAAAATAATATCTATTCCAATTAATGTAATTGAATAGAATCGGCTACCACGTAGCCAGGTATTTCTCCGTCTCGCTTCGCTTGCATGGAGAAATCTTTCGATTCTCTTACACAAGTGAAGCAGTTCACTTGCTATTCCCACACAAAAAGCCCCGAAGGGCCTTTTTGTTGTGCGGGATAAGAGAATCGAACTCTTGCCAACAGTTTGGAAAACTGTAGTTCTACCACTAAACTAATCCCGCATATCTATATTATAACTCGAAAACAAAAATTTTTCGATTGTCGGGGTGCAGAGAATCGAACTCTGATCTCACGGTCCCAAACCGCGTATACTACCACTGTACTACACCCCGAATACAACAATTCTTATATACTAGCATATTTTTGATAAAAAACAATTAAAAAATCACCCGTGATAGAGAAAGGGTGATTTTTTAATCTGTATATATGCTTCTCGAATACCCGAGAGAACAATATTTATTTAACAGCGTCTTTTAGTGCTTTTGCTGCGCGGAATTTTGGAACTTTTGTTGCTGCAACTTTTACAGCTTCTCCAGTTTTTGGATTGCGAGCCATACGAGCTGCACGATCCTTTACTGAAAAGATTCCAAGACCTGCGATTGATACTTCACCACCTTTACTCAAAGTAGAGACGATAGCATCAAACATACCGTTCACGATTTCTTCAGCTTGTACTTTTGTACCGCCAAGCTTACCATGAACCCATTCTACTAATGCTTGTTTATTCATATTTTACTTTTAGCAATTTTGTAATTGCCATTTAGCTAAATAATTTCGACCGTTTGCAAACGATCCCTGATAAACAGGAGTAATATCATTATATACCAAGGATTTTTTCCTGCAAGCCTTTTGAAAGATTGACAAAAATGAATTATATTTTATTGTTTTTAGGAGTTATTCCAAATTAAATCTTAAATTTATATAGAATTTGCTAAAAAATAGGAAATATTGTATAGTTTGTGGGTTCCGCGTCGAATGATCGCTATCTATATTATTTATAATCATGGATAGAGGAAAGTCCGAACATTTATTTCTAGAGCAATCTAGAGGAAGAGTAGCAGGTAATGCCTGTCTGGGGTAACCCAAGAGGTGCGAGCAGTGACGCCGATGCCGAAAGGCTAGGGCTCCTTCGGGAGTAATCACATGGAGACATGTGGGTGAAACGGCTAAATCCTTACTTGAATGCAAGATCGTGCCTTTGCGTAAGCAGGGGAGAATCGCTTGAGCTATTTGGTGACAAATGGCCCAGATAAATGATCATTACAAACAGAATTCGGCTTATGAACGCGAAACACATACGAAAACACACAGCACCAAAGGCTGTGTGTTTTCATTTTTGATAATAAACTTTATCTTGCGTACTCAGTGATACGATTTTCGCGAATCATTGTCACTTTGATTTCGCCTGGGTAAGTGAGTTCTTCTTCGATCTTCTTCGCTATATCACGAGCCATTTCTTTGGCTTGAAGGTCTGTAACTTTTTCTGGAGTGACAAAGATTCGGATTTCGCGTCCTGCTGCTAGAGCGTATGACTTCTCTACACCATTAAATGTCTTGGTTAGAGCCTCTAAGTCTTGTAGACGTTTGATGTAGTTCTCTACACTATCACGTCGTGCACCAGGTCGGCCACCAGAGATGTGGTCGGCTGTTTGGACGATTACCGCTTCGATACTTTCGTGAGGGCAATCATCGTGGTGAGACTTCATAGATGTAATGATTCTTGGATCAGCACCGAACTTCTGCAATATTCTGATACCAATATCAATGTGTGTACCTTGAACTTCGTGGTCGAGAGCCTTACCAATATCGTGTGTAAGTGCACCAGCTTTGGCAATTGCTACATCAGCACCGAGCTCTTGTGCGAGCATTCCTGCAATGTGTGCCATTTCGATAGAGTGTTGAAGAACATTTTGTCCATAACTTGTACGGAAATATAATCGTCCGACAATCGCTACGACGCGTGGGTCTAGATTAAAGATTCCACATTCGTATACTGCTTGTTCACCCTTCTCTTTAATGATCTTGTTGATATCTGCTTGAGCCTTCTCGATCATCTCTTCAATTTTGGCAGGCTGGATACGGCCGTCGAGAATCAAATTCTCGAGAGCAAGGCGTGCCACTTGCCTGCGAACTGGATCAAAAGATGAAATCACGATTGCGCCTGGAGTCTCGTCGACGATTAGTTCAACACCACTTGCGCGTTCAAAGGCACGAATATTACGGCCTTCTTTACCAATGATTTTGCCTTTTACATCATCTGATGGAATATTGACCGATGAAGTCATCATTTCGCTTGCAGTACTTGCGGCAAGGCGATTGATAGAAGTAGATAGGATATCTTTTGCACGGCGATCCAACTTCTCGGCATTGGTTGTTTCCATCTTTTGCATACGAACTAGCAAATCCTCTTCGTATCGAGCTTCTATATTCTTGAAAAGAATTTCCTTGGCGTCTTCTACAGATAAATGAGCAACTTTTTCAAGTTCCTTCTCTTTTTCTGCTTGCATACCGTCTACTCGCTCTTTGATCTTGCGGATTTCGTCGGCTTTGCCCTTAAGGCTTTCTACCTCGCGATCAATCTCTGCTTGGCGACCATCGAGAGTCTCCTCCTTTTTTATTAGGCGATGCTCTGTATGCTTCCATTCGCGCTCCTTATCTTTCTCTTCTTCGTGGAGCTCTTTCATACGACCTTCGGCCTTTAACTTCGCTTCATCAACTATTTTTTGTGCTTCTTCTTTTGCGCCGATTGTCATCTGCTTGATCTCGAGCTCCATAGAGCCCTTTTTGCCAAGTGAGATAACCAAACGCAAATAATATCCAACACCCACTCCTATTGCTAGGGCGAGAACGGACATGATTATTGTTGTTAAATTCATATAATGGGTTGCCCCATCTCAAAATACCAATTAATATGTAATTGTTTTGTCTATAGAAACTTTTTTTGTAAAATTCTCTCGAAGTTTGGTTTGTAAGGCAATTTTTATCATATTTATATCCAGTATTGTAAAACGGGAACGTCTAAACTTTTAAAATTCGATAAACTCATCATACCTGATTTAGGCGATTTTGTCTATATATATGTTTTCCCCTGTTTCTCAAGTCCAGTTTTAATGGTATAATTTATTCATATTATTAGGTCAATTTATTTACTATGAAAAAATTAACTATCTTTTTTGTTTTTATCGTGTTCGTATGGTTTGGGGTGCAACAAGCTCAAGCTGTTGTTGGTACAGCACAAAACGTTCCTCCTTGTGTACCTACAGTTATAAAGCCTTGTAATAATTTAACTTCTCTAGAAGGAAGTCTACCAGTATTACTTTCACCTACAATTCTAGCTAAAAAACCTCTAAGGCAAGGATCAACAGGATTGGCAGTGAAAGAATTGCAACAAATTCTACACGACAAGGGTTATTTAAAAGGCCCAATTGATGGAAAATTTGGATTAAATACAACAAAAGCAGTAAAAGAAATTCAAAAATTAATGAAGCTTAAAAAAATTGATGGAATTGTAGGGTCTGAAACAATGAGCAATATACAAAATTCAGAAGAAAAAGAAGAAACCATCGAAATAGTTTCTAAAAACTCAAAAGATAAATTGTTTAAAGATTATTCCTGTAAAGAATCTAAAGAAGGCAAATTATCCATTTGGACAGGGGAGACATACGACAAAGCAAAAAATTATCTATACAGACTTTCTGATGTATGGTCTACAACAGATGGTACAAATTGGGAAAAGGAAGCAAGTGCTACAAAAATGGGCGAGGGTTCAGAGAGGATGATAGTGAAAGTAAAGGACACTGTATATTCTTTCGGTGGCAAATATAAGCCAACAGGTGGTGATTTTGATACTGCAATCTATAAATCGACAGATATGGTGAATTGGACTTATGTGGGAGAAACACCAAATTTCTCACGATATTTTGATAAATCAGCAATATATTTTGGTGGAAAATTCTGGTTAATATCTAGTGAAGAAACAACAGGGGGTGGTGTAATGGGTATATGGAATTCATCAACAGGAGAGAAGTGGACAAAAGTTGCAGATGCACCTTGGGATGGATTGAAAAAGAATTCTGTTTCAAATGAAAAAAGTGGATACGATAGTAATAGTCTGGGGGCATATGTCATCGGCAGCAAGATGTTCTACTTGGTATATGATCGTGGAACTATGACTATTTTCTCAAGTAGTGATGGCAAGAAATGGACCAATGAAGGAGCTCTGGTAAATAGTAAAGATAATTCTGATTTCAATATTGGTACAAATACAAACCCAAGCCCAGTAATTTACAATGGTAAGGTTTGGATTATGTCTACAGTTGTTGGAACAAGCGATCCCGTAGTAATCAATACATCAAATGGTAAAAGTTGGAACCTTGTTTCAAGTTCAAAAACAAGTTTTGCCCCAGGGTATTATTCTAGTGATGTAGTATTCCAAAACAAATTATGGAAAATTGGTGGTATGAATAATGCTAGTGGTAATGATAATACTATTTATTCATCAGATGATGGAATAGAGTGGAAAAAAATTGAGGTTAAAGGGGTATCAGAATTCCCAGGTCCAGCAGATAGATACTTGGCAGGAGCAATGAGTATGGAGAATATCAAGACTAAAGCCACAGATCTAAAAATCGAGAGGGAACAGAATTCAACCTCATATCTGACAGGCAATGACGAGACAGGTACAACTCTTGGTAAATGGCAATTATTTGCAGAGCCAGGAAAGAATACAAAAAATACAGGGGACATTGTTATCTCTACACTTAGTTTCCTTGGCACTGATTACAAATCTTCACTAGGTAATGAATTCTCTACTCTCGAAAGCTTATCAAACATTAAAATATATATTAATGATGTAGAGGTAGGATCAATTTCTAAGTTCAGTGGTCCATTTTATGACAAATCTGGCAAGACAGCATTAACACAAACCATAACTCTCGATAAACCATTTACAATTAAAAATGGTGAAAATGCTTGGGTTAAGTTGGTTGCAGATTTCCCAGCCCCAAAGTTCAAGAATTATGAAATGAGAACATGGCTTGCGGGTGTTGGGTTCGAAGATGCTTATTCAACCCCATGCAATCTATATAGTGAGGATTATAATGGTGGCCAATATATATCAAAAATGCCAGGAAGAAATCTTTATTTTAAAAATAAATAAAGTATAGCAACAAAAAACCATCCCCCACCAAACTGGTGGGGGATGGTTTTTTTGTTATTTATTTTAAGCTTTTTGGTTTGGAGATTACATCGTCTACTAGATTATACTTCTTTGCTTCCTCGGCTGTCATCCAGTTGTCACGATCAGCGTCTTTCTCGACTTGAGCTCCCGTCTTGCCAGTATTTTTGGCTAGGATTTTATTTAAATTCTCTTTGATTCTCAATATATGCTTGGCTTGGATTTCTATATCACTTGCTTGACCTTCTGCGCCACCGAGAACTTGGTGGATCATGATTTCAGAATTGGGTAATGCAAATCTTTTGCCCTTTGCACCAGCAGAGAGTAATAGTGAGCCCATAGATGCGGCAACTCCTACACAAATAGTAGATACATCAGAACGGACGAAATTCATAGTATCGAGGATTGCCATTCCAGCAGATACTGATCCACCAGGGGAATTGATGTATAAATAGATATCCTTTTTGGAATCCATATGGTCCAGATACAATAATTGTGCTACCACCAAGTTGGCAATATGGTCATCAATCGGACCTGCGAGGAATATAATACGCTCATTGAGTAGGCGAGAGTATATATCATAAGCTCGCTCACCATTTGTTGTTTTTTCTATTACTGTTGGGATTAACATAGTATATATACTACCAAAATAAGGGTATTTTGACACTTGACAATAGGGTGTAGATAGTGGTATAATATACACAAATATATCGACAAATGAAAAAAATTCTTAATAAGTTCGCAATCTTGGCTATCCTTGCGATAGCAGTTCTATCTTCTTGTAATAAAGAAAACGATCCACAAATTGGTGTGGGTGTCGGTGTTGGTCCAAACGGGATCTTCATCGATATCTATTCTACCAACGGCGGAGGTTACTCCAACGGCGGTAATTATTACCCAGGCAACTGGGGAAGCTCTAACGAAGTTAAGTTCAATGGCTATGTTGAAAAAAAGCCATGGAGTGTAATGCAAGCTGTAGAAATCACTGACGGTCGCGGTAATACAATTATCGGCCCAGACGGAAATCCAGTATATGCAAATATACAAAATTCATTGCCGATGCTACAAAATTGGGACTACTCAAAAGGTCCTCAAAAAGTAGTAGTACCTGGTTCTTACGTAAACTTTGAGTGGTTTTATACAATACAATAAATAAAACCAAAACACCTAAATAAAAAAAACCCCAACTTCGTGTTGGGATTTTTTTTATGTCATTTTCTACTGAGCACTTAGGAAATTAAAAACTTTTTCGTTGGTGAGCATTTGCTCCACATATGCACGAGCACGGAGTGGATCAGCATCTTTATACATTTTAGTAATTTGATCTGTTTCCTTCTCTATATCGGCATCTGCGGGTTTGAGGTTTTCTTTTACAGATATATTGTGGATTATGAGCTCGAGCATTGCACGCTTCTCGGCATCAGCACGCCACTCTTTCGATACATCTTCCATTGTTTTGCCGATTTGTTTGAAGTAATCTTCAATCTTGAATCCCATGTTAGTGATGTCCGCTTCGAGCTTATACATCATTTTCTGAATTTCACTATTGATTAGTATCTCTGGAATTTCGCATTTTGTGTCGGCGACAATTTTCTCTATGATTGCCATACGAATTTTGTCTTTCTGCGCTGTTTCTTTTTCAATCTTTACATTCTCACGAATCTTGTTTGTGAATTCTTCTACTGTTTCAAATTTGCCAAATGATTTTACAAACTCCTCATCTACCTTTGGTAGTTGTTCTTCTGTAAGTTCTGGATGCTTCTCGCCCTCTACATGCTCATGAGCTGGCATAGATTGATGTGCACGCATTTTGCGTAGATCATCTACTACTTTTGTAACATCAGCTTCTTCTACAGTGATTTCTTTTTTGTTTTCCTCTTTTGCATTTTCTTCTTTTGAAATCTTTTTGTAATCTGGAAGGGTCATTTCTGGAATTACTGCTGTTTTGATTTTGAATTCTAGGTCAGTACCAAGAGCCACTTTTGTAATAGTGATCTCTGGGCGACCGATTGCATCTATTTTACTCTCTTCAAGAATTTTGGGATATGCATCACTGATTGCCATCTCTGCCATTTCTTCAAGGAGCATCATTCCATTGATATTCTGTTTGAGAATATCAACTGGTGCTTTGCCCTTGCGGAAGCCTGGTATCTCCATGCGCTCACCTGCATGCTCAAGCGCCTTTGCCTCATAGCTTGCTAGAGTTTCTGCTGATATAGAACTTATAATTTCTACCTCGCTTTTTGCGAGTTTATTGATTGTGGTTGTCATAGTTTTATTAGTCTATATTGAATAAGGTTATTTGTCAAAATTAGGTTTAATTTACTAGATTTCTTGACTTTTTATAACGGATTTGTTATATATAGTATATTATAAATTTAAGGTCGATATAAAATTATATGGAATATTGGCAAATAGAACTATGGGAAAATCAAGATGGGATTCGCAGGGTAGAAAGGGATCTTTTAAAGAAAATGATGAAGAAAGAAAAATTCCTTTTTGCTGATTTAATAGAAAAAATGGAACAATACACTAAGGTTAATATTAGTGATGTGCAAAAATTAGAACGTCTTGAAAAGGTAAAAAGTGAAGATAATATGTGGGAGTTAAAGTTTCATTTGTCAAAAAATGAAATTAGATTTCTGGGATGTTTAACTCTAGAAAATGGGTTACATGTATTCTATGCTCTGTATGCTTTTAAAAAGAAAAATCAGAAAATCATAAACGAGCATAGAATAGTTGCAAGGGGTCGTGTAAAAGAATTTATAAATTATTTTAATCCAAATGAACTTAAAAAAATACTTTGAACAACAAAATATAAAATTAACTAGTAAGGAAAAGTTGGCTATTAAAGTAGGGGGGTTGATAACTTATGCTCGTTTATACTCAGGACTTTCTCAAAAAGAATTAGCTGATAAAATTGGAACACAACAACCAAGTATAGCGCGTGCAGAAAAAAGTGAAATGATTGCGAGTATAGAATTTCTTGATAAAATCGCAAGGGCTGCAGGTTTGATATTTGATTTTGGTTTTACAGAAAAAGTAAAAACAGCAGGAGTAGTAAACATAACTTTACATTCAGTTCTCTCACCGTATACCTATAGAACAAACACTTTTTCAAGTTCTGGAAAGTTAACAATTAATAAGGAATTTAAATAAATCTATGAGCAAAAAAAATAGTCAAAACCTAGAACATTTAATGACAACAGTATGTAATTCTACTGCAGTTGATATTGATAGCAATAATCTTTCGATATTCAATATTATTGAAGAAATAAACATAAACAATGAAAATCCCGTTGATCTTACTCAAAAGAAATTTATTCAAGTCCCTTTTGAGTTGATTTCTGTTTGGCGTAGATTAGATACTTCAATTGAGATTAGTGCCGACCTGAAGATCATTTTTTCTGACCCAGACAAAGAGGTAATGCAGGAAATACCTTATAAACTGGAAATTAAAAATCCTCATCAGAGGATGAGAATTAGAATAAAAGGTAATGGACTTAATGTTACAAAGCAAGGAGAGTATTATTTTTCTATTCTTTTAAAAAATGGTAATTCATTTGAGGAAATTATCAAAGTTCCTGTTTCAGTGAAAATTTCTTCACCAGTTGCTTCTGATCTCAGAATTCTAAAAAAATAAAATTCTAGTTAATTTATGTTGTGATATAGATAAAGAAAAACACCTTAATTTTAAGGTGTTTTTCTTTATCTATTTACTGAACTTCTGTTTATAAAGTTCTTGAGATTTTACTATTGCTTCGATGGCTTCTTTCTTGCCACGGTAGCCAGAAATAGTAACTGGGTATTTATTTGGGTCATCAGACTTTAGCATTTTGTATGTTTCGAAAAAATGCTGATATTCTTTTAATGAATGTTTGTTTAGATCACCAATATCTTGCACATCTTCGAACCTACGATCTTCTACGGGGACAGCAATTATTTTTGCATCGGATTCACCAGAATCATTCATGTCCATAATTGCAACAGGGCGTACGGCTACCAAAACCCCAACAGCAAGTGGATATGTTGTTAAAATTATAACATCCAAGGCATCTCCATCTTCCCAAAGGGTTTGTGGAACAAAAGCATAATCGAAAGGGTATGGAGCGGAATTATAATTTGCTCTATCGAGTGCGATTAAACCAGTTTCTTTATCAATTTCGTATTTGTTGTTTGAGTTTTTAGGAATTTCAACAATACAATTAAATTCATTAGGAACATTTTTACCAATTGATACATCGTGCCATAAATTCATAAATATTTTAAAATTAAATTAATAATTATTCTGTCCCATCATCGACTAAGCCATCTTCTATCATTATATCATCTTCATTATTCTCTGCGCCAATAGCTCCAGCTGCAGGCATACCTTTGATGTCGATTCTCCATCCTGTAAGCTTGGCAGCTAGACGAACATTTTGGCCACCCTTACCGATCGCAAGTGATAGCTGATCCTCAGCAACTTCGACTTCGGCTTTGTGGTTCTCTTCATCGATTTCGATATTTGTAACATTTGCAGGAGATAGAGCACTTGCTACGAATTCTTTTGGATTCTCGGACCATGGAATTATATCTATTTTCTCTCCACCCATCTCACTCATTACTGTTGTTACACGGATTCCCTTTTGACCAACACAAGATCCTACAGGATCGATATGGTCGTCATTGGAAAATACTGCGATCTTTGAACGTGAGCCTGGCTCGCGAGCAATAGACTTGATTTCGACAATTCCACTTGCGATCTCGGGAGCTTCGAGTTCGAATAATCCTTGGATAAGTTTCGGATTTGTACGAGAAAGCTTCAAATTGATACCACGAGGTGATTCTTCGACAGAGTACAAGTATGCACGGATTCGTTCACCACGGCGGTAAAATTCCCCAGGGATTTGCTCTTCTGGAGGCATGATACCTGTCGCGCGGTCGAATTCTATATATACAACACCACGCTCTACTTTCTGCACGAAGCCATTGATGATCTGGCCTTCTTTGCCACCGTATTCTGTCATTACAGAATCTCTTTCTGCTTCGCGAATCTTTTGGATGATAACTTGCTTGGCTGTTTGGGCTGCGATACGGCCGTAATCTTCTTTTGCTTCAAGAGGAAAGATGATTTCTTCTTCTAGTTCAGCATCACTCTTGATCTTCTTGGCATCATTGATCATGATGTGATGTTCTTCGTTGTAGCGGACTCTCTCGTCGCCTTCCTCGATTTCTTCCTCTTCCTCGCCTTCAACTACAAAGCGCACCAAAGAATCATCTACCACAATCTTTACTTGGTAGAATTCAGTTTCGCCTGTATCCATATTAAAGTGGGCACGGATAATCTGGCCTTTTTTGCCGTAATCTTTCTTGTAGGCAGCGGCCATGGCTTGCTCTATAGCCTCCATTATTTTCTCCTTTGGTATTTTGCGCTCTTGCTCGAGTTGCTCGAGAGCTGATTTCATTGTTTTGAGATCTAACATATTCTTTATAGCTTGTCGGGAGCTAGGTGCTAGCTTGCTCCTATAAGCTTTTTATTAAATTTTGATTAAAAAAAGTCCTGCTTTCGAGGCGGACTAATACATATATAGTATAATATTTCCCTAGTTTTTGCAAATTAAGAACCTCACCCCTAACCCCTCTCCTTATAAAGGAGAGGGGGAGGAATTTACTTGGTGGATATTGTATATATATAGTATAATATTCATATGGAAAATGAGACTCTACCAAATAGTGCAAATAATCCCTCTAATAAATTTTCTAACAATAAAAAGTTAATGATAACAATCATTTTTGTTGTTATTGTACTCGCAGTTGCAGGGTATTTCTTGTGGAAATACAAGAACAAAATACTTGGAATACCAACACCAATCACAAAGGAAGAAAAAATTGATATACTAAATAGACTAAATAGAGATGCCCCAAACGACGGTTCTGTCAAAATGACTACCGAAGAGAAGCTAAAAGTCCTAGAAGAAATCTCCACAAAAAAGCCCGCAGTAGCAGTGAAGAAAACCGAGACAACTCCTGAACAACAGAAAGCAATTTTTAATTCAATAGAATAATAATATTATGAAAATGAACACAAAAATTAATTTTAAAAATTGGGCTCAAAAATTGGGCTTGATAGTGCTCGGTATTGTTGTCGCAGTAGGAGCAAGTTATGTTCAAGCTATGAATAGGCCAGCCGACATTTCAACAAATGCACCAGAGGTATTGAATGTAAGCAATACTCCACAGGTAAAAGATGGATTAATCAGTGTACTTTCATTTATGGCAGGAGATTATGCGACTACTTCAACAAGTAATTATATGTTGATAGACAATCTGGGTATTATGGCAATCGGTAAGCAGGATACCCCAGGAGCTTCGAAGGGTATTAGTTTAGATATAGAAGGGACAACAGGGATACTCGGAACAATCCGATCTGAAGATTTAAAGAGTTCAGGGCTCAAAGAAGTTTGTGCTGACCCTGATGGCAAAATTGTCTTTTGTACAAAAGAAAAAGAATACACATCAATCAACCAATACGAACCAAGTTACTATGGATTGATGGTACCAGATGGTGTCACATCTATGACAGTAGAGATATATGGCGCTGGAGGATCTGGTTTTGCAAAAAATAACCCGGAAACTGGAGCAGATAATGGTCAATCTTCATATATAATTGGTGATGGAGTTAGTATTATAGCTGAAGGCGGACAAGCAGCAGATTTGCCTACTGTTGGAGGCAAGAGTGGCAAAGTAAGTGTAAGTGGAGCAGATATCGTGAGCAAATACGAAGACGGTGACGGATCAGCACCAGGGTCATTTAATAAAGCTCCTTCTCAGGTTGGTTCAAGTAGTACTTGTAGTGGAACAAGCTATTCTACAATAAAAGGGGCAAAAGGAAATGTAGGTGGTAAAGGTGGCAAACCATACAATGGATCAAATGCAAATGGTGGATCTGCTGGCAACGGCGCACCAACATCAGGAAGTGGTTGGAATTTTAATATAGTTGATTCAGAGACAAACCCTCCAATAAATAGAACTGATTGTGATGATACCGATAGAACAAGCGATGAATTTGTGCCAGATCAAGATAAAAACAATCGTCCAGGAGGCAATGGGGCCGACGGTGCAAGCTATGGAGCAGGTGGTGCAGGATTTGGTGGTAAGGGAGGATTGTCGGCTGTATATTCAGGTAATATAAATAATTGTACTGAATGTGAGGGTGGGCAATCATCTGCAGGGGGTGGAGCTGGCGCTTATGTAAAGGCAACTATTAAAGCACCTACCAATGAAACATTAACAGGCAGAGCGTATTACTTAAAAGTTGGTAACGCTGGCAAATACCAGAGTTATGGCTGTACTAGCGGAGGAGGTGGATCAAATAACTGTTTAAATGATCTTGGCGGCGGAGCTACTCCTGGAGCAGGAGCAAATGGATATATCAAAGTAACATATAATAATTAGTATATGAAGAATAATAATATCAAATTTCTAATACTTTCTTTTGTCACTGTATTTACTCTACAAGTGGTTGGCGCATATACTGCCCCAAATGGTAGCCCAACAAGCAATAATAGAATCGAACCAATGAATGCAACAACATCCGATAATGAGAAATATGCAGGGCTTGCGGTGAAAGAATTTGTATCAGGAAATACAAGCACTATTGTAGTAGATACAGTAGGCAATGTAGGGGTGAATACTGATACACCAGCAAGTGACGCACGATTATATGTAAAAGGATCGGTAAAGATCAATGACCTAAAAGGTACTGGCACTCGCAGAATCTGCGCTGGAACCACAGGGGGATCGGCTGAAGAAGGTTATCCGTTAGTAATCTGTCCATAATATATGAAAAATAATATAAAAAATATTTTAATAATTGCAGTAGTATCACTCTCTTTTGGGTATGTAGTATATGCTGACCCAACAAAGACACCACTGGATGGCAATATTGGTATGCCCATTACTCAATTGGATTATATGCAAACAAAAGACGGATCACTGGGGGTAAACAAATTCCTAGTCGGAGACTGGAAAGGCTTGCCTGCTGATTTCGTAATATTTACTTCTACTGGCAAATTGGGAATACACGAGAACACCACAAGTACTAGTGCATTACCCACAATCACAGAATACTTAGAAGTTGGATCAGGCAAAGTCCGCCTTTCTGAAATCTCGACAGCAGGTGTAGATGTGTGCGCCGACTCAAAAGGGACATTGGTCAAATGCCAAATGTCCATCTTTAGCCACTCAGGGAAAGATACAAACCCTTACGAAACATTCAACTACATAATACCAGACGGTGTAAAAGAAATTACTGTAGAATTGTATGGTGCAGGCGGAGCAGGGTATCACATATCCGCTAGCAGTTATGATCGTTCCCCTGATGATTACTCTAATTGTGCTCAAGGAAGTGGTGGATCGTATTCATGCGCAAGTGGTGGATCTGCATTTTTCTATGACACAAATGGTACAACACCACTCTTGCGAGCTATGGGTGGACATGTTGCAACTGCTAAGCATACCGGAGGGACAGGTGGCGCAACAGATGTATCTTCAAATTCAA
>JAUPVQ010000019.1 GCA_030916965.1 Patescibacteria group bacterium
AGCATCTGCTTATAATTTTGGAACTACCACTCTAAAAAATGGAAGTAAAGGAGAAGCTGTTATGGAACTTCAAAGGTTTTTGAATGCAACTCTAAACCTAGGGTTGGTAGTTGATGGTAAACTGGGGCCAAAAACAATTCTTATTTTAAAGAAATGGCAAAATGACCATAAGTTAAAAGCTGATGGCCTTATTGGCCCAACAACGAAACTACTTATGAATTCCTCCGTTGGTTTAGTGAATGATGCACAGAAGCAGCCTGTCCGCGTTAAAAATGAATCTTATTTTGGTGTTCGTATGATTATCAACGAAGGACATAATGATCTTGGTGATGGAGTCTTGGAAATTAAAGGTGCTTCTTACGACAATCCTGCCAATGTCGTCGTAGGGGACAGAGAGACTGTTTGGTTAGAATATGGTAAAAATAATCAGCTTAATAACACAACCGAAAAGCTCGAATACTTCTATTTCCCTAACACTCATAAAGTGCTTCCTCCCAATGATGGCAGGCTATACCTTTCTTATGACCCTGGTTATGATGTTTTGAACGGTCAATATGAGACGACGCTCGTTGGTCTTGATAAAGATACAGTATATACGATACGACCTGTGGTGCAAAAAAATAATGGCAAACCTGTTTATGGCAATATCTTGTATATGCGTACAGCTAAAGAAGGTGAAGCGCAAGTGAAAGATATTGAAACGTTGGGAGTAAATAGTATTTCTGAAAATAATCTAACTGGTAAACTTCAGGCCGAATTGTCAGGGGAGTCTAGCACAGACAATGCAAATTTATGGTTTGTTTATGGTAAAAATCCAAATAGTTTCCGCTATCAAACATCATCAGTAAACTTTCACAATGATCTTGTTAAACTTGCAGATGGGTTGTATACAAGAATAGCTAAAGATTTAGAAAGTAATACTACTTATTACTATGCAGCCTGTGCTGCAAGTGAAAACTATCAACCAATGAAGCGTATTACCTCATGCGGTAAAGTTTTAAGTTTTAAGACTCAATAATGAGTGTGACTCCAGAATCTAAACAATAATTTTATGGTATGCTATAATACATATTATTATTTAGCTTTATTTTCATTATGACAACAATCGAAATTTTGACATTTTTGGGGCGGATACTGTTTGGTGCTTACTTTATTTATTCTGGATACAATCATTTTAAAAACAACAAGAATTATATTGCCTATGCAAAGCACAAGGCAGTACCAAATGCCAATCTCGCTGTGCCACTTACAGGTATACTACTAGTTTTAGGAGGACTAGGATTCTTCTTGAACTTGTTGGTAGTTCAGTCTGCATTCATCTTGCTTATCTTTATGATACCAACAACACTTATGATGCATGCTTATTGGAAGGAGAAGGATGCCGGAGCTCGAGCAACAGAGCATGTAGCATTTATGAAAAATTTGGCTCTAATCGGCGCACTCCTTACATTCCTAAAATAGTTCTAAATGGCAAATGAAATAGGTACATTGTATATAGTAGCTACTCCAATAGGGAATATGGAGGATATTACAATGCGTGCACTTAGAATCCTAAAGGAAGTAGATCTAATCCTTTGTGAGGACACACGCACAACAGGCAAGCTGTTGGCTCGCTATGAGATAAAAAACAAAACTTCAAGTTACCATGCCCACAGTACAAAAGGTAAAGAGAGTGCAATAATCAAATTGTTGAATGATGGCAAGAATATTGCACTAGTATCAGATGCAGGTACACCTTGCATATCTGACCCTGGTATATTGCTTGTACAAGAGGTTTATAACGAGTTTGGGTCCAATGCTCGTGTTGTGCCTATTCCAGGTGCCTCAGCCCTTATTACAGCTCTTTCTGCGTGCGGAGTATCCATGGCTGTATTTAAATTTCTCGGTTTTTTACCTCACAAAAAAGGTAGAGAAACATTATTTAAAGAAATGTCAATAGCAACTACACCAATAGTATTTTATGAATCATCACACAGGATAATAAAGACTCTGGAAAGCTTGAGTAAATACTGTGGAGACAAAAATGTTGTGATAGGTAGGGAACTAACAAAGATTTACGAGGAATTCCTACGCGCTAAACCGAGCGAATTGTTGGAAATATTAACTAAAGACAAAAACAAGCAAAAGGGCGAGTTTGTTGTGATTGTATATACTAAATAAATACGATATAATACGTATATGAGAAAAGAAAGAACATTATTTTTTATTGGTATTTGGGTTGGATTACTACCTTTTTTAGGTTTTCCTAATTCATGGCGCAAGATTTTATTTATCATTACAGGACTCGCAATTGTGTATTTGGCATATCTTTTTCGCCAAGAAAATAAAGCTCGCTTAGCTATACTCATGTCAGCAACAGAAGAGCAAAATATGGATTCATTTGTAGATAATATTAATGACTTATAAATGAGTCAACCAAGAAACAAAAAACTATTAATAATTTCTACTGTAATAGTATTTGCTATTGTTGTTAGTATATTTGCTTCATCATATTTTTTTAGTATTTCTTTTGACAGTTCAAAGCCATTGGATACAAGTATTGTCAAAAATTCAGAATCTGATTTGACTAAAGATTCTGAAATCGTTGATGATATTATTCCTATTAAAGCAACACATATACCCACACCAGAAAGTGTAAAGGCTATTTATATTTCTGCTTGGGTTGCCGGATCAGCAAAACATATGCAGAGAATCAATAACCTGCTTGATACAACTGAGCTAAATGCAATTGTTATAGATGTAAAGGATTCTACTGGGCGTGTATCTTTCAATACAGACAATAAATTAATAAATGATCTTGGTGCATCAGAAAAGAGGATTGCAGATATTCATAAATTAACAGAAGATTTACACGCTAGGAATATTTATGTTATTGCTCGAGTTTCAGTTTTCCAAGATCCTTATATGACAAAAAAGAAACCTGAATGGGCCGTAAAGAAAAAAAGTGATGGCACAGTATGGAAAGACAGAAAGGGCTTATCATTCTTGGACCCAGCCAATAAAGCAGTGTGGGATTATACAGTAGCCGTAGGTCAGACAGCATACAATGCTGGATTTGATGAAATAAATTTTGACTATATTCGTTATCCATCAGATGGCAATATTAAGGATATAAATTATTCATTAAGTGAGGGCAAGACTCGTGCAAGCAATATAGAGGATTTCTTCTCTTATTTATCTTTAAATATGAAAAAAGATGTTAATATTCCTATTTCAGCTGATCTTTTTGGTTTAGTAACCACTTCTGATATCACTGATGATCTGGGATTAGGACAAGTTCTAGAAAAGGCTCTTCCTCATTTTGATTTCATTGCGCCTATGGTTTACCCGTCACATTTTGCAGTCGGTTGGAATGGTTACAAGAACCCAGCTAGTAAGCCATATGAGGTGGTGAATTTCACAATGAAGAAAGCAGTAGAACGAACACTCGTGATGGGATATACACCTAGCAAGATCAGACCATGGCTCCAAGACTTTGATATGGGAGCTACATACACAAAAGAAATGGTCCGTGCACAAATCAAGGCAACAAATGACGCAGGAATCAATTCATGGATGTTGTGGGATCCTAAAAATATTTATACAAAGGATGCATTAGAAATTTAGAATTATAATATGAACAAATATAAAAATAAAATATTATATACAGTATATTTTTTAGCTATAAGTATAGGGATTTTTACATTTGGCGTATACGTTGGTTTCTCTGAGAGGCCTGCAATTGATAAAATCACAAATATCAAGAATACTGTAAATACTCAAGCAACAGTTACTGACTTCGACCCATATTGGAAGGTATGGAATGTATTGAGCAACAAATCTATTAAAGCAAAGGAAGTAACTGATCAGGAGCGATTGTGGGGCTCTATACAAGGACTAGCGTCCTCGTTCAATGATCCATATACAGTATTCTTTCCTCCAGAAGAAAACAAACTTTTCAACGATACAATCAAGGGATCATTTAGTGGTATAGGTGCAGAAGTTGGTTTGAAAAATAAATTAATTACGATAATATCACCGTTAAAAGATTCACCATCATTCAAAGCTGGACTATTGAGTGGAGATGTTATTGTAAAGATTGACGGTAAAGAGACTAAAAATATGAGTATTGATGCCGCTATAAATTTGATCCGCGGACAAAAGGGTACTATCGTAGAGCTTACAATCTTCCGTAGCGGAGAGAAAAAAACTCGCAATTTAAGTATAGTTCGCGATACAGTTGAAATCCCTACAATAGAGACAGAAATGCGCAAGGATGGGATTTTTGTTATCAGGTTCTTTAGCTTCTCAGAGAATTCAGGCAACCTTTTTAATGATGCCTTAAAAGAATTTACTAAATCAAAGTCAGACAAACTAATCCTAGATCTCCGGGGCAATCCTGGTGGATATCTATCTGTGGCTGTAGAAATTGCAAGTAATTTTATTGCCGAGGGCAAAACAATTGCCATCGAAGATTTTGGTAATTCAAGAGACCAAGAAATCTATCGTAGCTACGGTTCAAATACCCTAAAGGATATTCCTAAATTTGTGATACTTGTTGACGGTGGATCTGCTTCCGCATCTGAAATCCTGGCTGGTGCACTCAAGGAGCACAAAGTAGCTACAATAGTCGGAAGCACTACTTTTGGCAAGGGCTCTGTACAAGAATTGGTAAGAATAACAGATGACACATCTCTTAAGGTTACAATTGCAAAATGGTTAACACCCAACGGTCTATCAATATCAGACCATGGACTTGAGCCAGATGTAAAAGTGAATTTTACAGAGAAAGATATTGAGAACAAAAATGACCCTCAATTAGAAAAAGCTGTTGAAATATTAAATAAGTAATAATTCCCATGAAAGTTATTTTGTTAAAAGATGTAATAAAAGTTGGCAACAAGGACAGTGTGCTTGATTTTGCTGATGGTTATGCTCAAAATGTATTAATTGCAAAAGGGCTAGCAATCAAGGCAACCCCACATGAACTACTCAAACTCGAAGATAAAAAAAGGAAATTACAAAACATCAAAGATGAAGAGAATAAAATATTTAATGAATTAATTTTACAGCTTAACAAAAAAGTTTTTGACCTTCATGCAAAATCAAATGAAAAAGGACACCTATTTTCAGCTGTAAAAAAAATTGAAATAGCAAAAATGATAATAGAAAATATTGGTATAAATATTCAAGAGGAAAATATTATATTTCCTCAACCAATCAAGGAGCTTGGTCTACATAGTGTCGTTGTCAAAAAAGGGGACAGGGAAGGGGAATTTAAGATAAATGTAATATAAAAGAAAACCCTGGATATCCAGGGTTTTCTTTTATATTTAGGCTATAACGTTTACTGTCTTTTTAATAGTTGTTTTATTGTTGAAACCAATTTTTCTTTTACTTCCAAATTTGACAACACCTTCTTTGAGAGCAAATAGTGTATGATCACGTCCCATACCTACATTTGTACCAGCCATTATTTTTGTACCACGTTGTCTTATAATGACACTTCCAGGCTGAGCTACTTGACCAGCATAAAGTTTAGTACCTAGATACTTTGGATTTGAGTCTTTTAAGTTTTTGGCCGAACCTCCGGCTTTCCTATGTGCCATATGATATTTCTACAATTTATAATATAATAATACGTAATGAAGAGTATACAGCATTTCGAGGATAAAATCAAGCCTTTTGGCTATATTAAAAATAGCCTTATTTTACAAGCTTTTATTATTATTTTGGTGGCATTTGGTTCATATTTATTGGGTAGATTATCTGTATCTAAATCAAATAAAGATATGGTAGAGATTATTCCTCCTGAAAATGGTAAACTATATTACAGTAATCAAGAGTAAATTTATGATTAAATCATTTTTCAAAATTATTATATTTGTAATATTTGTTTCAACATTATACATAATGCGTGATGATATTTTATCATTTATTCAGAGTAAACAAGTTGAAATAATCAAATCTGAATACAATCAAAAAACAAAAGAGCAGGTCTCGTCTGACGGTACATTACTAGATCTCAAAAAGGTGGTAGATACACCAGGTGCGCTTCGAAGTACTAGCTTTTTTAATTTAAGCAAGAATGCATACCTTACAGATTCTGGAATTATTGCAGAGACTAACAATGAGCGAGTAAAAGGGAATTTGTCTATCCTAAAAGAAAATCCGAAGTTAAGTTTATCAGCACAAAAAAAGGTAGAAGATATGTTTGCAAAACAATATTTCGAGCACGTATCTCCATCTGGGGTTGGAGTAAGCGACCTAGGGCAGTCTGTTGGCTATGAATATATAATAATTGGAGAGAATCTAGCCCTTGGCAATTTCAAGGATGATAAATCAGTGTTGCAAGCATGGATGAATAGTCCGGGTCACAGAGCAAATATAATGAACGGTAATTATACAGAGATCGGTGTATATGCCGCCAAAGGCATGTTTGAAGGTAAAGATACATGGCTTGCAGTCCAACATTTCGGCACTCCACAGAACCTATGTCCGAGAATTGATACATTACTAAAGAGCACAATCCAAGCTGACCAACTTAAGCTTAAATCAATACAAGCAGATCTAGCTAGAAAGCTTATAAACGTAAATGCAAATACAATAGTAGATGGCAAAACTCACGATGAATTGGTTACAGAATATAATTTATTGGTAAATAAATACAACATGCTAGTAGCAAAAAGCAAAACAAATATTAACACATACAATAAGCAAGTGCGTGCATTTAATACATGCGTAGAAAGCAAGCAATAAAATGAGCCTAATCAAGTAGGGAGAAGTGGTATTTATAGTAAATCCTAAATAGAGATAGAATATATAAGAGTGTCGCACAATATATCTTTACGACAGTATATATATAATATACTAAGGCAGAGTCCGGAACCCCTCAACATCATTACTAGTTGATGTTGTTTCTTCTTGAATAAAATTATTTGTTTCCAAAGTATTGTTGTTCGGGTTAATTATTTTATTATTTATCTGTGGGAAAAAACTACTGAAATCAAAAGTCGCAGTTTTGTTAGTGTTTTGTTTAGGTTGAGTTTGGAGGAACTTGTCCCCTATTTCAGTGCTATATTTACCTAAATTTGCATCAAAGTAGCTTTTAACATAATTTACATTCTTTTTTAATTGTTCAGATTCAAATACAGATTTCAAATCAACTTTAACAACTACATAAATAATTACTGCAATTAGGATAATTGGTAATAGATTAATACCACCATGATCGAGTCGTAATTTACCACTTCTTGATGTAGTTATTTTTCTCATGTTGTAATTATAACAAATATGACCCAATTAGTCTCTAGGTTTTTCTTTCTTAAGATCTACCTTTGTACTTGGTAGGTATAGCATTGGATCAAGATATGCTGCCTTAGGTGCCACAGGCATCACAAAATGGGCTCCAGGGCATGATTTACTAGCAAATTCAGTTATCTCTGCACCTTGGCTTGCATATACTGTCACATGTAGGTGTGGGCCTGTTGAATGACCTGTATTACCAGATAGTGCTACTACATCACCAGCCACAACTTGATCACCGACTTTTGCAGTTATATTTGATAGATGGCCAAATGTAGTTGAGAGTCCGTTGTTGTACTGTATAAAGACCCACTTACCGAAGGATGCTCCTTTACAAAATGCATCAGTATTTCCGACTCCTAGCACCTTGCCAGTACCCATAGCCATTACAGGTGTACCAATAGGTGCTCGGAAATCAACTCCACTGTGGCTTCCAGAGGCATACAGCCGACCTGAAGCAGAAGTTTTGCCAAACAATTGAGTAACAAATATTTTAGACAATGGCCATGACAATGCACCACTCCCAACACTTGGTAAAAGCTTGGGATTAAGGAGGAATTTGAGCTGGACTTCATAGTCACTAATTTCTTTTTCAAAAGCATCGCGTTTCTGTTGCTGGATTGCGAGCATCTTTTTGTATTCAGACTCTTTGTTTTTGGTTTCTTTTAGTATTCGGTCCTTTTCTTGTTTAGAGATTTCAATTGCTTTCTTTTCTAAATTAAGTTTTTGCTGAAAGCTTTTTAGATTGGAATTTTCAACAACCTTTTTAGTTTTTGTTGATTCAAGAGATTGTTTGATAGTCTGCGTTTGGCTGATAAATGTATCAATCTTTCTGTTTAAAGAAGTCTTGTACTGGTACTCTTGGCCAATATTTCGTAGACCATCTTTAATCAATACTAATTCTACAAAAGATTTTTGATCATCTTGATACATTTCATAAAATGATTTTTTGAGCACTGACTGAGTGACATTTATTTCTTTATTTTTTTCATCAATATCCTTTTCTAGAATATTTATAGTATTATTTGTTAGTTTAATCTTTTTTTCTGTCAGGGATACTTCTTTTAAAAGTTTACTCCTTGTCAGAGATAGCTCTTTTATCAGATTAGAAAGTGTGTTTGATTCCTGTGTAGTTTGGCTGATTTGATCCTGGTACTGCCTTATCTCTCTATCGAGCAATTCGATTTGAGCTTTAGTATCATTTATTTTTGTATTTAAGGTTTCTTTTGTTTCAGTATTTGCACTATGTATATTATAAAATGGAATAAACATTAAAAATAAAAAGAAAAATATATTCCTTTTTATTTTATAATTACTCATTATTCTTATCTTCTAATATTTCTAAAGCAGAATTTAATCGTAGTATTGTACCTTCTTTGCCAAACAGTTCTGCGAGTATAAATGGGTCTGGGGACTTCTGGCACCCACTTAGTGCATAGCGCATAGGCCAAAGTACCGATCCACGACCTACACTTGTAGCATATTCCCATAGTGCTTCCTTAATTTTTTCTTTAGTCCAGTTATCAACAGTGATTTTAGATAAATTCTCAATGACTATTTTTATATTTTCATTGGTAGTTATATTATCTTTCTGTTCCTTTTTTAGTATGTCTTTTGAAAGTTTTGGATATTTGAAATAGTAGTCCAAGTCTCCATTGACTGCCATCATTTCAATATCGAGTCCAGATGATATGCGTTCAATAATAACTGGCGTAATTTTATGCAACATGTCATTTGTAAAATGCGGCAATGACTTAATATCATTTGGAATAAATTTCAACAAATATGCTTCCTGATCCTCATATGACATCTTTTTGATGTACTCACCATTTATCCATGCAAGTTTCTCTTCATTGAATTGGGCACCAGAGTGTTGAATTTTCGTTACATCAAATGCCTCCAATAATTGACTTTCAGTCATAACTTCCCTATCGTCTCCAGGATTCCAACCCAACAATGCAAGGAAATTAATCATAGCCTCAGGCAATATACCTTCATTCCTATAGTCCAAAACATCTTTTGCGCCATCACGCTTACCGAGCTTCTTCTTGCCACCTGGGGCCATAATTGGTGGCAGGGTCGCCATTTCGGGCCTCTCCACACCTAGGGCTTCATAGAGGGCTAGGAATTTCGGTGTAGATGATATGAATTCATCTGCACGCATAATATGAGTGACACCCATTTCTAGATCGTCGATAATGTGTGCAAAGTTGTATGTTGGATAACCATCACTTTTTATTAGAATAAAATCATCAAGTGCTTCAGGGCCAGCAGTAAGCTTCCCACGCACAAGATCATTCCACTCGGATGTTTTTACTTCTTGGATTTTTAGACGCAATGGCATCGATCCATCCCACACAGGTGGATTTTCGGGACGGTGTTCGCGATATAGAAATGGTCTTTTTTCAAGATCAGCTTTCGCGCGAAATTCCTCAATCTCCTTCTCGGTATATGGATCAGCATAAGCTAAATTTTTATCAATTAGTGTTTGCGCATATTTTTTGTATGAGTCTAATCTTTGTGATTGTATGTATGGTGCGTGTTTACCACCAATATCTGGTCCCTCGTCCCAGTCGAGCCCGAGCCATTTGAGTGATTCAATAATATGTTCTATAGACCCCTCAACTTCGCGCTCTTTGTCAGTGTCTTCTATTCGGAGGATAAAAGTACCATTATATTTTCGTGCCCACAACCATGCAAAAAGTGCAGTACGAATACCACCAACATGCACGAATCCTGTTGGTGAGGGTGCAAAACGAGTTACAACTTTTTTGTGATTATTTGTTTCCATATATTATTCGTGCTCTAAAGCTATTTTAATTGCTGCATTTGCTATTGTCGATGCTGCGTCAGGCTTTGCGAAGCGAGATGCACTTTCCTTCATCTTTGTTATCTGATCCTGATTATCAAATAGTTTATCAATCAAGGCTGTAATCACATGAGGTTTGAAGTTGATTTCTTCCACCACTTCACTTGCACCAGATCTTGCATAATTATATGCATTTTTCTTTTGGTGATCACCATTACTATTTGAAATTGGAATAATTATTGATGGTATTTTCCATGATGCAATTTCAAAAATTGTAGACCCAGCTCGGGACAATACTACATCAGCAATACCTGCTGCCATTTTTGTTGCAATATCATTTAGGTACGCAATTGGTTTATAACTATTTTTAAGTGGGTTCTTGTCTAGTATAAAATTTGAACGCAAGACGACATCTTCGAAATTCTTAATACCAGTTTGGTGTATTATTTGATATTTCTCTATCAATAATGGTAATGCATCAAGGATTATTTTGTTTATAATCTCTGCACCTTGTGATCCACCCAATATGAGAATTGTTTTTTTGTTTTCACTAAAATTAAAAAAGTCATACGCTCCATCACTTGCTCCGTGCATTATGCTTTTACGAATTGGTTGGCCTGTTAGGACAGTCTTCTCTGCCGGTAAATATTCCACAGCTTCTGGCCATGATACTGCTATGTGACGTGCAAATTTGGCAGTCCAGAGATTTAATCTACCAGGGTAGGAATCTGACTCGTGGACAATAACAGGTATACGCAAAATTTTTGCACCAAATACTGCAGGAAACGCAGCATAGCCACCCTTGGATACAACAACATCGGGATAAATAGTAAAGAGTTTAAGTAGTCCAACAACAGCTCCCATCGAAGCTGCAATCATATCAAAGAAATTTTTGATTGATGAATAAGTACGCAACTTACCTGCAGGAACAGCAATATATGTAATCCTATTATTGAATAGCATTTGTTTGTCATAAGGACTGTCGGACATGTAGTAGAGTTTCAGATCAAGTATCTTCTCTTTTTGAGCGATAATATTGAGTTCTTCGGCAATAGCAATCAAAGGATAGAAATGCCCCCCAGTCCCCCCTCCTGTAAGTAATATCTTCATAGTCCTTATTTTACAGCATTTTATGATATTTTTCCAGTGGATTAATTCTTTTTTTGGAAACGAGAGATGTTGAGGATTATGCCCATTGCTCCAAGTGTGATCAATAGTGATGTACCACCATGGCTTATGAATGGTAGTGGAACTCCTGTGAGTGGAAAGACACCAATGATAGAGGCAATATTCATAAATGCTTGAGCAAGTGTAATCGTGATGAGTCCTATTACAAGTATTTTGGAAAATGAATCCGGAGCATAATACCCAATTTTGAACCCACGAAATGCAAAAATAATAAATAAAATAATTATAGATACTGTGCCTACAAACCCAGTCTCTTCACCGATAACAGCAAAGATAGAATCGCCTTGAGGTTCGGGTAGATAACTGTATTTCTGTATGCTCTGTCCGAGTCCCCTACCAAACAAACCACCAGAACCAATTGCAATAAGTGATTGCTGTAATTGATATGAGGATGTACTTTGGTTGCGACTTGGATGCAGAAATGTATCTACTCTATTTTTTAAATACGGTGTGAAGGAAACAAGTAAACCGAGACCCAAAAGAGATATTCCCAAAATTCCTAGAATATATTTCCAGGACATACCTGATATAAATAGCATTACCAATGCTGTAACTACTATCAATATTACACTTTTTGTATCAGGTTGCTTTAATAGTACACCTGCAATAATAGCAAGCAGAATGACAAGAGGTATAATACTGAATTTGATATCTTGGACCTTTACTTTCACCCATGATAACCATGCAGCAAAATATATAACAAAAGCAATTTTCAAAAATTCAACAGGTTGAAGTGAAATTCCAAAAATATTGATCCACCTTTTTGCTCCACCGTGGGAGAAACCGATTTTGGGTATAAAGACGGCAGCTGTGATAAGTATAGAAACTATAAAGATTGTTAAAGAATATGTTTTCCAAAATTTGTATGGTATGCGATAAGCACAGTACATAGCGATACCACCTCCTAGCAATCCAAAAATGAATTGATTAAAAATAACATCATAAAATTTCGCAGGATTCTTTGCTAGTATTCCCATTGAAGCGGAGGTAAACATAGCAATACCCACGATTGTTAACGTGATAATTAATCCAAAAAAAATTTTATCAATATTTTTTTCTTTCATATTATTGCAAAAAGACTAATACAACTCCAATCGTTGATGTCATAATACTGACAATCCAGTACCGCATGGTCACTTTGTATTTCGGCCACCCTATACTCTCGAAGTGGTGGTGCAGTGGTGCAACAATAAAAATCTTTTTACCATTAAAGAATTTGCGAGCAGTCATCTGTATAACTACAGATACTGAAGTGATAAATAATGGGAATGCAATAATAGGCAATAGTAGGACTGTATCTGTAAGAAAAGCGATGACAGACAAGGTAACAGTTAATCCGATCATTCCAGTCTCTCCCATATAGAATCGTGCAGGAGGAATATTGAACCACAAGAATGCAAGTATTCCACTTGCTATTACCGCACAAAACGCGCTTAGGTTAAATTGACCATGACCATATGCAATAATTGTGTATCCAACAAATACAGGAACCAATACTCCACCCGAGAGACCATCAATACCATCAATAACACTAGAAGAAAATACAGCAAGCATAACTAAAATAAAAAATGGTATAAATAAAAAGCCCAGATACAAGGTTCCATCAAATGGAATATGAATACTATTCATACCCAATTTCGAATAAAACCACCATCCGATAATAAGCCCAAGTGTAAAAATAATCCCAATTTTTAAATACCTTAGAAGTATAGGGTCACCAGAGAGTTTGCCATATGCAAATATTTGAATAAAATCGTCTCCAAGTCCAATCAAAGAAGCCAAAATTAATGCACCAAATGGCAGTAGTGTTTCAGATCTATTAATGAAATTAATTTTGAGCGCTATATCAGTATCGATAAACACAGAAATTAGAAATATAACAAAAATTGTCGCAACAACAGACATCCAGACAATCACCCCACCTATTCTCGGAGTACGAAGCTCCTGATCTTCGTATATCTTTTTGAAATTGTCAGATGGTGCAACGTTTATCCTAGATGTTCGACGCCATAATTTATATTTGTAGAAATAGTGAGTAAAAACTGGTGTCAGCAATATACCAGAAACGAAGCTAATAATAGCCGGTATTAATATTTTAATTGCGTTATTCATTATTATTTTCCTTATCACCCTTTAGTGCTATTTTTAAATTTTCTACAACACTCTGATAATTAGGCAATTCGGCAATAGACGTGACACCCATGAATTGTAGGGTTTCAGTTGTTGGACTGTATGTGTAGCGTCTAGAATCATTTACATCAATATTTTTCTCTATCAGTCCGCGTATCAATAGATTGCGTAATATGAAGCTTGAGTTTACACCACGAATATAGTCGATTTCTGCACGTGTAGCTTTGCTGCTATAAAGTATAATCGACAGAGTTTCCAAGGATGACTTCGACAATTCACGAGATAGCTCATCTTTACGCATTGTTTCGAGGAAGATACTTGCATCCTTGTTTGTCCCAAGCGTAATTTCATTACCATTTTCTATTATAGTGAGCCCTGAATTATTTTGACGTTCTTTTAGTACAATCAGAGCATCACGAACTCTACCCTCGTCGACAGATAGGATCTCAGAGATCTTTTTAATAGAGACTGGCTCTCCTTTGAAAAAAAGTAATGCTTCAATTTTTGCGTGTAGTTCCATATTAAATATTTGAATTATTTTCTGTTAACTGTTCTTGGTTAATTTTATCTTGTTTGGTAATAGTCATATCTTCAAAAGTCGTATTTTGTATTACATCTATAATCCCCTCTCTGACCAATTCTAACATAGCTAGAAAAGAAACAATAACATTTACTTTTTTTTCACGGACATCTGCACTTGGAAATTTATTTGAAAATTCCTTAAAAGAAAAAGTAATCGATTCCTGAATTCTAACAGTTAGGTTATCTAGCATTTCTTCCATACTAATCACCTTCTTTACTTCAACTTCGGGTAAAGGAATGGCTTTTTTGGGTATATTATCAAGGACTGTTTGGATTCCAATTAGCATATTATCTTTTGTAATCTGTACATCTGGACTCCATACAGGATCACTCCAATTACGCTCGGGAGCTGAAAATATAATCTTTGCACCAAATTGTGTTTTTATATCTACACTTGCGTTCTTGATAATCTGATACAGGCGCAATCTGTCTTCGAGATTTTGAATCTTCTCAGTCTCATCTGTTGTTAATGTCAGGTTGGGTAAAAGGGATTTAGACTTAATCAGGATCAGAGTTGCTGCTACAACTACGAAGCTAGATACATTGCTTATATGGATCAGAGTGTTGTCTTTCGAGATACTGTTTACGTATGCAATATATTCATTTGTTACTTCTGCCAACGATACATCATTTACAAAGAACTTCCTCTCTTCTACTAAACTCAAAAGGAGCTCCAATGGCCCTTCAAAATTCCCCGCTTTTACTTTGTAAATAGTATCAGTGTCCATTTAATTATTCTATATGTCCTTGTATCTTTTTAGCATACTCAATTATTTCATCTGGTGTGTCATATGAAATAATCGGCCATCTTGGTAATAAATGGTTATTTTTTTGAGGTATTATATGTATGTGGAAATGTGGTACTTGTTCACCGACAACACCGATCTGGACAAAATCACAAGACAAATTATTTTTGAATTGAGACATTAATTTTTTTGTCAGGACGAAGCTCTTGCTGATTGTGTCGTCATCGCAATCTTGCATCCATTCAACATGCTTCTTGGGTATCAATAGTGCGTGACCTTTTGCAACAGGATATATATCCATAAATGCCAAAAAGTTGTCATCTTCATAGATTTTTATACAAGGCACATCTCCTTTTATAATTTTGCAAAAAATGCAATTATCCATAATTATTATGTGATTATTTTAATTCCTAATTCTGTAATTTGCTTGGTTGGCATTACACTTGGTGCTCCCATCATCAAGTCCTTACCCTCACCTGTTTTTGGGAATGCGATTACTTCGCGGATGTTTGGCTCGTTTTGTAGGATCATAACAATACGGTCTATTCCAGGTGCGAAGCCTCCGTGTGGAGGTGCTCCGTATTTAAATGCTTCTAGTATGTGAGCAAATTTTAATTGCTGAGTTTCTTCTGGAATATTTAGTAGGTTAAATACCTGCTTTTGTTCATCACTGTTGTGTATACGAATACTTCCTGATGATAATTCATATCCATTAAGCACTAGGTCATATGCATTGGCACGAATAGATAGTAAGTCAGAGCCAGTCATGAATTTCTCTTTATCTTCTGGCTTAACTGAGCAAAATGGGTGATGCTGTGCTTGTAGAGTACCGTCTTCAAGCTTCTCAAACATTGGAAAGTCTAGTATCCAACAGAATGCGAGCTCATCTGGGTCCTCTTTGTTCTCTCGCAAGTCTGGCTTGTCGCTACCGTACTTCTCCATAGATTCTGCGTAAGTAAGTCGAGGGAAAGGAATGGTTGAGATCTTCTTGTTTGGGTACAAAGTTTTTACAAGCTCGATAAACATCGGCTCTGTGTATGACAAGACTTCTTCTTGGTCAACAAAAGACATCTCGTAATCAAGCTGAGTAAATTCAGGCTGACGATCACCGCGAGTATCCTCATCACGCATACAACGCGCAATCTGGAAATATTTTTCGAATCCTGCAACCATACAAAGTTGTTTGAATTGCTGTGGAGACTGTGGCAATGCGTAGAATTTGCCATTCTCAAGTCGAGATGGGACCAGGTATTCTCGGGAACCTTCAGGAGTACCCTTCATTAGCATTGGAGTCTCGATTTCAACGAAATCATTTTTATGCATATAGTCACGGAAAAAGGAAATGATTTTGTCACGCATGCGAATATTACTCTGCATTCTTTGTGATCTCAAATCGATATACTTGTATTTCATTCGCACTTCCTCACCTATTTCTCGAGTATCGCCACTAATTTCAAAAGGAATTGTTTCAGCAGTATTTAGAACTTCAATATTTAGGACTTCGAGCTCTATGTCGCCATTCTGGACTCCAACTTTTATGTTTCTTTCAGGTCGGGCATTTACTTTACCAATAATTTTCAGTACCCATTCCGGGCGAATTTCCTTAGCAAGTTCTATTCCAGCAGAATTTGGTAACACTACACCTTGTACAAGGCCTGTCATGTCTCGCATATCTACAAAGACCATTTTACCTTGGTCGCGTCTCACATCTACCCAGCCTGCTATAGACACTTCCTCACCAATGTGGTCTTTTAAATCTTTAATATATATTCTATTTGTCATATTAATTTATAATATCACAAAAAGTCTATGTTGTGTATAGAGAAAAACAAAATTAATGCAAGTTTTGGGATACAATCTCGTAAGGGACGCCGATGATAGAATTGATCAGTACAAACGTCCAATAAAATGGCGCAACTAGGAAAAAAAGCACTCTATCCTTTTCATACAATGGGAGGTACCACTTTTGCAATTTCATAAAAAACCAGTTGAGTGGTATATACAACACTCCAAATATTACAGTTAAAAATATTTTAATTATTGTCATAATTGTAATCCTATATTAGATCTAATCTTTAGCATTTTTTTCTCTATTATTGGTTTGATTTTATTTTTACCATTTTCAAGAATTTCAATTACCATGTCCTTCGAAAGTTTATTTCGAATTTCACGCATAGGTGTTATGTAATTAATTATATCTTGGATCAAAAGTTCTTTCAATTCTTTGTACTTACCTTCTTTCTCTTTGTATATAGCGTCCAATTCATTCTTGGGTCTGAAAAGCATATGGATATTGTACACATTTGTAGGTACTGAACTTCCAGAATCTGTTACGATACCCATAACAGCCTTCTTTATTTCCTCATCTGTACCAAAAAGTGGAATAGTGTTGCCATAACTCTTGCTCATCTTGCGTCCATCTGTGCCTGGAACTATTGCCACATCTTTCAATATCATTGCTTCAGGCATTTTAAATGTCTCGCCGTATGTATTGTTGAATTTGCCCGCTGTATCGCGAGCATATTCTACATGTTGCTTCTGATCTGCGCCTACAGGTACAACATCGGCATCCTGTACTAGAATATCGGCTGCCATAAGCATTGGGTAATCAAAGAGCCCCACAGTCACCTCTTTTGCTTTTTGATTTGCGTCCTTATAGCTTGTAGCACGTTCAAGGTATGGCATTGTGGTAATACAATTGAAATACCATGCAAGTTCAGTAACTTCTGGAGTATCTGATTGCTTGAAAAGGATTACTTTCTCCGGATCAAGTCCGCAAGCAATGTAATCCATAGTAATGTCTAGGATATTTTTAGATAATTTCTCATTATCTTGGACTGTGGTAATAGCATGCAAGTCAGCAATAAATATACGAGCGTCGTATTTGTCCTGCATTTCTACAAACTGGCGTATAGCACCAAAATAGTTACCAATGTGCATTGTGCCTGATGGTTGAATTCCTGAAAGTAATATTTTCTTGTTTGACATACAAATATTATACCAAATACGCAATTTTTATGCACATTTTACCCACAGAGTTATCCTAATTTACCAGTTTGTCATATTTCGAGATGTGCTAGAATAGACGGATGGCTGATAAAAAATCATTACGAATACCACCACAGAGCCTCGATTCCGAAAAGGCAATCTTGGGCTCTATTATGCTTCGCCCAGGTGCATTGCACGAGATCAGCGATATGATATCTGAGCGATCTTTTTATGCAGATAAGCATTCCAAGATTTATAAAATAATGGGAGAGCTTTCCAACAAGGGCGAGCCTATTGATCTCATTTCTGTATCACAAAAATTATCCGAGAAAGGCATGCTTGATTCTATCGGTGGTACGAGTTATCTGACAGATTTAGTGAATTCTGTTCCCTCTTCTACCAATGTTAAGCACTATTCAGATATTGTAGACAAGAAGCATATCTTGAGAAATATTATTGACGCAGGTAACGATGTATCTGAGCTCGGATTCAAAGAAGATATCGAGGATATATACGAAGTGCTAAATAGTGCCGAGAAAAGAATGATGGAGATCCGCGATCCGCTAAAGGGTCATGAATATTTTGCATTGAAGGACACTCTCCCCGAAGCATGGGAGCGTTTGGAGCGCTTACATGAGAGTAAGGGTGAACTACGCGGAGTTCCAACAGGATTCAAAGACTTGGATCAATACCTTTCAGGACTTCAAAATTCTGACCTTATTATTCTCGCCGCTCGTCCAAGTATGGGAAAGACAACTCTAGCTCTAGACTTCGCCCGCCAAGCTGCTACAAAGAACAATATATCAACTGTTATTTTCTCTCTCGAAATGAGTTCACAGCAACTCGTAGACAGAATGCTCTCTGCCGAATCAAAGGTGAATGCTTGGAGTCTACGTACAGGAAACTTGTCTGCAGAGAAAGAATTTACAAAGATTCGCGACTCACTCGACCGTCTCGCAAAAGCTCCAATATTTATCGACGATCAGGCCGGCAACTCTATCGCTCGTATGCGTTCAGTTTGTCGCCGCGTAAAGGCAAGCAATGGTATCGGTCTTGTTATTGTTGACTACTTGCAGTTGATGTCTACATCAAAGAACTACGACAGTATGGTCAACCAAGTTACTGACATTTCCCGTTCGCTCAAAGCATTGGCAAAGGAGTTCAACGTGCCTGTAGTTGCCCTCTCACAGCTTTCTCGTGCCGTGGAAGCTCGTGGTGGACGCCCTCGCCTATCTGACTTGCGTGACTCTGGATCTATCGAACAGGACGCCGATGTTGTGATGTTTATTCACCGCGAAGATAAAGGCAAGGATGAAAGTGAGCGTACAAATATTGCCGAAATTCTAATCGAGAAACACCGTAATGGTCCTGTAGGTAAAGTTGATCTTTATTTCGATGAAAAGACCACAAGCTTCCTAAATATCGAGAAGAGTAGTCTAGACAGCTTCGCCCCTACCGAAGATACAAACATAGATGCATTTTAAATATGGATCCGGTAGTGAAAAATAGCATAGCCTTTGTGTGAAGTTATAATTAAAATTTATTGTATAAAAATGAAATTAGGATTTATTAATAAAATATTATTGAAATGGCATGTAAACAATGCTATTTTCTACTAACCGGATGGATCCGATAAATTTATTATCTACAATGTTCAAAGAATTCCCAGGGATTGGCGAGCGACAGGCCAAGCGTTTTGTTTATTTCTTGCTACACAAGAACCCTCAATACGTCAAAAGCTTGGGAGATTCAATCTTGAGTATTAAAAATCAGATCAAACAATGTACCTCATGCTTTCTGTTTTTCCAATCAACCAACAATTCCATTTGTGAGACTTGTAGGCATTCTGAGACTGATCACGCAACTTTATTGATTGTAGAAAAAGATGCTGACTTTGAGAGTATTAAAAGGAGTCGGACTTACAAAGGAATGTATTTTATTCTTGGAGGATTAGTACCTATAGTTACAAAAGAGACGTCCAATTTTGTTCGTACAAAAGAATTGTTATCAACAATTGAAAAACGTGTAAAAGAAGATGGACTAAAAGAAGTTATACTAGCACTCTCGATCAATCCCCAAGGCGAACATACAGATATGTATCTCCGTGAACTTATAAGTCCCCTGGTAGATAAGTACAAGTTCAAACTATCGACTCTAGGCCGTGGACTCTCGACGGGTACAGAGCTTGAATATTCTGATTCCGAAACTATAAAGAATGCATTGATAAATAGAAATTAAAGACAGGGCATCATGAAAATGATACCCTGTTTTTATATAATTTTTTAAGCGAAAGGGTTACTTTTTCCACAATATAAATTGTGGTGATATAGTAAATCCAACTTTTAGAATTGGATGCTCAAAATCAGTACCAATTTCGGTAAAGAGAGTGAAGAAGTCCTCACAGTCACCGAGTTGGCAAAGTCTTTGAATTCCAAAGCTTGCATAGTCCTCTTTATGTTTAAAATCTTTTTCATAGAACAAGAATAAATCTAAAGTAGGTGATTCCTTAATTTTGAATCCATGCAATGTTTGAAGTTTTTTTTGAAAAGGGCTATACAGTACATGCCCATTCCAATTCTTAGTAAAGGCATTTGCAGCTGCAGACAGAAGGTACTCTTCTGAAAAATCAAACGAAGTGCTTGTGGCTACCATCATTGGAGCCCATGTTGCACCAATCGTAATTTTTTCTAGTCCTTTTTCTTTTTGTGCTTGCGCTTTTGTTGTTAATGTACTTACAAGAAATACTGTCGTGTAGATAATTGTTCTGTGTATCATATTTTTATTTTTAGTTTTGTTGAGTTTTAGGAAACCTTATGATTGACTCATCAGATTAAGTAAAACCCAACAAAACTTGACAGTATCCATGTATTCGTGGTTATTATAGCACATATAAAATAAAAAATCAAGCCCTTTTAGCTTGATTAATTATGTGAGTGTTTTTATTTAATTGCAGATATCTTTACCTCTACGAATGGCTGTCTGTGGCCGTTTTGCTTAAGGTATCGGCTTTTTTGTTTGAATTTGACTACTTTTACAGTCTTGCCTTTGCCAGCCTTTTGGAATAGAGCCTCTACTTTTGCATTTAGGATATATGGGGCACCGATTGTAGTATCTTTGTCATTGTCTACCAATAGGACCTTGTCAAATATGATCTTGTCTCCTGCTGTAAAGTCCCCTTTTAGCTTTTCCACCTTTAATATATCGCCTACAGCTACTTTGTATTGCTTGCCACCTGTTTCGATGACTGCGAATTCGCCTGTAGTTACTTGAGCCTTTTTAGTTTTTGTTGTTGCTGTTGTCATATGTTTATACCTATTAGAAATAGCTTCTAATGGGAATAGGGTTATAATACACAAAAATTTGAAAAAAAGCAAGACCCACTGTATACTAGATGAATATGATTTCTAAGTATAAATATAAAGGGCTTTTATGGGTAGATTTGGAGTCCCCTCGACGGGAGGAGATTGAGAGTATTCTAGAAGAATTCAATTTGCCTGAAGACTTGGCCCCTATAATGCAAAATGAAAGCAAAAATCCCAGAACTGACATATATCCCAACCTGACATATTTAGTATTGCACTTCCCTCTGATCAAAGACGAAAAAGGTAGAGTTATGTATCAAGAAATTAATTTTATAATAGGCAAGAATTTCTTGATTACTCTCCATTATGAATACAATAGTGTATTAGATAGCTTTGCAAAGAAATTCGAAGCAGAAGAATTATTGGAAGCAAGTATACGACTAGATAATTCTGCATCACTTTTCTATTACCTAATTCAAATACTCAACGATGACACAAAGAAGCAATTGTCACACTTGCAATATAAACTCGCCAACAAAAAAGGTAATTTAATCACATTTTTGTGTATAATTATAATCATCCTCTCAATTACAAGTTTAATCCTATATCTCAAATAATATGTCACTCAAATTACACAACACGTATACAAAAAATTTAGAAGAATTTATCCCTATAAAAAAGGATAGTGTGAGCTTGTATACTTGCGGACCAACTGTTTATGATTACCCGCATATTGGCAATTATCGTGCGTATATATTCGGTGATACATTGAAAAGGTTTTTGTCCTATCAGGGCTACCAAGTCAATCACATAATGAATATCACAGACATCGACGACAAGACTATTCGTGATTCACAAAAGAAGGGTCAATCACTTAGAGAATTTACCGAATTTTATACAAATGAATTCTACAAAGATCGCGACATGCTCAATATCATCCCTGCTGACTGCTATCCAAAAGCCACAGATTATATAGATGAGATGGTCAAAATTATCGAGAAGTTGATCGAGAAAGGTCATGCATATGTATCAACTGATGGCTCAGTATATTTCAACATTACTACCTTCCCAGACTATGGCAAATTGTCGCACATTGATCTATCTGAACTTAAGGATAATGCAAAAGGCCGTATGAAAAGTGATGAATACGAGAAGGATTCCGTCCAGGATTTCGCACTATGGAAAGCATACGATGAATCTGATGGTGATGTATTTTGGGAGACAAGTTTGGGTAAGGGTCGCCCTGGCTGGCATATAGAATGTACTGCTATGAGTATCAAGAATCTGGGCGAGCAAATTGATATTCATACTGGAGGTGTCGACAATATTTTCCCCCATCATGAGAATGAGATTGCTCAATCAGAGGGCTACACTGGCAAGCAATTTGTAAAGTACTGGATGCACAATGAATGGTTGCTTGTGAACGGCAAGAAAATGTCCAAGTCTCTTGGCAATTTCTACACCCTTCGCGACCTAATTGATAAAGGTATTTCCCCTCTTGGCTACAGACTATGGCTTATGACCTCGCATTATCGTACCCTAACCAATCTCAATATCGAGACCCTCCAAGGTGCAGATACAGCTCTTTCGAGGCTATACGAGGCTTTTAAGGCGCTTCCAGAGGCTACAGATGGGACTGTAGATATGGATTACAAGGTTCGCTTTGTAGAGTATATGAACGATGATCTCAATACTCCACAGGCCCTCGCATTAGTGTGGGAATTGATAAAAGATACTACAATTTCCCCTGCCAACAAGCGCGCTACAATGATTGATTTTGACCAAGTTTTCGGCTTTGGTCTTGCAGATTTAAAAGAAGAAGTTATTCCAGAAGAAGTCACGAAATTGGTTGTGGAGCGCGAAAATGCACGCCAAAATAAGGATTGGGCAATGAGTGATATTCTAAGGGCCAAAATCAACACACTAGGCTACGAAGTAAAAGATACAGGAGAAGGCTCAAAAGTATCGAAAATCTAATTTGACAATTAGTTACTAGGGAGATACGATAAAAAGAAAAGATATATATATATATATATATGAGAAAATTATCGTATTATTCAACCAAAGCATACCCAGTTTTGCTATGCTTAATCTCAATGTTCATATTTTATTTAATATGGACTTCAACTCGTCTAACCTTGCTTCAGGAAATGAAACACGAAAGTTGGTGGATGTATTTATTCACTGGATTACTAGGAGAAATTTTGATACTAATAATTTTTATTGCAATTTTTCAAGATAGACGTTCAAATGAATGGCGAGGAAAAATGTTTGACTAACAAACTCAAGATCTATTTAAAGTAAAAATCACGGACTCAATATCCGTGATTTTTTGTTATCTATTTTATTGCATCAAGATCCATATAAAATGTTGAGCCTAGACCCATACCCTCTGATTCTACACCAACATCGCCACCATGCGCTTTTGCAATTTCTTTTGCTAAATACAATCCAAGCCCAGAGCCTGTTGTGTTCATTCTTTGACCATCTCCACGGGCAAATTTATGGAACAATGTTTTCTTGATTTCTGGTGTCATACCCATACCTGTATCTTTGACAGCAAAATGAATTTTGTTGCCAACTCTTGTCACAGATACGTTTACTTCACCAGCTTTTGTATACTTGATTGAATTGTCTATGAAGTTGAGTACTACTTGGCGAAGCTTCTCCTGATCTCCATTTACAATATAAGGACCAGTTTTATCATCACTATAATCAATCTTGAGCCCTTTTTTCTCTGCATTTACTGCAATACCTCTCATCATACTACTTGCCATTTCCCCCATATCAAAATTTACTTTCTCATATTTCATACCACCAGATTCAATTTTAGAAACATTTAGGAAATCTTCAATTGTTACAGCCAGATTAGTACTTGACTGCATAATTATATCTACTGCCTCCTTTACCTTTGGAGTCATTTCACCATAGCTACCATCTATAATCATCGAAGCATAACCTTTAATGGCAGTAAGTGGGCTACGAATTTGGTGTGTAGCAAGTGAAATAAACTCTGTTTTCAATTTATCGAGTTCCTTCAGCTTATCATTTGCAACCATTAGTTGCTCTGAGAGTATCTCCAATTGTTCCCTCTGCTTGACCTCCTTCTTAACAGATTTAATCAATTGATATCCAAGTATAATTACAAACCCAAGAGTAAAGAATATTATAAGTTTAATATTCTGAATTTTTCTTACAAATGACATTGAAAGTACCAGGAACCCAAGAGCAAATATTAGAACCTGGGCTCCAAGAATTTTCATATTAAATGTCTTAAATTTAACACTTATATATGCGAGAAATCCAAAAAATATTGGCATACCTATCAGCCCTGCCTGTGCAAGTGTCCAATTCTCTGTAAAGCTACCAATAGTATTACCCCAGGAGAATGCCAACAAGAATAATATAATTCCAACTCCGAAATATTCAATCTCTTTCTTTCTGTTTTGGTCGATTGTCTTTCGATGGTTATGAATTACAATTCCTAATATTGTCACAATACTTACAAATTCGAAAATATATGTGTAATAAAGCGAAATTGGACCTTCTATTGCAGTACAGTCTGCAAGATCAACACCGATTAAGGTTAATTTAGTTGAGAGAAAAATAATAAATGGTAATAACAATACAGTAAGTAACATCTTACCCTTGAAAGCAAAATCCTTCCCAGTAATAAATAAATACGCAAAATATACTGATGCAGCATAAATAAGTGGTTCTAGTAGGATTTGTAATGACCAATAAAACATGACCATGTCTGGTCTATTTGTTGCCCAGAGAATAAGGTCAATAGTAGTCCAAGCCGAGAAAAGTAATGTAATTATAAATAGAAATATATTTGCTGGAGATTTGTTACCCTTATAAAGTATTATTATTCCAAGCAAAAGTGCAATTAATACTGCAGGCAAATGCGAATAAAAGAATAGTGCGGGTATATTACTTGAAAAAATCAAATATTGTGCTTGTTCCCATGGGCAAAGTAATGTGTTCATTATATTTAAAAGGCAGATGATGAATAAAGTAAATAACTTCCAATAATAATTATTATAATCGATAACAGTTTTTGAACCAAATGCTTTGGGGTAATTTTTTCATTACTAATCATTGGAAGAAACATTGTCAACAATGTCCCTCCTATAAAAACAAACATTGGCTGATAACTACTAACAACTAATACTAATGCTACGGGAGCAAGTAATGTTGCAAAATTGGTAGCTAGATTACCAAATACATATAGTACCTCACTAATAATATTTAATGAAAATATTTTTGTATTATTCATTTTGATCATTAAATAAAATTCCTCTCTGTATTTTTTATGTACTTTAAGTATAAATAGACCAGTAAGCATTAAACCTATGTATTGCCAAAAAGTAGAAACATAGAAGCTGTCTTGATTGGTAAAAGCTTTAAATAGGACATCGTGTAGTGCGTAGAGAAAAGAAGATAATGCTACAAGTAAAAGAACTTTCTTTTTAATAGAAATTTTATGATTATCTATATCAAAATCAATTGATAGAAGTATAATCCCAAGTATTACAATAAGTGCCGCCAAAATTTGCTGAGCATTTAGATACTCACCGAGTATAGGATAAGCCAAAATATACCCAAACAAAGGTATCATCTGTAACAGAGGTATCACAATCGATGATTCCTCATGATTTAAAGCATGTAAATAAAAATAAAATGCAAAACCATTTAAAATTCCGATAAAACACAATGAAAGTGCTTCAAAAAATGTAATATTTAGTATTTCAGCATGACCAAAAAATAATACAAATATAGAAACAAATATTGAAAATAGTGATGAAAATATGAAAATAGCTCCTACCCCACTCCCCTTAAAATGTTTAGAGAGTAAATATTTATCGATATGATTAACTATACTCCAAAGTATAGGTGCTGTGATTGCAATCAAAAACCAATTATAGTGCATAAACTATTCTAAATTATCTAAGTTTTCTAATTCTGTGCTTGAATCTATGATTTCAAAATTAGTATCAATAAAGGACCTTTTATATAACAAATACATTGATGCAACAATCATACATAAAAAAACGAATAAAGTTATTTTAGATTTTTTATCCATAGAAATATTATACCACAAAAATTAATCCTACAATTCTTTTGCACGATTATATGCCGAGCCCATTGCTTGTTCCCAGATTTTTGCAGCATTTTTTTTGTTAAATACTTTTAATGCCGCTTCGGTAGTGCCACCTTTTGAGGCTACACTTTTAATTAGTGTATCAAGGTCAGTTTGCTCATTTACCATCGCAAGACTTCCTTTTATTGTCTGAAATACCATTTTTTTAGCATCACTTTCTTTTAAACCGAGGGCTTTTGCTCCATTTATGTATGATTGAATTGTGTGGAATACATATGCTGGGCCACTGCCGGCAATTGCTGTTACTTTATTGATACTATCTTCATTGGATAATTCCATACTATCCCCCATCTTATTAAACAATTGTTCTGCAAAATTTTTATCATCGTTTGCAACATGTTTGGTAGCATACCAGCCGACGAAACCTTGGTTGATTCGAGCTGGCATGTTGGGCATCGCACGAATTATTTTTGTTACTTTTAACTGACTTTTAATTTTTACAATAGTTATACCTGCCATAATAGAAATGACCAGTGTATCTTTTGCTAACTTTAAATTCAAATTTTTGAAATCTTGTGGTTTGACGGCAAGAATTACAATATCACAACCCTCTGCTTGCTTAATATCATCGTCCTTATCCAATCCTAAAACTGGGAATTTTAGTTCCTTGAGGTTGTTTATAAGTATAGTACCCATTACCCCGCACCCTATTACTGCAATTTTTTTATTATTTTTCATAAATTATTATAATATAAACATATTATCTGTATGTATAAGTTGTTTGTCTTTAATATCACTTGAACCGATTAATTCTAGGATCTCATCATGTGAGTAATCAACAATTCCAAAAGCAATACCTTGCGAATTTTTATCAATAACCTCAATCACTTGCCCTTTTTGGAATTTTCCAAAGATTCTCTTCACCCCAACAGCAAGAAGACTCATACCACTCTTCAATGCCTTTACAGCACCATCATCAACCTCAATACTACCAGCCGAGTTCTTTGCTACAAGTATCCACCGATCACGATTCGAAACTTTGTCATCAATCTTTCGGGCATGAAATAATGTTCCGATTTCATCCCCAGCTAATGCTTTGTCGATATTGCCCGCGACTAATCCATTTACAATCCGTGTTTCTATACCAATTACGCTTGCAATACGCGCCACCTTAAGCTTGGAGAGCATTCCACCCGTACTATTCTCTGCAATATCTCGAGAGCAATATTGGAAAATTTCTTCTGTAATATTTTCTACCTCTGGAATAAATTTTGCGAGAGGATTACTAGATGGATCACCTGTATACAAACCATCTGTATTTGTAATCAGAAATAATTTCTTTGCCCCTAATGAAATAGCCAAGTCGCATGCAAGAGGATCATTACCATCGAAGCTCCAGCTAGAGCCAAATACAAGCACATCATTTTCGTTGACTATTGGCAGTATTCCACGTTCAAACATCTCGTTGAATGTCTCTTGTAGGTTTAGGAACTGCTCTCTTTTGGCAATATATGGCTTAGTTAGTAGGATTTCAGCGATAGTAACTCCAAGTTTATTAGCACTCTGCATATAATGATTAAATAGAAGTGGCTGGCCGACACTTGATGCAATTTTTGTACTAACTTTTTCATCCTTCAGATATATACGACCAAGTCTTGCTGCGCCTGAGCTCACAATCAGTACGTAGTGTCCACCTTCCATTATTTTCTTTGCTGATTTTAAAATTTCGGACATCAATTCATCTCGAACAGCACCTTTGTCATCGACAAGTGTGTTTGTACCAATTTTCAAAATATATAAATCTTTTTCTTGCATATAAATTATTTGCGAATATGACCATCTCCTGTCACTACATACTTGGTCACAGTCATGTCTTCGAGTCCCATGGGGCCACGCATGTGTATACGGCATGTACTGATACCTATTTCCCCTCCAAGTCCAAATTGTTCGCCATCTGTAAGGCGGTTGGATGCATTTACAAGTACTACTGCACTATCTACATCATCTTGGAAGTTTTTGGTAGTCTCGTTATTTTCACTTACTATTGAGTCTGTTAGACTTGAGCTGTATTTACTTATGTGCGCAATAGCCTCTTCGTACGAATCAACAATTTTAATACTAACTTTTAAATCCAAGTATTCTTCATCCCAATCATCCTCGGCTGCAAGTTTGCATTTGTCGGAATACTTACAGACCTTTTCATCACCCATTACTTCTACATTTTTCTCAAACAATTTTTCAAGCATTTTTGGCATTACACTATCGGCAATATCTTTGTGCACCAACACTGTCTCCACAGAGTTACATGTAGCCGGATTTGATGTCTTGGCATTTATTACTATAGCAATTGCTTTCTCTACATCTGCGTCGCGGTCAATATATGCGTGGCATAGTCCGCGTGCATGTTTGATTACTGGGACTTTTGAATGCTCTGTTACGGAATCAATCAATTCCTTCCTACCGCGAGGAATAACAAGATCAATATATTGATCTAGGACTATAAGCTCATTGATTGCTTCATGGCGTCTGTCTTCAAGTTGTTGTACACCATCCTTTGGAAGGCCTGCTTCAACAAGAGCTTGCTCAATATATGAGAGCAAAATATTATTTGAGTGAAGTGCCTCTTTGCCTCCACGAACTATTGCTACGTTTCCACTTTTGATACAAAGTGCCGCTACGTCTACTATCACATTTGGTCGTGACTCAAAGATACACACAATTACCCCGATAGGCGCTCGTACACGCGAAATTCTCAGGCCATCTTCTCGAGTATGCTCGTTGACTACTACTCCCACTGGATCAGGTATTGGCACAAGAGCTCCTATCGCCGATACAATACCGGCAAGTCCTGCCTCGGACAGTGTGAGGCGCTTCTTCATAGCTGGGGTTATATTTTCATTTTCTTTCAAGTCTTTCGCATTTTCAGAGATAATCAAGTCACGATTTTTTTCAATCAATGTTGCTAGGATCTTCAGAAAAGTATTCTTCTGTTCTGTTGTAGCCTTTCTCATTAAATGTGAGGCATTCTTGGCATATTTAGCTTGTTCAACAACAGTTTTCATATAGACAAACATACCATAAAATATAGGTAAAATCAAAAAATTAATTGCTAAAATAGTTTAATTTGCTATGATACTCTCTATGATAGATACAATAATAAATCAAAAGAAAAATACAAAGAATGCAGATGTGGTCATCCTTTCTGCCTGCTACGAAAAAACTGCTTCTAGTCGCAAAGGTACTGCAAGTGGCCCAAAGGCAATATTAAAAATGCTAGATAGTAAATTGGAGCTTTTTGATCGCAAGTATCAAAATAAGCCCTCAGATTTTATTAAAATTGCTGAAAAGGATTTAGGTAATATCAGTTCACTTACACCCAAAAAAGCACTAGAGAAAATTTCAAATGAAAGTGCTAAACTCCTTGATCAAAATAAATTTGTTTTCCTTCTTGGTGGCGAGCACTCTGTATCTCTTGGGTTGCTTACAGCATTGTCTAAAAAGTATGATCCAAAGGATGTCACAGTGCTCCAAATAGATGCGCATTGTGACTTACGCAATGACGATTCCGATTATAGTGATGATCCCACAAATCTAGCGCATTCATGCGTACTGCGCCGTACTCATGAGCTTGGCTACAACCTAGTACAAGTAGGTATACGCACATATGCCAAAATGGAGTACGATTATTTCACTAAAAATAAAAAAACCATTACCACATTTGAATTTGGTAATGGCAACAAAATTCCAACTATTTCAGAAATCCTTAAATCTATCAAGACTAAATATGTATATATTACTATTGATGTAGACGGATTTGACCCGAGCTTCATGCCTGGTACTGGTACACCAGTCCAAGGAGGCCTTGAATGGTGGTATGGTGTAGAACTACTTGATAAAGTTAGTAGCACAAAAGAATTAATTGGTGCCGATATAGTAGAAGTATCTCCACAAAAAGAAACAGTTCTAACAGAATACGGATCTGCACAACTACTCTACAGTATAATAGCCAACAAATTTAAAAATAAATTGAAATAGTAACTAGTAAAAAAAGCCCTGATTGATTTCAGGGCTTTTTAAAACTTTACCGATAATTATAATAATTATCTGACGACCTACCAAAGAAGTAACCATAATCAAAATCTTCCATCTTCTCTTCCCAGTCAGGATATGAATTATGATCTACAATTATTCCTAAATGCATGTTCTTTAATTCCCATGCTCTCTTTTTTGAATAACTATTAATATCTATAAAATTGGCGTGAGGAAAGGTGCCAGCATTAGGATTTTCTCCATGATATTTTCTTCCCGCAAGAGTATAATACCCAAGATCAAACAAAATTTTTGAAGTAATACGAGAATTTTCCATTATTTCACTAAAAATAGATTTAGATTCTAAATGATCTTTGGTAAAAGTATGATAAGAATACATCAATAATATTGCTGCTTGTAATTCGGCAGAAAATAACTTTATATGCATTTTCACCTCTATTAAACCATTTTTGAACAAACGACTAAATAGTTCCATTAAATCGCTTGGTGCAGTAAGTCCAGCTTCAGGTATCTTCATAGAATTACTAATCATGTTTTTTCCAAATACAACTTTCAAAAAATAGAATTTTGTTCTACTTGATTGTTTGTTCCAATCGATAGATTTAATTACTTCATCATTAAAACCTATTTCAGATAATTTTAAATTTCAATTTTGGTAATATCTTTTGTTTCTTCCAGAATTTTTGCCAATTTTTTTTTAGGACGACGAGCTAGGTTCCATTTTTCAAATTTACTTATAAAAACCATTTGTTCGAAAGTAAAATTTTTTCCTCGAAAGATTTTTATATTCATTTTACTTGATATTTAATTGTTAAAGAACTTAAAAAGAGAAGTTCAGATACTCTTTGCAAATGTTGTTGAAGTGAGATTTGCCATCTCCTTGTTGATTCAGACACCTTGTGCCCGAAGCAACGATTTTTTATTTTACACATAAAAAATGGCGACATTTGAGGTCGCTTTTTGAAAATTCGTATTAGAATTTAGGAGATTTTATATGTATACACAAATACTCTCAAGCGCCCTCAAATTGTGAGTTCGCTCTCGTCGGTTGCTTATTTGTATTTGTGCATGAATGTGATTCATAATTTATATATAACACTTGCCAAATTGCAAGTCAATGTTTTAATATGTGGATAACCTTATTTAGCTAATTTTATCTTGAGTTGCTTTTCAAATGCTGTATAAATAATTTGTATTTTATCCTCTACCTTATCAAGCCGACGTTCGTGGTTTACCTCTATTTTACTGAGCCTAAAATCAATTTTATCTAATCTTTCCTCCAGTATCTTAACATCATCTTTTGTTGCCATCCTAGATTCAATACCGTTAAACCCCTTAGCTACCATAATAGCTAAGTCATCAATAGTCATTTTCTTTGATTTTTTTACCTCTTTCTTCATATTTTTACATTATACTACAACCAAATTTCTACGCAAATTAAATTATATGTATTTTGCGATCAAATTGTTGGCTTCTTCGGGATTTGCCTTCATTTCTAGTAGTGCCTGTAGCATCAATGGCGCTACTATTGTCGCGTCTGATTCCACTACGAACATTGGAGTGTCTTGAGTGAGTTTGTCCCAAGTTATTTTCTCGTTTGGAGTGGCACCACTGTATGATCCGTATGATGTTGTAGAGTCCGAGATTTGGCAGAAGTATGCCCATGGCTTGGCAGGCAATTCCATATCGTATTTAAGTGATGGCACTACACAGATTGGGAAATCTCCGGCAATACCTCCTCCAATTTGGAAGAATCCAATCCCCTTACCTTCCGACAATCTCTGATATTGGTCGTACAATTCTCCCATATATTCAACACCACTTTTTGCAATCGATGCACTAGCATCACCATGCTTTACGTGTGAAGCAAATATATTTCCGAAAGTAGAATCCTCGTATCCTGGTACAACGATTGGTATATTGTTTTGTGCTGCTGCAAGTAGCCAACATTCATCGGCATTACCCTGATGCTTTTCTTTATCAATCATTTGGATTAAGTCATAAAAATATTCATGCCAGAATCGGCGTGTGCCATTCCTAGTAGCTTCTTCCCACATTGGGACAATATGCTTCTCTACAGCACGAAATGCTTCATCTTCGGGAATACTTGTATCGGTAACACGGCGCATTCTGTCTTCCAAGATTTTTGTATCATCTTCTTTTGTAAAATAACGGTAATCAGGGAAATCTTTGTAATGATTGTGAGCAACAAGGCGGAATAGTGATTCCTCTAAGTTGGCACCTGTTACAGACATACCATGAATAAGTCCTGCTCTTATTGCTGGAGCAAGAGTAATACCAAGCTGTGCGCTAGACATTGCACCTGCAACTGCCCAGAACATCTTGCCACCTCCCTCTATATGGCGCCAGTACGCAATGAGTGCGTCGCGAGTAGCGCGAGCATTGAAGTTCTTGTAATTCTTTAGCACAAATTCTAATGTAGATAAATTGTTATTCATAATTTTATTTTAGCATTTAATAATTACCAACCAAAGTTTTTACCAACTTCATCTGGTGTTTCCCGTTTACGAGCTACCACAATATGCCCATTCTCCGCAATAATCTTTAGAGGTGATGAGAGCATACAGTGATGCGCCGCTAGAGGATCTTGATATGCACCTGTATCCATCACCGCAATATACATTGGATCTTGGCTTTTGTTCATATCATAATCTGGCAATGTAACATACCCATTTACTCCAGTATATATATCATCTGAATCACAAGAAGATCCCGCTAGCCACACATCTTCGAGCTTGTCGTCGTGCTTGCTATTGAGCGGTATTACTGACCACTTCTGCCCTATTGCCCAAGTATCGAGCAAGTCGTTCATGAAGCTACCATCTATGACATACCATTTCTTTGCATCAGCTTTTTTATTTGCAATTTTCTTTGTATCAATAATTTTAAAGACTGTAACTTGTGCTGGTGCGACAATGTAGCGACCCCATTCACAAATCAAGTTTGGGTGTGGCATGCCACGCTTCTCACTTTCTTTCTTTACAAGGGTAAATATTCTTTCCATCAATTTCTCGATTGGGTAGCTACGATTGCGAGTATAAGGAATCGGCATACCTCCACCAATATCGATTGTATCAAGAGATGGATTCTTTTCCTTTACTTTGAAATATACATCGAGCGCGTATTTAATTGGACCCAAAACATCCGACAGTTTCTCAATTTGTGACCCTATGTGATAGTGCAAAATTTTAAGATTTTTGAAACTTCCCATTTCGATAATTTCTTTTGCAGAGAATCCGAAGCGATCGATTGGCTTGTTCCAATACGAGGCAGCCTTGATAGGCATGTCGAGTCGGATACCTACATCATATTTAGAGTGCTGGAGGAATTTGAGCTCGTTTGGTCCTTCAATAAGAGGGAAAATTTTAACTCCTTTGTGTTGCAAGTCGTCAATTAAGTTGATATATTTGTCAGTTTTTGGCCCTGAGCAAAGTATACGAATATTTGGATTAAATGATTCTTGCTCGAGCATACGCTTCACAAGCCAAAGGTCGTTGAAAGATGAAGTTTCCAAATGCGCACCTTCACCGACAAGTGCCATAACTACCTCCTTGTTCTGATTCACTTTCATTGGGTAGTGATATAGAAATTTGCCTTTGTAGCCAACTTTCTTTGATAAGTGAGTAGTAAGGTCTAGGAAGTCCTCTAGGCGCTCTTCAATAATAAAAGGAAAGAGGATCTCAAGTGATGTCCCCATTTTGTCCGCCAAGTAGCGGATATTATAAATATTGTTCCCCTCTTTTACTACCAAGTCGCCGTCCTTGTTGAAATCGAAATACTGAGTATTGTACTCTGTGGCTCCAAGCTTCCAAAGCTTGCGTGAACTCACTGATTTTTTAGTCATTTCTTAAAAAATAGAGAGAATGCGTATTGCACGGCTCTATAAAAAATATTAATAAGTATATAATAGCATAATGTCAATATATGTAAAGGGTTAAATAAAGTAAAACGCGCCCAAAAATTAATTAAAATCTTTAAGCGCGTTATAAATTTGGGACAAAAATTAAATTTTTGAATGATGCAGAATCAGTGTATCATGTGGCTCCAGAGAGCTGATTGTGATCTGAACACCATAATTCTGAAAAAAAGCTGCCAGTTCCTTGTTGATGTCAAAAATAGTTTTATTTCCATCGCTTGCATATTTACCTAAGGGTGTTACTTTGGTGAAATTAATACAATTAATTTTTAGATCCTTATTTTTGAAAAGTGAATACATAAAATTTTTTAAATTTGATGATTCACCAGGAAACTTGTTCGGTATCGAACTACTTGGAATGTTCTTGATTGTATCCAAAATCCAATCCGGAGCATTTTTTTTCATATGGTTAACAAGATCATTGAAAATTATACTTTTCTGCGATCTAAGCTCTGCAAATGCAAGCGCATTTTCATTAACCCTTGAAAGAATGTTTTGAAGTTCAAACGGGCGATCATCATGATCTGACATAGCGGGAGATATTGTTGGTGTTGTCATAGTCTATTTTTTAGGATAAATATATACTTTTCTACAAAAAATGCAATATTGTGGATAACCTAAGTAAGTAAAAAACCCTGAAATTAATCAGGGTTTTTCAAAATTTAGATGATTTCACCAAGTAAGAATGCTTCAGAATCAATTTTGTTACAATCATGAGCAAACACAATTAAGCAATCCTTTGGAGCATATATTATATTGCACCCATCGGCTCCAATTTTGGTGCCTTCTGCTATTGGCTCAAAATCATAAAATTTCCTTGAGAGAACAAATGAATCAGTTTTCGATTTGTAAATAGAAAACATTTTTACATATTCACGAACAATAGGACGATCAAATGAAATCGAACGGTAATTAATGTGACCTCTCGCTTTGAGAAATGCATAAATTGATTTCTTCGCAATTTCAATCGACATTGGATCATTATGTTGTCCACACTCGATACAAATACCAATTTTACCCTTAGAAAGCATGTATCCATCAGATGCACCAGGCTCGAGTGGGTCGAAACCATAGACTATTCTTTCAAATCTAGCTGGAAATTTTGATACAATTTCCTTAGCATTGTCTTCGCAGATAATAAATGGCGTACTAGGATTCAAAGTAGAGTGGATGTCTAAGAGTGCATCTCCTAGATCAAAAACTTTTTTAAGTATTTGAGCTCGCTTGTATTCATAAGATTTTTTAATTTCTTTTGAATATAAAAGGATGTCTGAGAACAATCGATTAAGATTAAAATCTATGAATCTTTTGTTCTCTTTGATAGCTTGTATGTTACCTAAAATAAAGATAACAGTACCTGCTTCAATTGTAAGATATGGTAATAACTGCTGAAGTGCAACTATCCCACAAATTTCATTACCATGATTACCTGCCATTACAATACTTGTAGGCCCAGGATTTTTTCCAGTTAAAATGATTTTGTTTTTCATACTTGTAATACTTGATATTATTCAATTTTTAAAGAACCACTTATAGGGGGTTCTATTACCTATAAAAAACGGCCTCTTTTTTGAGGTCGCTTTTTGAAAATTCGTATTAGAATTTAGGAGATTTTATACACAAACACTCTCAAGCACCCTCAAATTGTGAGTCGCCCATCGGTGGTTATTTTGTATTTGTGAATAAAATGTATTCATATTTAATATATAACACTTGCCAAAATGCAAGTCAATGTTTTAATGTGTGGATAACCCAAAACCTCCATTTAAGGGACGGCCGTCTTTAAAATATAAACTATCTTACAGGCAAGACCTGTAAGATTAAATCCCTTCTTCCTTTAGCTTTTCTATTGCTTCCTTCGCTTTCTTTGAAAGCTTGTTTGGCATTTTTATTTGGATGCGGATTATTATGTCGCCACGTCTTGAGCTTCCTTGTGGGACACCTTTGCCACGGACACGGAGCAATTCATTATGATTCACACCTTCGGGAATTGTAACTTCTAAATCGCCATCGAGAGTCTTCAAATTGTATTTCATTCCAAGCAATGCGTCTGATAATTTAACTTGCAAATCCATATTCAAATTCGCACCATCACGCTTGAACAATGGATGTGATTTTACATTTATTTTGATATACAAATCTCCTGTAGAGCCATTGGATACTGCCTCGCCTTTACTCATCATGCGGATCATTTCACCATTATTAATTCCAGCTGGGACTGCAATATTTATATCTTCTTGTTTCCTGTATACTCCGTGGCCTTTACATTCATGGCACTTCTCCTCAGGAATTTTGCCTTTGCCATGACAGTGATCACATTCTTTTACACTCTGGAAAGTTCCAAGAATTGATCTTTTCATCTCGCGAATCTTGCCTTGACCATTACAAGTCTTGCAAGTATTAATCTTTGTACCAGGTTTCGCACCGTCACCTTTACAGATGTCGCATTTGGATTGCTTGGTGATCAGGACATTCCTCTTCACCCCGAAAATTGATTCCTCAAATGTGATATCAATCTCGGTCGAAATGTCTCGGCCACGAGCTTGCTGTTGTCGGCCACCCATGCCACCGCCAAAGAATTCGCCAAATATATCCCCCAAGTCTCCCATATCAAATCCTTGCTGGCCTTGGAATCCAGAGAAATCAAATCCTCCGAATCCACCCTGCTGTCCGTAACCCGCACCACCACCAAATCCAGCTGGCCCCTCAGAGCCAAATTGGTCGTATTGCGCACGCTTGGTATCATCGGAAAGTGTCTGATAAGCCTGATTGACCTCCTTGAACTTACTATCGTCACCTTTATTTTTATCCGGGTGATATTTATGAGCAAGCTTATGAAAAGCCTTTTTGATTTCGTCTTTCGTAGCGCCCTTATTAACGCCTAATGTTTCGTAATAGTCTTTTGCCATATGTGCTTTTATTATACTGATAAATTTTTTTGATGCAATAATAAAGAAAAATCCGCGCTACTGGATTTTTCCAATAGAGCGGATTAGTTTTTAATAACTTGATCGTAGAAACATAAAATGAAATTACCTTCCTCCCAGTCATCATTATATGCACCCAAATTAAATTCAAAGTTCCCGTCAAGCTTCGCATGAATGTTGCACAATCTGTAGTAGTCGGACTCATTTTCTAATGAGTCTTCTTCAGTAAAGGAACAAGTCCATTCATTTTTCGGAAATTGCTCAGGTTTTAAACTCCATACAAGGAATGCTCCGTGTTCACCTAACAATACGGCATTTTGTTTACGCAGAAAGATCATGCAATCCTCATTAGTTACTGTGTCGAGTATCGGTAAAATACATGCTTTGTAAGTTTTACCCAACTGTAAACAGTTGTTTTGATCAATATGATTAACATCGTGTTTGAAATAAGGCATATGGTTATTTTTTTTACAAAATTCTTCCATTTGCTCATAGTGATTGTAATTAAAAGGGACAGTAATTTCAAATTCCCTGATTGCTTTACCAAATCGTTTGTCGATAATTGCATTTTCTTTTAACAACTTAACCGTTAGTTTTTGAAGCTGGCTTTTAAGAACGCTTCCATTTTCGATAATTTCCTGTGCTTCAGCCTTACTCAAAGAGCAAAGATTCAGCGTGGAATCAATGTCGAGAGATCCAAAAGCGTCTTCAAGGAAACGCTTAATTTGCTTGTGTTGCCTTTCGGACATTTCATTTTTAAATGTAATCTTTTCAGTTATCATTTTTTAATTTTTTAAAGAACTAGATCATTTGTTCACTAGTCACACAAAAAATAGCACAAAGATACAGTGATGTCAAATAATAAAAACCACTCAAATTGAGTGGTTTTTATTATAAATTCAAGACAGATTATTTACCTTCTTCTGGCTTCTCGTTTACCTCCGCATCTTTAATTTCTTCAGGTTGTTCTTCTGGAGTTTGGTTACCTTCAGTTGCGGATTCTGGTGTATTTTTGGCCATCGCTTCACCAATCTTAGACATTTCTGCAGAGAGTTCTTCTACGGATTTCTTGATTACTGCTATATCAGTACTTTCTTTTGCAGTACGCAATGCTGTTATTTTCTCTTCTACGCCCGCTTTCAAGCTCGCATCTACTTTGTCGCCATATTCTTTGAGTGACTTCTCGGCAGAGAAGATTATCATTTCAGCAGTATTTTTCTCATCTACCAATTCCTTCTTCTTTGCATCTTCTTCAGCATGCAATTCTGCATCTTGTTGCATCTTCTTGATATCGGCATCTGTTAATCCGGACGCTGCTTCGATACGGATTGTCTGCTTCTTGCCACTTGTTTTCTCCATGGCAGTTACATTCAATATACCATTGGCATCAACATCAAATGTCACTTCCACTTGTGGCATACCACGTGGTGCTGGTGGAATACCATCGAGGATAAATTTGCCAAGAGATTTGTTGTCGCTTGCCATTGGGCGCTCGCCTTGAGTGATATGGATCTCCACACTTGTCTGATTGTCGGCTGCTGTCGAGAAGACTTGTGATTTAGAACTCGGGATAGTTGTATTGCGCTCTACAAGCTTGGTAGAGACTCCACCAAGAGTTTCTATTCCCAATGAGAGTGGAATTACATCTAGGAGCAATACATCCTTTACATCGCCTTGTAGGACTCCAGCTTGCACCGCAGCACCGAGGGCTACAACTTCATCTGGGTTAATTGTTAGGTTTGGCTCTTTGCCAAATAATTCTTTCACAGCTTTTACAATTGCTGGCATGCGAGTCTGACCTCCAACAAGAATGATTTCATTTATTTCATTCATCTTGAATGGGCTTGCTTCCATTGCACGCTTTGTAATTGCGATTGATTGGTCAATGTATTCTTGAGCCAATGATTCGAGAGTTGCACGAGTCATCTTCTCTACTAAGTGCTCTGGGCCGTTGGCACCGCTTGTGATAAATGGAATATTGATTTCAGTTTCAGGAGTTGTAGAGAGCTCAATCTTGGCTTTTTCTGCTGCTTCATCCAAACGCTGAATTGCAAGAGGATCTTTGCCTATATCGATACCAGTTTTCTTTTTGAATTCTTCGGCAAGCCATGTGATAATCTTCTGATCGATATCACGGCCTCCCATGTGACTGTCTCCATCTGTAGATTTAACTTCGATCACATCATTGGAAACTTCAAGGACTGACACATCGAATGTACCACCTCCGAAGTCGAATACCACTACCTTCTCATCTTTCTTTGTGTTGAATCCATAGGCAAGAGCGGCCGCAGTTGGCTCGTTGATAATTCTCTTTACATCTAATCCTGCAATAGCACCTGCATCTTTTGTCGCTTTGCGTTGTGAGTCGTTGAAGTAGGCTGGCACTGTGATAATTGCCTCGGTAATTTTCTCACCAAGTTTTGCCTCAACATCAGCTTTGATCTTACTTAGGATCATTGCAGATACTTCCTCTGGGCGCATCCATTTGTCGCCAATCATTACCTCTACTCCGCCATCTTTTCCAGCTTGGATTTTGAATGGAGAAGTCTTCATCGCTTTCTGAATTTCTGGATCCTCAAATCGGTGACCCATAAATCGCTTGATGCCGTAGATTGTATTTGCTGGATTCGTAACTGCTTGGCGCTTTGCCAAAAGTCCTACCAATCGATCGCCATTTTTACCAATGGCAACAATTGATGGAGTAGTTCTTCCACCTTCAATATTCTCTATAATCTTTGGTTGACCACCTTCGATTATACAGACCGCACTGTTTGTTGTACCCAAATCTATTCCTATTATTTTACTCATATATTTTAAAGGCTCAGGGCCTAATTTAACTAATAATTTGTTAATAATTTTGATTTTTACAGTATTTTCGTGCTCACGAAATACTTGCTAAATAGAGTATATATGATAGCATATAACTATGTCAAGCAAAAATGACTTTTCCAAAAAAATATTGAAAATACTGGCTGAAAAAACAGCTATTTCCCTGCCAGAATTGAAGACTAGGCAAGACCTAGTCGAGAATAAATACGCTGTTACTCGATCATTGAAAGGATTAGAGGAAGCTGGAATGATTGAGCACCTACCAACATCTCAAGGGGGCTTCACAAGGCTAACAAAAGAAGGCAAGAAGAAGGCTCATAGTATTAAACTTGATAATGACACAACATTACTCAATACAACTTGGGATGGAAGTTGGCGCATTATAATGCTCGACCTACCCGAAGAGCGCAAAGCCGAGCGTGAATCTCTACGCTACTTATTAAAAAAGGCCGGATTTGTATGTTTGAAAAATTCCGCTTGGATCTCCCCTTACACATTCGAACTTATGTTCTACAATATCAAAAAAGATCTCAATCTATCGACTGAGCTCGTAATCTTAGTCACAAATTCCGTAGACGAAATCACCGAAAAAGAATTATATAAAACTTTTGGGTTTGAAAAATAAAATTTATTTTTGATAAACTTTCACCCTAGCTGGGCGGATAACTTTCTCGCCAATTTTGTAGCCTGTTTGTACAACTTGCGCGATTTTGTGATCTTTACTTTCATCATCTGTTGGGATTGTCTCGATGCTTTCATGCAACATTGGATCAAACATTACATCTACTTGGTCGAGTGCCGTAACATTGTTGTCGGCCAATACACGTAGGAATTGCTGATGGATATATTCCACTCCATTGCGCCAATTTGCATCCACTTTCTCCCAAGCTTCCTTGTTGCCCATTGCCATATTGAAGCTATCTAGTACTGGGAGCAAATCTTCTACCATGTTCCCTGTTACCATTGTACGAATTTCTTTATATTTTGCGTTGGAATCTTTTTGTAGATTCACATAATCCGCCTTTGCTCTTTGCCAGCCGGTTAAATATTCTTCTTTTTCTTTCCTACAAATTTTCAAGTCTTCACGCAATTTTTTCACAATATCTTTCGTAGGCAATTCATCGCCATCTTCTGTCGAATCGACAAAAGACACATCCTCAAATGCATCTTCATCTCCCATTCCAATTGGTTCTTTTATTTCATCATGTTCATCCATAGCGAGTGTATTATACCAAAAATTTATTTATATTCAACATTCAAAATAATGAACGTTTACATCACAAATATTTTTCTGCAGAAAAATTTCGCGACCCCGCCTCGCCTATTTTTCTGGTGAAAAATTATGGCTCCGGCCGTCAAAACGAAAAAGAGTCGCGTAAGCGACTCTTTTTGTTAACGTTTTGACCATTGTGGGGCTTTGCGGGCTTTCTTGAGACCGAATTTTCGGCGCTCTTTTTGACGAGGGTCACGCTTAAGCATTTTACCTTTCTTCAATACTGGGCGGAGCTCAGAATCGATCGCAACCAAACATCGTGCGATACCATGACGAACTGCTTCAGCTTGTGAGTGTATTCCACTACCTTTTGTAGTTACTACGATATCGTATTTTGCAGTGCCTTCTATTGCAGTTAGTGCATCAAAAACAATCTTTTGCAAATCAGCAGTTGGGAAATAAACTTTGATATCTTTACCGTTGATAGTATATGAGTTCTTTGTACTTGGGTACAACTTGACCACAGCAGTTGCTGTCTTTCTGCGACCTAGTGCTCGTGTGTATTCTTTTGTAGATGCTTTTTTATCCATATATTATGCCTTAATTACTAAATTTTTCATCATACCTGTACGTAATTTGTTAGCTGGTAGCATATTGTAAACAGCCAATCTGTATAGCTCTTTTACACCTTTACCTTCGATAATACGAGCGTTTGTAGTCATCTTGAGTCCACCTGGGTATCCAGAATATCGCTCATGAAGAGTCTCTTTCATACGCTTTTCTGTCATCTTTGTTTGTTGCGCGTTAAGGATTTCTACAGTTACTTTTGGAGCTACGTTTGGAGCATAATCTGCACTTGTTTTACCCATAAGAGCCTTGGCAGCTGCACTCGCAACTCGTCCTAGTGTATTACCTTTTGCATCAATTGTGATTGTTGTTTTCATATTATATAAATTCAATTACTGCCATTTTACTAGCGTCACCTAGGCGTGGCTTTAATTTTGATATTCTTGTATATCCTCCATTCTGACCTTTGTATTTTGGAGCAATTTCTTTGATTATCTTTGTTGCAGGAGCTTTTTGGTTATAGATACGAGACACAAGCAATCTGTGTGAAGAAAGTGTGCCCTTGTTTGCAAGAGTGATCATCTTCTCGATAGCAGGACGCAATTCTTTTGCTTTTGCTTCTGTTGTTTCAATTCTACCGTGGGCGATCATAGAAAGAATCAAGCCTTTCATTAGGGCTGTTCGTCCGTTCTTTGTTCTTCCAAATCTTCGAATGTTGTCGTGATGTCTCATATAAAATTCGTATTATTCCTTTAATGTTATATTGTAATTGCCAAGCATTTTCTTGATTTCTTGGATACCTTTCTCACCGATACCCTCGATTTCTAGTAAATCCTCTCTCTTCTTACGAGCAACTCCACCGATAGTACGGATATTTGCACCAATCAATGAATTAAGTGTGCGTGTAGAAAGATCAAGTGTATCAATACGAGTCTTTAGTGTGTCTGTAAATTCACCTTCTGGAGCTTGCGCATCTTTCTTTTCTTTACTCTTAGCTGTAACTTCTGTAACTTCTTCTACAACTTCAACAACCTTCTTTTTAGTAAAGCCAGCAATAGCGTGTAGTTGGTCAATCATAATTGAGATTGCATTCTCTAGAGCCTCTCGAGCAGTAAGAGTACCATCTGTCTCGATAGTCATACGTAGACGGTTGTAATTTGTATTGTCGCCAACACGCATATTTTCTACTTCGTATGCAACACGACGTATTGGTGTAAAGATTGCATCAACAGCGATAAAACCGATTTCAGTTTTGTTCTTTTGGTGAGCATCTTTTGGTACGAAACCAAGGCCCTTCTCGATTGTCATTTCAATATTTAGTGGAGCCTTACCTGTTAGTTCAGCAATATATAGATCTTTGTTCAAGATTTCTACTTGTCCACTTACTGTAATATCTCCAGCTGTAACAGTCTTTGGTCCTTTTACAGACAAAGTTACAGTTTGTGATTCTTCTGTAAGGATCTTGAAACGAACTTGTTTAAGGTGCAATAACATTGTTATAACATCTTCTTTTACACCATCAACAACAGAAAATTCATGGTCGATACCATCAATCTTTAGTGAAGTGATTGCTGCGCCTGGGAGGGAGGATAATATAATACGGCGTAGAGAATTACCCAGAGTATGGCCGTAGCCTGGGTATAATCCATCAATTTCGTAGACACCTTTTGCATTGTCTTCTGAAACAACAGATAATTTAGATGGTAAAATGATTTTTAAATCAGACATATGATTTTGGGCGAAATAAATTCGCAATATAACTTATTATTTATTAAAAATAACCATACGCAATATTCTATCGACTATAGAATTCAAGAACAGTGTTTAAATCAAGGAAGCCTTCAGTATTCTTGGGCTTACCTTGCACAGTTCCTACTAATGAACTACTATCAAACGCTAACCAATTTGGGATTGTATATTCTTCCATTTTTTTCTTTACATCTGCAAAGAGGACACTCTTTTTACTACCTTCACGAACAGCGATTTTGTCATTTAGGCGAACTTGGTATGAAGCGATAGTTGTCTTCTTGCCATTAATAGTAAAGTGACCGTGAGAAACCATTTGACGAGACAGTCTACGTGTGTGAGCAAGGCCCAAACGATAAACTACATTGTCCAAACGATTTTCTAAAAGTTCAAATAATGAATCTGTAGCAAGTGTTCCTTTGTGGTTGATTGCTTGCTCGATGTAATTTGCAAATTGCTTTTCTGAGATACCGTAAGTAAAACGAACACGTTGCTTTTGTAGGAATTGTAAAGCATACGCAGAAAGTGGCTTTGGACGCTTATCCTTCTTGCCTTTATCGTGACGATTAAGTGACGCAACATATTTAGGAGTTTGACATTTTTCGTAAACTCCAGGACCTAATCTTCGACATATTTTGTATTTTTGTGCTGTTTTCATATATTTATTTTATACTCTTCGTGGCTTTTTTGGTTTCGGACCATTGTGTGGGACAGGAGTAACGTCTTTGATTCCAGAAATCTCGATATCGTGTGCCATAAATGATCTTATTGCTGGCTCTCGTCCACTACCTACTCCTTTTACAATTACATCAACTTCTTTTATACCAAGAGCTTTTGCTTTTTCACCGAGTACTGTACCTGCTTTACTTGCTGCAAATGGTGTACCCTTTTTAGCACCTTTGAATCCCAAAGCACCAGATGAAGTCCAAAAGAGTGTATTACCAGATTTATCAGAAACAACTATCTTTGTGTTATTGAATGTTGCTTCGATATGCAAAGTACCAGCCACTATCTTCTTTTTGGGTACTTTTACAACCGGAGCTTTCACTTCGGTAGTAATTTTTGTTTCTTCAGTTGTTGTTTTTGTTTTAGCCATTTTAATTTGTCATAACTCAATCATTAATATATAAAGTGTTCAGGTTTTAAGTCTTCTCAGCCTTTCTTCGTCCGCTTGTCATTGTTTTACGAACATTACCTCGAACTGTACGAGAATTTGTTTTTGTTCTTTGGCCATGTACTGGCATCTTTCTCATGTGACGAACGCCTCTGTATGCTTTGATATCCTTTAGTCTTTTTATGTTTGTAGCAATCTCACGCTTCAAAGTACCTTCGATTGTCATTCCTTCGATAACCTTACGGATTGCATTTTCTTGATCAACAGTTAATACATCTCCTTTTGAATTAATTTCAACTTGAGCTTGTTTCAATATTTTTCGAGCACTTGAAAGACCAATACCATATAGTGATGTTAGTGCAATATCAAGACGCTTATCATTGGGGATGTTTATACCTAGGATTCTCATAAATTATTGTTTTTGTTTGTGTTTAGGATTATCGCAAATAACACGAAGGTGACCTGCTCGTTTTACCATTTTACATTTTGTACAGATTTTTTTTACAGCTGATTTGATTTTCATATTTGATATTATAATTAAAGAAAATAAGGGTTTCAACCCTATTTCATCAACTATACATATATCAGACTATCCTACACTATTATTAATAAAATTGCAAGTGGATATCTGATTTAAACCCTACAATCTCTTAAGTATCCGGCCTTTGCCTCCGTAAGGGTCTATTAGGACCTCTACTTTGTCGCCAATTAGGACCTTGATTCGGTGCATTCTCATCTTGCCAGACAGGTACGCCACAATAAGCTTGTCATCTGGAAATCGTACTCTAAATAGCGTGTTTGGCATTGCCTCCTCGACTATCCCTATCATTGTTATGTCGTTTGTTTTATCACTCATGTAATGTATTGGAATTGTAATGTAATATTGATATTAAGTCAATTTATTCAGCCTTGATTTTAATATACTCTTGATGAATGGGTAAGGAATTTTTCCATGGTGGTATCATTGTTAGCCTAGCTTTGTCTATACCAGGATACATAGCAAATACACTATTCGCTTCATCCTTTTTAATACCTATAAGTTGCGTTGCAAGTTGTTCATAATTTGGCTTCCATGACAAGACTCCACTACCAGTCAATGAGAAATTGATAGTAACAGTATCCTTGTTTATTATAGAATTGTCACCCGAGATTTTGAAAACAAAATTCCTTAATTCGGGTACTGATATTTCACCAATTTCATTATCAGGTATTGTTGAATTAGCCGATCTGATTACATTTTTTTCTAAATTATCTTCGTTTAAAATAATCGCAGTTGTTGATCCACTAACTTTTACCAATGTGCTTGAATTTTGTGACAAGATTTCGTCTGGGTTAAAGGTAGTGTCGTATTTAACACTATCCTCAAATAGGATATATCCAGCTGGGACTTGAGCTAGCAAACTCTTGGATAATTTTTGCCTCAATTCGTCTGATATTACGTTATTGAGCTCACCTTTTTGCTCAGAACTTGGAATATACACTTTGCCAGATGATCCACCAGTAAGCGGGCCTTTTGATCGTGCGTATATTTTTGTAGCTTTTGGTGTACCTTTGAATCCAAGTAAGGTAAAGTCTCTTGGCTCACCGTTGTACAATTGACCAGCCTTGGATGCTGTAACACTGACACCTACGCTTCCAGGAACTACCTTACCCTTTAGCATGCTAAATCCTGGGACAGTAATTGCTTTATCAGTAAAATATATATAACCATTATCATCTACTAGTCTTGTGTTGATGGATAATTTTTGTGGAGTTGTGCTGTATGAGTTATATATTACAACCTGTCCTGTTGCTTTAGAAGATGCCTCTTTTGATTCAGTAAGGGTGATTTCTTTGTCTATGCTATCTGATACAATCATCACTTCAAACCCAAGTTCACTATCATTTGCTCTACTTGCCTTGAAAGCCTTATCTGTAAATGTGAATGGTTCCCTCTTTTCTAATACTGTAACTCGAGCACGACCATATTTGATAGATAAAAAGTAAATACCCAAAATAAATAAAATAATACCGACAACAACAAGGATTGTTTTAAGTTCCAATTTATTATTAATATTTCTTTTTGGTATGAATCTAGTTGGAGTAGACTTTTTCTTTATAACAACTGGTTCATCTTGCACAACTACATCCTCGGCAGGTTCCTCCACCTTGTGACTGTGGAAAGAGCTTGCACTATGATGCATAGATGGAGTACTTCTTTTTATATCTTGTATTGGATTTCTTTTCATATAAATTTATTTTGGTAGCATGCGAGCCAAGGCTATAGCCTCTATCATGAGGAATTGATCGCAATTACCATCGCTAACTTTACAAATATCTAATAATTTTTGGCCTTCGACGACCGTTACATCAAAATATTTCTGATTCAACAATTTCTGTGTGTAGTCCTTATCTTTTAGGAAGCTTGCAAACCAAATACTTGCATCATTGTCCGATACTAGGAAAATATTTGATGACAATGAAATGGTTTGTGGTAATAATGCCAATGAATCTTTGAAAAGTTTGGTCCATTCGTCTCTAACACGAGTAAGTACTGGCTCAATTTTAATTTTCTCTTCACTTGATATGGTGTTACTTGCAGTAAGTGAGAAAAGTGATCTCGCTTCTTGCTCATCCTTGTTTAATTCCTTTGCAAGTTGGCGTATTATATAATTCTTGCCCATTGGAAATGAAATCGTAGCAACCAATACTCCATTTGTTACAATACCTACGTCTGTAAGCTCTGCATTAATATCAATCAGGAAGTAAGATGCCTGATTAGCTAGTCGTTCACGTGCAATAATAAGCATTAATAATATAAAAGATCCAAATGTAATGTTATTGTTATGGAAAACTTCGTTCAAAGTATCCTTGATATTTATAACAGAAGAATCTGGGCAAATACTTAAAAATAAATTTATATTGATACTTTTTGCCTTCATTCCGAGTGGATTTAGAACATCGTATCCATTGAGTGTAGTGTGCAAAACTTTGCTCTCTAGCAAATACGGCATAGCATTCATGTCCTTGTATTTTTCCTCATATGATTTAAGGATTGTAGATAGCTCAACATTTATAATATCATTCATAACCTTTGGGGTAATGGTAAAAGAAGTGTCTTTTTTGAAATTAATTTTGCGAGTTTCAGATACATACCAAGGTGACGTCATTGTACAAAATATACTATCGGGTGCGCCTAGTTTTTTGTCATAAATTTTTTTAGCTGTACTCTTAAGAGCAGTCTGCATGTTTGCAAAAAAATTATCAAAGTTTAATTCCTGTTGAAATGGTATATAAGTACGCTCCTGTGCCACAATATGAGGATCCCAGTCCCCTAATGCATTCTTATTAAATCGAATTAGTGCACCACCAACAGAACCTGAACCAATTCCAAAAAGTGCGATAGTCTGTTCATTTTTTTCATTTGTACCAAAAAGTCCCATATGAGATTATTATACTACAAAATAAAGCGAAGCGGAAGAAATTAGTTCTTGCGCGGGAACTTGCGCAGGTGTGTCGACACCGAGCAGAGCAGAAAATTCAGCAGAATTTTACGTGTGTCCCGCAAGAGAAGCTAATTTCTTCCGCTGAGTTAGAAAACTATACTAAAATTGCTTTTATTCGGCGCACTCCTTGTGCAACTGCTTCCTCTTTTTGTATTTTAAATTGTCCCAAAATTTTTGTATTCTCTACATGTGGTCCACCACAAAATTCTTTTGAAAATTGGTTACCATTTTTATCTTCAATTGTGTAGACAGATACAATCTCGGGATATTTGGCACCGAATTCCATCTCGGCACCCAATTTCTCTGCTTCCGCGAGTGGCATTTCGCGATGAATAACATCAAGTCCAGCCTCAATTTTAGAATTTACAATATCTTCAACTTTTTTCTTCTCTTCATCTGTCATTTTGCGCTCAAACATGAAGTCTATACGCAAACGCTCCTCTGTAATATTACTACCACGCTGTTTAACACTCTTGCCTAGTACTTCTTGTAACGCTGCTAGTAGTAAATGATGCGCTGTGTGCAATTTAATTGTATTTTCATTGTGATTGGCAAGGCCTCCCTTGAACATTCCAGCACTTGCTGTCTGAGACAATTTCTGATGTTCAGCCATCTTCTTGTTAAAGTCTTCTAGATCGATAGTTTTACCCTTTTCATTTGCAAGTTCAAGCGTGAGTTCGATTGGAAATCCATATGTAGTAGCCAAAATAAACGGGTCAATCCCTTTTTCAAATTCCTTTAGACCTTTTTCCAATGTTTCTTGGAATTTTTTCTCTTCTTTTGCAATTTCTCCTTTATCATCAAGATTATAAATTCCTTTATACTTATTTTGAATATCATTAATTATCTTATCAAGAGGTTGATTAGAAAATCGAACTGCACGGCGAATCAAACGACGCAACACATATCCTGCTCCAGTATTGGCTGGACGTGCACCATCTGTAATCATAAATATTGCAGATCGGACATGGTCAGCTATTATTCTTTCCTCTCTTGTTTTTTCATTATCAAACAAATCAGTATCATAAACTGTTTTCTTTCCTTGTACTATTGTCACAAGACGTTCCATCCCCATACCTGTATCAATACCCAAGACATCCAATTTTTTCAATGTGGCCTCACCTTTGTCGAGCTTCTCACGAGATCCATCGCAAAAATATTCGTTGAAGACTATATTCCAAATTTCTACATCAGCACCGTCAGCATTTTTACAATAAATTTCACTTGTCGGACCACATGGGCCATTTAATCCTGTTGGCCCCCAAAATACATCTGCTCCGTCTTCGCGTATATCAAGACTCGGATCAATTTCGGCCCAAATATTCTTGGATTCAATATCTGCAGGCACAACGCCTTCGCCTTTGTAATAGGTAACATAAGAAATCTTTAAATTCATTTCTTTTGTAATGAAATCATAGGCATATGTGATAGCCTCTCGTCGGCCATAACCACCAAATGAGAAGTTGCCAAGCATTTCAAAAAAAGATAAGTGTGTTGCATCTCCAACTTCATCAATATCTCCAGTGCGGACACACTTCTGTACTGTAGTAACATTTTTGGTACCAAAGTCCTTGATTGCATTATCTGGGGCTAGGTAATAAGGCTTGAATTGTTGCATCCCAGCAGTAGTAAATAGCACAGAAATATCTCCCTGTGGTACAAGCGAAGATGAAGGCAGTATTTTATGCCCCCGAGCTTCAAAAAATTTTAAAAACCTCTCCCTGATTTCATCAGATTTCATATGTATTTAATATAGCAGAAAATATGTATGTAGGCTATTTAGTCCTTTTGATTATCGATTTGTCTAAAAAACCTAGACTTTTTGAAGCTTGCTTCTACAAACCACAAAACGATAAATATAAATAGAGTAAAGATAGTTCCGATTAATGCTAATTTAAATAACCCAAAACCACATGCCATTCCAATACCCACAGATACCCATAATCCGGCCGATGATGTAAGTCCTGTAATTCCATCTTTGCGTACAAACACTAACCCTGCACATATAAATCCAGCTGCAGATACAATCTGCGCCGCCATTCGCATTGGATCAAATACAGTTGTGTCAGAAAAACTACTTGTGACAATAATAGAGACAATAATAAACAATGCAGAGCCCATTGCTACAAGTGCATATGTCCGCATACCTGCAGTTTTGTGAGCGAGAATTCGCTCTGTACCAATAAACATACCGAAAACCAATGCCATACCTAAACGAATAATAATATCTACTGTCTGCGCATCAAAAAAATTTATCATATAATCTAGTATATCAAATATTAATAAAATTTACATTACTATTACAAAATCACTCCTCCTGCAAGGCATATTTCCCCATCATATATTACTACTGATTGGCCACTTGAGGCTGTGGGGTCAGATTTCTCAAATTTAATAGTCATTTTAGTATCATTGAGAGATAGTATGGCAACAGGCAGAAGCTCGCCATGGTAGCGGATTTGAG
>JAUPVQ010000020.1 GCA_030916965.1 Patescibacteria group bacterium
ATATTCCTGAAGACATATTAATATTTCAGATGACTGGACCACTCAATCCGGGAGTTTTTAAGATAAAAGACAATGAATCTTTCTTACATCTCATAATGCCAATACGTCTTCCTGCTTAATTGGCTTCGTCTGGTCTTTCTTGTGGATAAGGTGGTGCCTCCTGTAAATACTCATTATATTTTTGCTGATAGGAACTCAATGTCATTGGAAGATATCGGTGTACATCATAAACAGTTCCAGTATATCTATTTGCAAAAAGAGTATATCCTTTTTCTGCATAAATGTAAGCTGAGATAAATTTACCGATGGAAGAGACGCTATTAAGTACAAGTTCTGGCTCGCCATAGATTCTTTTAAACGCACTTATTGTTGGTGGTGGCGGGTTTGAAATGTCTGTTCGAGTAGACTCAAATACAACTATACCGTTTTCAGTTTTAATTTCGTTGGTATATTGTCTAATAAATGACTGAACAACATATGTCTTTATGCCATTTTCTTCCGTAGTCGAAATAATTTTATTATTGTTTTTAACAAAGTTTTCTTCAGTTTTCCCTATGATTGTTTTTTGGAGAGGGGTAATTTCAAATGATGCAGTATCTTGTGGATTAGATGTGTTTTTCACTTCAGATGATATAGGCTGAGGTTCTTGCGTTGAGTCGTTATTGAAGAGTGATGAAATGATGAGAATGATTACAAGAATAATCCCTATACCTAAAGAAATTATTAAAAATAATAGTGGTTTATTATTTCTCATTTTTTTCCAACACCTTTTTCTGCAACTTCTTTATGCTTAGGGAAGCCACCATTACTGAATGGGTTAATATTTGTTTGGGCGCAGGTTGTTTCTCCACTTGAAGGATTAAGAAAGAGAGAAATTGACTCTGCATGATCTTCATTATACTTATTACTGCCAAACCCACAAGTTGTACGTGAATAATGTGTTATACCACCTTCAATATCGTACGCAGCATTATTTTCAAGCTGATTTGCTTCTCCTCTTGATGAGCATTTCTGCCAAAGATGAGTTAATTCATGAGTAAGATGCGTTTCTACCCATTCTCCTTGAAATTGAGTGGAAATATAGAGATTTACACCTGGGTCACCTGCGCATGAAAATTGTTCTGACCACCCTTCACCCCAACTGCTAATAATAGATCCACGTATATCTTGAAGTAGGCCTGTGCAATCGATTTCATGAAATTCCTTCCAGGCATTTTGCATTTGGTGAAGTGGCAAGTTGACACTAATTCCCCATTTTTGGAAAATTGCATCTTCATATTCCTCTGATGAAGTATAGTTTACACTTGGAGGAGCCTGACATGGCTCTGCTGGTCCACCTCCAAATATGTTGTCTTCACTTCCACCTGTACATCCGAGCGGGCCAGGGGGGGGTTCAAGTGGTGTGCCAACTTGAGTAATACATTTTTGACTGATATATCTATTAGAAGATCCATTGTTATTATTATCATTATTGCCTTCTGGACCTAATATTTTAAGATCATCTCTGAAGTCACGAAGAAATCCCTGTCCAGGATCTGAGCGATCATCAGGTGATAGTTGGTAGTGTCCAAAAATCCCTAAGGAGCTTTTTGTGATTGGTCCACCTGCGCTCGGATCATTCGTATTATTTATTGCTGTATATTCGATATTACCAACTGGAATATCATATGCCTGCATTAATGCTTGAACGAGTTTTACCGTTGCATCATATTGAACCTTTGGCACCTCATCTCGAGTATTGAAATTTCCATTCCTACCAATCTCAATTGAAACAGAATCATCATTAAAGTACGACACTGCCCAACCAATTTCTACTTTATCACTGAGAGTTTCAAGCATTTGAAGTACTTTACCATCTTTCCCTACAACAAATTGTGTACTTGCATACCTTCCTTCAGGTTTTGTTTCAAAGTATTCCCATAGACCTTCAGCCGTATCATGTCCCCATGTTGTGTGCATTACAATTTTCGTTGGTTTTTGACCACATATTCCAGGTCTTGAAAGTTGACTAGGTGAGAGCAGTTTTTTCTCTACACCAAGATCAATTACTTCTCCTGAGCACGTTGTAGGCTCATTTACAGCGGATACTTTCATCGGAAAAAGCGACAATAAAAAAATAAAAAAAATGAAGAAAATTTGGACAGCTTTCATATTAATTGCTTATCTGTAGTCGAACCATTTTTAACTCAATAGTGGTGATTTGGTTTTCAGTAATGACAAATTTTACAACTTGAGTATCATAGAGTGGTGGTTTGGCTGCAAAAATAAAATGCTCCCCAATTGGTATAGAATCAACTTTAAAAGGGGTAATATTCGTTGGCCATTTTTGCCCTGGAGGAATTGGATCTTCTGGATCTGGATGTCCAGTTGCATCAAGATGAACCTGCACACCAGGCACATTCGATGTGACAACAAGCGTTCCATTTTTTTCTTCGTCATCATTTCGGAATAGTTGAGGTGTTGCATTCGGAATATTTGAAATATCGAATGGTGTTGGTGTGGGAGTACTATTATGAGGTTTTGTTTGAATGTTATTATTGTTTGGTTGTGGAGATAAAAAAAAGGAGTAGATAATAAGACCTAAAAGAATGATGACGCTAACTAAAACGAGACTGAGGAGAATACCATTTGTGGTAAGCAGTTTCTTAATATTCATATATGAACTTATTTTATACTTTATGGTGTAGGAGATCCAGTCGCTGATGGAGATGCTGTTGGGATTGAAGGTGATGAACTGTTTGTCGATCCACCTCCATATATTTGGGCTTTGGCCTCATTTATTACGTATACATCGTTTGCCTTTGGCTTGACAATAAGCTTCATTGTGTAAGAACCAGAAGATAATCCTGGACCTGAACTACCTGCTTTTCCTGTATATACTTTTGCTAATTCCTGAATATTATTTGAAAAAATCGGATTACTTGGATTAAGTCCATTTGTGTAGTATTCTTGGTTCCAACCTCTCATTCTCCCAGCCCAATCTGTTCCTATATCATTTGCTACTTCTTGTGCAATTGCTGCTGCTCCAATCTTTTGATCCATTAATAGTATGGCTATTGCTTGTTGTGCAGCTGCCTCCGTGTCTGTAGTTGGTCTTTCAACATAAATAGTTCCAGGTGCCCCTGCTTCTGATACTAATTGTTCGACACTCTTTGCTGGGAAAGTTGAAGGATTTGTAATCCCAGCAGCTTGTATGACTTTATTGCCAACCTCCTGGGCCGTGTTAGCGTCTGCGGATTTATAAATCTCCATAAAGTCTTCGACAAGATGACTTCCCGCTTGGGCAACTTGGATTCCATATCCGACTTGCCAGTTGCCAGAGTTATACCATCCACGGCATCCTTTACTGATATTTTCTTTCCCTTTCAGTGTCTCATTACAGTTCCAAAAATACGGATTTGCGCCTGATCCTTCAATTGCCATTGTCCACATCACAGCTAGAAATGGATCAACATGAGTAGCAGCATATTTTTTTAAAAGATATGGTTGTATATCAGCTATTGCATTACCCAGAGTATTTGCATTATTAATTGCTTCTTCAGAGTAAGAAAGCGTAGCTGCGCCATTTGGAGCTGGGAGGTTATAGGGCGGGTTTGAGTATTTTGTTATGTCGATTGCTGCATAGACTTGTTGAACAATTGATATTTTTTTTATATTTGTAATGTCGGTGTGTAATACGTGCTCTTTTAAATCGCTAGGTTTATTAAGATGGATGTATAAATATGCACTTCCTAAGAGAATAAGTAATATGTGAATGGTAACGAATACTTTTGAATCGAGAAGTAATTGAAAAAATCTTTTTTGTAGAGTAATCATTGATTCATACACTCCTTTGGTATTGGGTTAAAAGTAGTGTTCTTTGCAAGAAGCTTGGGATTGATATAAAAGACAAAGGGAAGTTTGCAAGCCCCATTGGTACTTAGTCCTTGTGATAATAGCCAGTTAAAGGCATCTTTTTTTCCAGCTTCAATATCTGCTGTGAGTATTCTTACTTGAAACACATCGTGTTCTTGCATATATACAATGGTGAAGGTTTTTTGTTTTTCAATGTAGCCGAAATCATCAATTCGACTCAGTAGTGAGCTTCGGATCTCGATCTCATCTGATGTTAATTCCTCTCCACTCAAAGAATTTTTTTGAACGACATCAATTGGGGATTTTAAATTTGTAATTGGAGTTGGGAGAATCTGTTGAGTATTTAGTCTGCCAGCTTTATCTTTTGGACTAAAAAATGCTACATACGTAAGAATTAAGTAGAGAGTAATAACAATACCCGACAAAGCTAAATATAATGTTCTTTTTGAATTTTTCATATTATCACCAAAGCCCCCATACAAGTGATGCACATTCCCAGTATCTCCAATTATTATTTAATCTTTCTGTATTGTACTTTACTGCATTATTTACCTGGTTTTGCCAATTTACATCTCCTCTATCATAAGGACCATTGAGTCCATCACCCGGTCCATATGGGGATTCCTGTCCATTTATGATTCTCGCTCCCATTTGGAAAAGTCCCCATGCAGATCCGTTTGCGGCAACGGCGGTCATATTATTGGGGTCAAAGCCAGGTGCCTCACAGCTTATAATTCCAATCCAGTATCCTACATTACTTGGATCAAGTTTGGTTAATAAGTCTATGAGCGCTTGAGGAACATTTGACCAGCTTTTTCCATTGAATGAGTAGGGAACTCTTGGGGAGTTCGCAAGTGTACATGCTGGATCACCGAAATTTTGCCCATTATGTTGTCCACCATCATTTATGTTTGAGTATACTCCTGAACACGTGTCAGTATTGGGAGGTAGATCAGAGCCAATTTCAGTTGCAGAACTTGATCCTGAAGACTGATTCCCATTTCCAAAGGTCCACGTTACAGTATGAGTTACTTGATCATACTGAAAACTGCCCGCAGGTTCTGCACTAACAAACTCAACATTATCATCAAGTTCATCTGTCACAGTGAGCCTATTTGGATTTCCAGTATATGAGGCATTCAAGGTATATTCGATAAGACATAACTTTGTTGCATCAAGATCATTGACATCACTAGGGCAGTTATCTACCTTTTCTGGGCCGGACTTTGTGAGTTTTACTGTTAAGTCTTTGTTCAAATCAAAATCTAAGAAGAAGAATAAGAAAATGATTGCAAGTACAGCTAAGATTGCGAGAGTTACCCACCCTGCAGGTGTGGCAAAAAAAGCGAGGCCTCTTGCTACAACCTGTCCAGTGCGA
>JAUPVQ010000021.1 GCA_030916965.1 Patescibacteria group bacterium
CCCATTTCGCCACACCCGTCCCGTCCCAATTCGTCGCGAAGCGACGGGCTCTTTTGCCCACTCCCGCGCCTTCGGCGCGGGTTTCTTCCCACCTTTCGGATTCGGAAGTTTCTTTCTGCGGAGGCGGTGAGATTCGAACTCACGGACCTTTTTACAAGTCGGCGGTTTAGTAAACCGCTGATTTAAACCACTCATCCACGCCTCCGTAAGCTACACTATACTTTAATTTAAGAAATTTTAAAAGTCCCTCATTGTGTGCTAATATGCATGAGTAAAGGAGCCGTGTCAGAGTGGTCTAACGTACCTCTTTGCTAAAGAGGCAGGGTGTAAAAGCCCTCGCTGGTTCGAATCCAGCCGGCTCCGCCAGAAAAAGCCATAGATGGCTTTTGTGCTGGGTTCGAACGCCGGAATATAAAATTTTCAGCAGAAAATTTTTTGAGGCGGTGCCCAAACAAATTTTATTAGAATAAAATTTAGTCGAGGGAGAAATTCCAGCCGGCTCCGCAAAATTAGTGTATAATAAAATAATATGAAAAAAACAGTCCATCTTACAACAGGGCAAAAAATCAAAAATTATATTTGGCACAAAATTTATTTCATTTTTCCAAAGGTACAGGCTTTTATGGTGAAATACCATCTTGTTTGGCATGACAAGGAAAGACAAAAATATCACATTGGTTGGGTAGCTCCACACAAAACTTTGAAAGATTTAGAAAAGCATCTTCACGAGAAATGGAATTTCGGTAACCACTTCGTAGCATGGGTAGACAGTGGGCAAGTTCTCTCTTGGCGCAAATTGGTAGACTTCAATTACCAGTACCATATCCGAGTATTCTCTGATGGAGAAATAAGAGGGCACTATGAATATACTCCTGAATCCAAACCGATAGATCATTTTACAGAAGTAGATGAAGAATCTAGAATAACAGAATTCAAAAACTTCTTAGGTGAATACGCAGTGTACGAAGAAAGTCAAAAGCATGCGTCAGGTCTGAAGCCTGATTTAGAAATTGCTCCTGAATCAGAAATAACAGTAGATTCTCTAGTTACAGAAGATTAAATTTTAGATTCTGGGTAAACTATATCCCAGAGTTTAGCGGCAATGTTGCGGGGCTTGCCCACAAGAGGGTAGTGATGTAGATCTATAAATGGAGCACTGTTACATTCTATGATTCCGCAACGAGGTTGCTCTCGCCAGGAGACCTTTACATCATCAATGATAAAATCTACACCGATTAGTGGGTCATTTACTGTCTCTGCAACTTTTTCAAGAAGGGCTACATTGTCAGGATGCATATCATCTGTTACATCTGTAATACCACCACCAACTGCACGGCTAGTTTTTTGACCTAATGTTATCATTTCATCTTTGGTAGGGATTGTTTCGTAAGTTCGATTCCAATTTTTTAATTCTGCATCTACATCTTCGTTGATCTCTATTTTATGAAAAAGTGGTCCAGCACGGAGAGGATTCTTGTTTTCAATTTCTATCAACTCTCTTATTGTGTGGACACCATCACCCATAACAGCAGCTGGCTCACGACGAATCACACCTTCGAGCTTTTTATTTATTAGAGTACCACGGTATACAAACCCAGAAAGCTCCTCTTCTATCATGACTTTAGGTGAAAGCATTTGAGCATTTTTGAAACCAGCAATAAATGAAGCCTCGTCATTTTCATGAGTATGAGTATGTCGGCTTCGTGAGCCAATGTTTGGTTTGGTAATTACAGGCTTTTGTAATTCACTAAATATTTTTAGCGCTTTTTTTAGATTACCTGTTACTGCACCATTTGCGATAGGAATACCTGCTTTCTTGAAATGTTCTTTCATTTTGCCCTTATCATCCATCCAAGATAAACCTGTTGAATCATATACCTTTGGGCGGGGTAGTACATCAAAGAATCTCATATCTTTATTTTTGTAATACGAAAGGAAGATGTCTCCACCAATATTAAACATATGGAACTCTGTCAGATCGATTCCACGCTTTTTTGCCTCCTCCCACATAACTTTTGTTCTATAGCTATCTTTTGCATTCGGTTCTTTTGTTATTGAGCCAAGATGTAGGAATGTAAGTGTTTTGATAAAACCAGGACCCATCCAATCTAGAGATTTCTCGGGCATTATCCTTTCGAGTAGCATTGTCCATGGATCGATAAATGATCCAAGTAGTACAGCAATATAAGTAAATTTATGATTTACCTGCGCTCCACCACAATCCTTGCAATAATTTTTTTTCTTTTTTACATCTGTGTTCATATGCTACATCTTATAATAATTAGTGGGCAACAGCAAATCCAACAACTTTTTTTGCTCCATGCTTTTTCAATAATTTAATTATTTCACCGATCGTACCTCCTGTTGTTGTTATGTCGTCGACTACTACCACAGTCCGACCCTTAATTTTTTGAGTATTGTTGATTGCAAAACATCCAACAATATTTCGCAGGCGGGTATTACGGTTTTTTATTTTGGCTTGAGGCAAGGTATCTTTTGTTTTTGTGATTATTTTATTTTCTAAGACAAAGATCATATCTTTGTCACTTTCTATCATACCTCTTGCTATGACTTCGGCTTGGTTGTAGCCACGCTCCTTTAACCTTTTTGGGCTCAGGGGTACGGGTATAAGCACAATCTGGCTACCAGATGAAAATATACGTAGTTCAGCTACTTCTTCTATCAGTCTTTCATACAAGTATCCTCCCAATACCAAACCAATATTTTGTTTTTTGTAATACTTGAGAGAGTGAAGGAGCTTCTTGATGATTGGCTCTTGATATTGGAAACAAGCAAAAATATCATTCATATTTTCCTGATTTGGGTATTTCATATCTATACTGCAATCCAGACAGAGCTCAAATCCTCGTTTTTGGCATTTGATACAAAAGTTCGGGAAAAATAAATCCAGGATATAATTTTTATATATTAAAAAGTTATTTTTTAACATATTCATATATATAGTCTACTATAAATATGTTATACTAGATACAGTATATGAGTAACTTTTTAAAGACAATGACTGACAGTTTGTCATCTGTATTCCACAAAGACACAGTCGATAGTGTTTTGGGTATTGATATTGGCTCATCTTCTATTAAAATTGTCCAACTAAAGAAAAAAGGGGGTAAGGCGGTGCTTGAGACATATGGAGCACTATCACTAGGTCCATACGCAAGTACTGATATTGGTACACTGACAAACTTGCCTACAGATATACTAGCAAAGGCTCTTGTTGATGTATTAAAAGAGTCAAATACTACCACCACAAATGGGGCACTTGCTATCCCGTCTATTGCATCGTTGATATTTATTATTACATTGCCTGGCAATATCAAAGATTCAGACCTTGCAAATATTATACCTGTGGAGGCTCGTAAGTATGTACCTGTACCAATAGCAGAAGTCACTCTTGATTGGTGGATGCTACCAAACGAAGCCCAAAATCAAGATCAATCTACAGATACAATGCAAAATCCTGTCGACATAAGTAAAACTATGAATACAGAAGTATTGGTAGTAGCAATCCACAACGACACACTCTCAAAATACCGCGAATTATTAACTGCATCCAATATCAATTCGCACTTTTTTGAAATGGAAATATTTAGCGCTATTCGATCCTCCTTCAATTACGAGCTCGCACCAGTTGTGTTTATAGACTTCGGCGCGTCAAAAACAAAAGTAACAATTATTGAGTATGGCATAGTGAAGTCATTTCATATTATTAATCGTGGATCATACGATATTACAAAAAATATATCCACTTCACTTGCAATTTCATTTAAAGAGGCTGAGGATTTAAAGCGATCAGTTGGTATGTCTACCAATGCTAACCAAGCGGTTGCCGATGTTGTCAAAATTTCGATAGATTATATACTCGCAGAGAGTTATGCTATTGTACTTGCTTATCAGAAGAAGTATAATAAAGCTATAAGCAAAGTTATTCTGATGGGAGGAGGTTCCCAGACGCTTGGATTAATGGATAAAGTTTCCGAAGTTTTTTCTGTAGAGGTTATGTATGCTGATCCATTTACCAAAGCTGAGGCCCCAGCATTCCTTGAACCAATCCTAAAACAAAGCGGTCCAGAGTTTGCTGTTGCATTAGGGCTTGCATTGAGACAACTTTCATAATTTTTATATAAAATGGACAATACACAATTTCAAACATCTTTTATACCCAAAAAACCAATCATGAATGAGCCACTGCATCGTGTCTCTAAGCCAATGCAAAGGTCAGTTAGTATTTTTACTATTATTGCATTTATATCAGTTGCATTAGTAGGAGGGGCCTATGCAGGATTGTATTTCTATAAAGCAAACTTAACTTCTAAAATAGAAAGCTCAAAGAAATCGTTAGCTCTTGCAAAAGAAAGTTTTGAGCCAGAAACAATCGCTGATTTGCAACTTTACGACAAGCGTATCACTGCTTCTAAGCAAGTACTTGCTTCTCACGTTGTGATGTCTCCATTTTTCGAATTATTGAATTCTCTTACACTACCATCCATACAATATACAAAATTTTCTGCAGAGGGGGGTACAGACGGTGACGATTTTATGGTAAAAATGTCCGGTAATGCAAAAGATTATAAATCAATCGCAATACAAGCAAGCTTATTTAATTCTAGTGCAGGTAAATATTTCAAAGATGTTGTTTTTTCCAACTTAACTCTTTCTGACGAAAAAGACAAAAAGGGCTATGTAACATTCAATGTTTCTTTTATTGTTGATCCAGTGCTTTTATCGTACGAAAAACAAATCCTTAAATACACAGAAAAAAAGAAGGAAGCTGTTTTGCCGACAGAGACAAGTGGTGCTGTACAAAATAACTTTATCAAAGATATTCTTCCAGAAAGCAATACAAATAATACAGTGGAATCACCAGTCGAAACAAAAACAAATATAATCAAACCATAATATGCGCTCAATCATACCAATCATTTTTATATGTATAAGTATCGGAGCGGCTTTCTTTTATGTTAAGCCTATATATACAGATACTATGAGTCTGCGCGCAGACTTGGCCTCTTATAGTACTGCACTAGCAAACTCAAAAAATCTACAAAAAACCCGTGATAGTTTAATAGCATCTTACAAGGCTATATCACCAGTCGACAAAGAGCGTATAAATCGTTTCCTGCCCAATACCGTGAATAATATTCAACTGATTCTTGAGGTTCAACAGATTGCAAGTAAGCATGGTCTGTCTATCCAAAATATTAGCTTCAAGCCACCAGTGAACGATAAAGTTTTGCCAGTAGCAGATACGAAAACTCCAGTTAAAACTTCAAAAACAGCAAAAGTTAAAGACGTATCTTTGTTTGGTACATTTGATTTAGAATTTAGTACTCGCTCAGACTACGAAACTTTCAGATTGTTTGTATCAGACTTGGAACAAAATTTGCGATTAATAGATATTGTTAGCGTAGATTTTGTTGTGCCTGTATTATCGAAGCAGATGGTAGATGTTGACCCAAATATTTATGATTTCAGTTTAAAAATTAAAACATATTGGCTAAAGCATTAATAAATATATGAAACCAAATATTAAAAAAATAATAATCATAGTTGTAGTTATTGCAGTATTGGGTATTGCATACAATTATTTTTTTGTTAAATCTACTCCTGCCAAACCATCATCAGCATTGTCATCTTCAAAAACTGCAGCAACAAAGACTGCAACAACTGCCACTTCAAAAACAACAACTACAAACAAAAAAGTAGATAAAGATACAGAATTTCTAACTACATTACTTTCAATCTCAAAGATAAATGTTGATGCTACAATTTTTGCAAGCCCATCATTCAACTCCCTCCAAGACAATAATGTACCGATTAAAAACGAAGAGACTGCTGGTAGAGTCAACCCTTTTGCCCCATTAGATATGCCAGTAGAAAATATAATTGTAGAAACTACTAGCACAAATGCGCTAAAAGAAATTATACCTGTTAAAAAGAATTAAATTATGCCATTTCTTGAACATTTAGTTAAAAAGGGTTTAATAACAGAGGCCCAAATATCCGAAATTATCCGTCTCGCAGACGAGAAGTATAAGGGTGATGTAGATCAAGCCCTCAATGATTTCAATATAGACAGCATACAGCTACTTGCCATTAAAGGAGTTTATTTTAACCTGCCTGTTAAAAATATTGACCCAAAAAGTATTTCCCCTGATGTTCTTAAGTATATTCCATTAGATTCTGCATCATTGTATAAATTCGCTCCAATTGGAGTTGCAGATGGTGTATTAGAGATTGGAGTAATAGATCCTGATAATATTCAGGCAATGGATGCTCTACAATTTATAGCAAACAAAATAAATATGCCATTTAAAGTATTCCTAATATCCCACTCTGCTTTTAAGGGAATATTGGATGCATACAGGGGTATTAGTGGGGAGGTGGACCAAGCATTGTCAGAGCTTGATAAGGAGATTTTACAAGAAAAAGAAACAGTAAATATTGATCAAATAAAAAGTGATAATATTTTAAAAAAAGGAGAAGAGGAAAAAATAGTAGAAGATGCACCAATTATAAAAATTGTTGCAGTTATATTACGTAATGCCACGGAAGGTAATGCATCTGACATCCATATAGAAAATTCAGGTGACAAAGTAAAAGTACGCTTTCGTGTAGACGGTATTTTGCATACATCACTCGTGCTACCAATCTCTGTTTATTCTGGAGTTGTAGCTCGTATAAAAATATTATCCAAGCTTCATTTAGACGAGAAGCGCAAACCTCAGGATGGAGGATTTTCAGCAAAAATTGATGGAAGGAAGATTGATTTTCGTGTATCAACAATGCCATCATATTTCGGAGAGAAAATTGTGATGAGAATTTTAGATTCACAAAGGGGAGTCAAGCCCCTTGAAGAGCTAGATTTATCTCCAGAGAATCTGGCACTTATTCGCGAGTCGATCAAACGCCCATATGGATTGATCCTGGTTACTGGTCCGACTGGTTCTGGAAAGACTACAACACTTTATTCAATGCTCAACGAACTAAACAAAGAGGAGCAAAATATTGTATCCCTAGAAGACCCTGTCGAGTACCAAATGCAAGGGATAAACCAATCACAGGTTCAGTCTGAAATTGGATATACTTTTGCCTCAGGATTACGCTCGATATTACGCCAAGACCCAAATGTTATATTCGTCGGAGAGATTCGTGATAAAGAAACAGCAGAATTGGCCATCCAAGCGTCACTTACAGGACATTTAGTTTTCTCAACATTGCATACAAACAGTGCTGTGGGTGCTATCCCACGTCTAGTAGATATGGGGATTGATCCATACTTGATTTCTCCAACTATTATTTTGATTATTGCTCAAAGACTTTCTCGACGTATATGTCCAAGTTCAAAAAAGCCAATCGAAATGGATAATGCTATGAAATTAATGGTTGAAAAGCAGTTTGAAGATTTGGCCCCACAATTTAAATCACAATTTGACTTAACTAGTGCACTAAATGAGGCAGTAGCAAGTCCTGAATGCCCGGCTGGTACAAGAGGGCGAGTGTCTGTCTTTGAAATGTTTAAAGTCGACAAGGAGATGCAGAGTGTAATCTTGAAGAACCCAATCGAGAGCGAGATCTATAGGATAGCAAGAGCAAATGGGATGATTACAATGCGAGAAGATGCTATTATCAAAAGCATAAAAGGATCAGTACCGTTTAAGGAAATTTATAATTTATAAGTACAAATAGTCAAATCTTTTATAATGTAATATAATAGAAATAATGGAAATAAAGAAAAAAATTTTTATAATAGACGACGATATATTCCTTTTGGATATGTATGCTCTTAAATTCAACCAATCCAATTTCGAAGTTGAAACAGCGCTCGGACCGATAAAAGCATTGGAGAAATTCCATAGTGGTTTTGTTCCAGATGTTATATTACTCGATATTATCATGCCTGAAATGGATGGATTCGAGCTTCTTGAAAAAATGCAAGAAGAAAAATTGGCACCAACCAGTATCCGTGTTATTTTGTCTAATCGTGGACAACAGTCAGATATTGCCCGTGGGGAAGCACTCGGTGCTCAAGGTTATATAGTAAAAGCCAATAGTACACCCTCTGAAGTTGTAATGAAAGTCACAGAGATTATAAACAAAGTAAATTTAACAGTATAAAATATGGATTACAACAAACTCGTAGAAGAATTAATCACTTTTTTGGTTAGCCAAACTGGGTCAGATATCCATTTGTCTACAGGGCGTAAGCCATCTATTCGAGTTGCAGGTCAGTTATTGGTCCTAGTAAACAATGAGCCATTTTCACAAGAGGGTATGTTGGGTATACTAGAAGTACTAATAGGTAAAGAGAAAACAGAGGTATTTATTAAGAATAAAGAAGTTGATTTTGCTTTCACTTCAACAGGCAACGGTAAGCATCGCTTAAGAGGAAATGCATTTTTCCAGAGAGAAAAGATGTCAATTGTAATGCGCCTTATACCCAAGACCGAAACTTTTCAGAGTTTGAATTTACCAGAGATACTACAAGACCTATCAATGAAACAACAAGGATTTTTTCTCGTTGTGGGGCCTGTCGGACAAGGTAAATCTACAACAATGTCGGCAATGATTAACTATATTAATCAGCAAAAAGCAACACATATTGTGACGATAGAGGACCCAATCGAATTTGTGCACTTTGACGAGAGATCAATTATAGATCAGCGTGAAGTTGGTATAGATACAAAAAGTTTTGAAACTGCATTGTCATCTGTATTTAGAGAGGATGTAAATGTAATCATGATAGGTGAAATGCGCAACCCAGAGACAATTGCTGCGGCAGTTACGGCAGCTGAAACTGGTCACCTGGTTATATCTACACTTCATACAAATACAGCAAGCCAGACAATAGATCGTATAATCGATACATTTCCTGCGACCCAACAAGATCAGATTCGAGTTCAACTTGCCAATTCATTGCTAGGCGTATTTTCTCAGCGTTTGATACCTCGAATTTCCGGAGGCTTGATCCCTGCGTATGCATTGATGATCAATAATGATGCTATCGGAAATTTGATTCGCGAAAAGCGTACTCACGAAATCGATGTTGTGATCGAGACAAGTTCACAATTGGGAATGATAGATATGAATCGATCACTACTTGAGCTCGTGCGCAAAGGTGAAATAACTATTGAAAGTGCTTATCAGTACTCTTTTAATCCTAAGTCATTAGAACAATTATTATAATATGTTATTTAATTACAAAGCAGTTACAAACGTCGGTGAGAAAAAGGATGGCAAGATAGACGCAGCCACAAAGGATTTGGCGATTGGAGTGTTGCAGCGCAAAGGTCTAATTGTAATATCAGTAGAGGAAGAAGGCGAGCATAAATCATTACTTAAAATATCTTTCGGAGACAAAGTCCCAATGAAAGAAATTGTAATAATGTCTCGTCAGATTGCGACATTGTTCGAGGCTCAAGTTTCAGCCCTCAAAGCTTTTACACTATTAGCTGGCAATACCGAGAATGTAAAACTCGCAAATATTCTAACTCGTGTTACAGATGACTTACAGTCTGGTTTATCTATTGCAGATTCTTTGGCCAAGCACCCTGAAGTCTTCTCAGACTTTTATGTCAATATGGTTCGCGCAGGTGAGGAGACAGGTAAACTGATGGATGTATTTACTTATTTGGCTGATTACTTGGATCGTCAATACAGATTAACAACCAAGACAAAAAATGCACTTATATATCCAGCCTTCGTTGTGAGTATCTTTATACTCGTGATGTCACTAATGTTTGTATTTATTATTCCAAAATTAAGCGATATTATCAAAGAGTCCGGACAAGATATACCTTTTCATACAAAGATTGTCATGTGGCTTTCTGACCTACTTCTACATTACGGTATATTTATCCTTCTTGGAATAATTATAGGTATTGTTTACTTATATAAACTTACTCGTACAGATAATGGTAAAACATACTTAGATAAAATGAAGATTACTATACCAATATTTAAGACTGTTTTTAGAAAATTGTATTTATCTCGTATGGCAGACAATCTGGATACAATGCTTTCGTCTGGTATACCAATTGTACGCGCTATAGATATTACAAGTGCAGTGGTTGGGAATAGTGTATATCAAAATATTTTAAAAGAAACTTCTGAAGCAGTAAAAGCTGGGAGTTTGTTGTCAGACGCACTTGCAAAGCACCCTGAAATCCCACAGATGATGTCACAAATGATAAAAGTGGGAGAGGAAACTGGTGCGCTTGGTAAAATCCTCAAAACAGTTGGTAGATTCTATAGTAGGGAAGCAGAAGAAGCAGTAGATACACTTGTGACGCTCATTGAGCCGATTATGATTGTAGTTCTCGGACTGGGAGTTGGTACGCTTTTGGCATCGGTTTTGATGCCAATATACAACATTGCTGGGGGGATACACTAGTTGATATCCACAGTGTATTGCAATATTTTTATTTCTACATGGTATAATAAAAGTATTAGAAATGGTCGTGTCTTTTCTAAGACAAATTATTAATTAAAAATTTTATTATGAAAATAAATTTTAAAAAAGGTTTTACATTGATTGAGTTGTTGGTTGTTATCGCTATTATTGGAGTTCTTGCTGCTGTAGTTCTTGCAGCTACAAACAGTGCTCGTAACAAAGGGTCAGATGCTGCTATCAAAGCAAACTTGGCTAATGTACGTGCTCAAGCAGAACTTTATTACGATACAAACAGCGGTTATAGTAGTGCTGCTATAGCAACACTACCAGCTACTGGTTGTACTACTGCTACTAGTGTCTTCTTGGATACTACAATAACAGGTACTATAGCTGCAATCACTGCTGCTAATGCTGCTCCTACTTGTGTAGTAGGAGGAACAAGTGCATCAAAGGCTTCAACTTGGGCAATGTCAGCAGCACTTAAAACATCAGGTAACTGGTGTGTAGATAGTACTGGTGCATCAAAATCTGGTACTGCTGGTGGAAACGGAGTTTGTGCATAATCTGCATTAATATAGTTTCTTCAAAAACCTCAACATTTGTTGAGGTTTTTGTTTTGTTTATGTTATAATAATTAAAGACATTTTTTATGAAGAAATTATTAATTACAAATTTTATTATGAAAATAAATTTTAAAAAAGGTTTTACATTGATTGAGTTGTTGGTTGTTATCGCTATTATTGGAGTTCTTGCTGCTGTAGTTATTGCAGCTACAAACAGTGCTCGTAACAAAGGGTCAGATGCTGCTATCAAAGCAAACTTGGCCAACGCTCGCGCCCAAGCAGAACTCTTTTATGATGCAAATGGTAATACTTATAAATACGCCTCTAATCCACTCAGGGATGTATGTGATGCGACTGCATCATACGGAAGTCCTGCTATAAAAGGAATAAATGACAATGTTTACAATGCGGCAGTTGCGGCAGGACTTGCTGATCCAACAGTTGCTATCAATACGCTTCAAACATCTGCTACTGCAAATTGCCATTCCAATGCGACAGCATGGGCAGCTCAAGTTCCACTCAAATCTGGAGGGTATTGGTGTGTAGACTCAACTGGCGCATCTAAGTCTGAAGTAAACGGTATGCTCGGCAGTGCAAGGGCGTGTTTGTAAAATAAATGAAAAATTTATCTAAAAATAAAGGCTTTACCCGGTCAGTGAAAACTTGTGAAGTGCATAGCACGCACGCTTTGCGTGTATCACGAGTTTCTACTGCCGGGTTTACACTAATTGAAATACTCGTAGTAGTAGCTATTGTTGGTATTATTTCAAGTATTGTATTATCGGTAATTAGGGTTGGAGGGGACAAAGCTGCCGATGCTAAAATCAAGGCCAATTTAGGCGAAGCACTTATTCATGCCAAACTATATTATGAAAAATATGGTTACTATAGTAATGTCAATCAAGTTCTTGTGGTAGCTACAACAGAAAATTATTTTTCATACAGTGACACACTTTTTCATTATGGTAGTCCACAAATTAATGATTCTAGCGAAGCAATATATAAATATATGTGGAATGCGCAATTTGCTTATGATCCGAGCTCCGTATTAGGGTCAATTTCTAATACTTGGGTTGTGACATTTGGTACTGGTGCCCCATATGATACTTACAAGACAGAATCCTATGCTGTAGCCGTCCCTCTAAAAACTCAAAATATTATATCAGGGAGCTCTGGTACAGATTATTTCTGTATTGATTCAAGCCTCGAAGAAGGTAAGGTTATTGACACACTTACACAAATGACAGGTGATGGTGGAGTTGGTAGTAGCCCAGATTTTAATGGTGTTGCAAGTTGTGGCTAATAAAAATGTATAAAAATAAATTATTAAAAAACAAAGGGTTTACCCAGTCAGTGAAAAGTCGTGATGCTCGCTCTGCGAGCGTGCTTCGCACTTCACGACTTTCTACTGCCGGGTTTACAATGCTAGAAGTTTTGGTAGTGGTATTTATTATTACTATTTTAGTATCTGTTGTTATGGCTTCGGTGAATTCAGTGCGTACGAAATCTGACGAAACAACTATTAAATCCAATTTGGCATTTATCCGCTCTGGTGCAATTAAATATTTCAACCGATACAATCATTACGGAACAGCAACTGTAGCATCTGCCACAACTTCAGTAGCTTGTAGTACAGCTAGTACGATTCTCGACACGACCGCAGCTGTGTCTGTCAATTCTTATATAGTGGAAGCAGAAAATGCATCTGATTCATCTAGTACATGGGTTGCAACATGTGCAATTGGTAAATTATCGACCGAGACCAACGCCACAAGCTATGCTGTAGCAGTACCACTCAAGACACAAAATGTAGTTTCTGGAACATCAGGGACGGATTACTGGTGCGTAGATTCAGCTGGTAATGCAGGTGCTTATGATAGTAATTCCTTGGGAGGTGGATCTACAACGGTAGCAAAGTGTAGCTAGTTTTCCACAATAAAAAGATTAAATTGCATTATTTTGATGTTTTTATGATATAATATCTACATTAGATATTATGCGAAAAGTCGTTTTGTTATTAATTATTAATTAAAAATTTATTATGATAAAAAATTATAAAAAAGGTTTTACATTGATCGAATTGCTTGTGGTTATTGCTATTATTGGAATCTTGGCTTCTGTAGTATTGATCTCTACATCAAAGACTCGAGAAAGTGGCAACAATGCTGCCATCCAAGCAAACTTAGGAACTATTAAACTACAGGCGGAAATACTCAACACCACAAATCGTTGTTTTGGTGATGCTACTGAATGTGCTGCTGGCGGTGCTGGTGCTGATACTACAGACTGTGTTGCTGGTGTAATGTTTCTTTCAGCCACAGATCCTGTTTTGAGCAAAGCTCTTGCTTCTGCAAATAGAGCTGCTGGTGGTGATACGAATACTCTTGACGCAGCTCAGTGTGTTGTAGCAAATAGCGGTACTGCTTATGCTGTTGCAGTTAATCTTCGACCTACTGCTTCACCGCAAACTGCGTGGTGTGTTGATTCAAGCGGATTTTCTGATATGCTTGCAAATGCTACTACATTCAATACTTCAGGTGATGGTACTTGCGAATAAAGATACTTCGTATCAAAACACCTCCTACTTCGGAGGTGTTTTTGTTTGGTTTTGGGTTTTGTAATGCTATAATATACATATGAATATATATTATTTTGTTTTTTTATTTATCTTTCTCTTTGGAACGATTATTGGAAGTTTTCTAAATGTAGTAATTTACCGCCTCAATACAAGTAAAAAAATTGTGAATAGCCGTTCCGTATGCTTCTCTTGCAACAAGACACTATATTGGTACGAGCTTATACCTGTTCTATCCTTTCTAATCCAAAAGGGTAGGTGCCGTGGTTGCGCTAGCCGTATATCACATCAGTATCCGATAGTTGAAGTAGTTACGGGTATCGTTTTTACAATTCTTGCATATCACTTCTTGCCACTACTTTATATAAATACTAATTTGTATGTATTTTATTTGTCATATTTTGTATTTATTTTCTCTATACTTATCGTGATTACTGTATACGATATTCGCCACAAGATTATCCCAGACAGATTGGTGTATATGTTTATATTTATTTCTTTCGTCCTAATGTTTCTCAATACTACTGGTGTGGGTGAAATGTTTGTAATACCAAGTTTATTGCAATTTGTAGCTGGGCCACTATTGGCATTACCATTTGCTCTTATATGGCTTCTTTCAAAGGGGACATTGATTGGCTTTGGTGATAGTAAATTGATCCTTGGTATTGGATGGATGCTAGGCATATCTATCGGGTTGTCTGCACTATTTATATCATTTTGGCTTGGAGCATTATTTGGAGTAGTAATGCTCGCACTCAAGAAAATGAAGGTAAATATGAAGACAGAGATTCCATTTGCACCATTCTTGGTAATAGGTTGCTTTATAGCTTTTATATTTCAAATAGGTATATTTAAGTTATCAGAATTGTTCATATTTTAAAATGAATTTTTTAAACTTTCAAAAGTTAAAATATAGTACAAAAAAAGGATTTACAATTATAGAATTATTGGTAGTTATATTTATTTTTAGTGTAATATCGAGCCTGGTAATATTTAATTATGGCTCTTTCCAATCAAATGTTTCGGTAGAGAATTTAGCTCAAGATTTAGCATTGTCAATCAGGCGTGCTCAGGTCTACTCTGTAAGTACAAAAAGTAGCGAGGTTGCAAGTGTAACCACTTTCCCAAGCTATGGCATACACTTCTATCTCCCAAGTGCACCCGGAGGTGCTGCTGTGCTTGGTACAGAAAAGGCTTTTATATTTTTTGCTGATATACCACCAATTCTAATACCTGCAATATATGATACAAATGGTGGTTGTGGCACACTTGTATCGGGTGATGAATGCATAGAAATTATAAATATTACATCTTCTGACCGAATTGTAGATATTTGTTATGACGGTGTTTGCCCAACGGGTAGCAAGAGTTTGGATATTGTTTTTACAAGACCAGATACGGAAGCACAGTTTTGCTACAGAAGTGGAATCAGTGGACCGTGTATTGGAAATCCATCCTATGTTACAGTTAAATTAGAATCCATAAATGGGATGCAAAAATTAATCAATGTATGGAATACAGGACAGATCAGTGTAGAATAATTATGTATAAAATAAATAAAATACAAAAAAATAAAGGATCTACCCGGTCAGTGAAAGATCACGAAGTGCATAGCACGCACGCTTGGCGTGCATCGCGATCTTCTACTGCCGGGTTTACGCTAGTAGAAATACTAGTCGCTACTTTTATATTTATGATAATTATGCTTGCTGCTATTGGGGCACTAGTCTCAGTGAGCAATGGTGCCAAGAAGGCCAAGGCCCTACGAGCTGCAATGGACAATGTGAATTATGCCATGGACAATATGTCTCGTAGCCTTAGATTAGGTTCACTTTATCATTGCAATACTAGCATCCCAATTTTGCCACCTTCGCCTGTTACATCGGATTGTTATGGTGATTCAGCAATAGCATTTATACCCGCACATCACGCAATTACTGATACTAAATTTGAATTAGATGGGCCTAGTGGGCAAATTTTGAAATACACAAATGGGCAACCCCCAATCAGCCTGACTGCTCCAGAGGTAGAAGTTACCGATCTTGCATTTTATGTTAATGGGTCAGATACTGGAGATATCTTTCAGCCATCTATTTTTATGAGAGTGAAAGGTAAGGTGACTGTAAATGGAGAAGTGACAGCATTTGCACTACAAAATTTTATATCACAACGCAACATCGAATAATATGAAAAAAATTAATTTCAAAACAAATAAAGGCTTCACATTATTGGAAACACTGATTGCTATTTTTATCATGGTTGTAGCTTTTACTTCATTGCTCTCACTGATGACTACTACAATGTTCTCTGCTCGTTATGCAACCAATGAAATAACTGCTACATATTTGGCTCAAGAAGCAGTAGATTATATACGCAACGATAGGGATACTACTGTAATTATTGGAGGGGATTGGGTGGGGTTCCTAAATCGTTATGGAAATTACCAATCTACCCCTACAACTTCCTGCTATGCTAAATCTGGATGTTATTTTGATGTAACAGATATGACATATACCATAACACCTTGTATGGCAAGCCCTGGATCTTGCCCTAATTTAAATTATGAAGAGAACCCAGTATCTAGTGGTTATTATATAAGCACCCCTTCGTCTACATCAATTTCAACTAAATTTAAACGTACTGTTACTTTGGAAGGAGGAAATATTGTAAATGGTATCCCTGAAGAATTGATGATTACAGTGAAAGTGGACTGGATGAATGGATCCAGGCCACGGTCCCAAACATTACGAGCAAGTTTATTGAAGTGGCAATAATATGAAAAAGATTATTAACAAAAAAAGAGGTTATGCACTTTTATTTACAATGGTTATTGTGAGTGTAATCATGGCTATTGCAACAGGGATATCCCAAAGTATTTCCAAACAATTGATCCTCTCATCCACAGCTCTTAATTCGCAGATTGCCTTTTATGAAGCAGATACAGCAGGTGAATGTGCGTTGTATGCATCTCAAATTAAAATTTTAAATTTAATAGTCGACCCTATGACATTAAAAGGGACTCTTGATTGTGGTCAAGCCGAGAACGGTATTCCGATTACTCTTGATGTTACAGAGACAAGTACGGATATATATACTCTTATACCAGCTTTAAGTTTAAGAGGACCATGTTTCAATATAGAAGTAGACGAAAATGGTGTACCATCTACCATAAAAGCATACGGGTACAATATTTGTAATTTGCCAACAAATAAGAGTCTAGTAGAAAGAGGAATAGAAATCGAGTATTAAACATATGAAAAAAAATGAAATAAAAAATCGAATGGTTAAACTCCGTGATCAAATAGCCCTATTGCGACATAAATACCATACTGAGAATGACCCAAATGTTACTGATGATGTATATGAATCTTTGACTCGCGAATTAATTAAATTAGAAAAAGAAAATCCTGAATTTATTGATTCAAATAGTGCTATAAATCGTGTAGCTGGTGAACCGTTGCCATTTTTTACAAAGGTCAAACACAATTCTCGCATGTTGTCACTCAACGATGCTTTTAGTGACGAAGAAGTATACGACTGGCAAAAAAGGATTACCAAATTATTGCACAGTGATAAAAAAATAAATTACTTTTGTGAGCTCAAATTTGATGGCTTGGCAGTTACACTAAGGTATGAAGATGGTGCTTTTATTCAAGGGGCAACTCGGGGTGATGGCTTTATTGGCGAGGATGTGACAGAGAATTTAAAAATGGTAGACAATGTACCATTGGTACTAAATAAGGAAATAAAGGGAAGTTTAATTGTCCGCGGAGAGGTAGTAATGTCTAAGCTTGTTTTTGAGAAATTAAATAATAAAAATAAAAAACTCGGTAAAACGATTTTTGCCAACACTCGCAATGCTGCTGCTGGAAGCCTACGTCAGCTTGACCCTCGTATAGCAAGAGATAGGCATTTAGATTTCTTTGCTTACGATATGTCGGAATTTCCAAAAGATATTGTTATTCATACTCATTCTGACAAACATGTTTTATTGCAAGAGCTTGGTTTTAATGTAGATAAGCATGAGAAAAAAGCTCAAAATTTAGAAGAAGTAAAAGAATTTATTAAAGAGATTTCCAAGATGAGAGATAATTTCACATATGGAACAGATGGTGTGGTAGTGCATGTAGATAGTTTGGAAATGGAAGAAATTCTTGGTGTAGTTGGCAAGGCTCCAAGATATGCAATAGCATACAAATATCCTGCCGAGAGGGCAACAACTCTTGTAACAGACATAACTCTCAATATAGGGCGTACTGGAGTGCTGACCCCACTTGCTCATTTTGTGCCGACAAATGTTGCTGGATCTACCGTCTCTAAAGCTACTTTGCACAACATGGATCAAATAGAGCGCTTAGATATAAGGATAGGCGATACAGTAGTCATACAAAAAGCTGGAGATGTTATCCCTGAAGTTGTTGAAGTATTAGTGAACATGAGAGAAAGTAAGGAGAAAAAGTTTAAAATGCCAAACGAATGTCCTGTATGCGGCGCAAATGTACAACAAAAGGATATTTTTTATTATTGTATGAATAAAAATTGTACAGGTCGCGATAGACGTGGAATGCAACACTTCGTTCAAGCATTAGAAATATATGAAATTGGTCCCAAAATTTTGGATCGTTTAAAAGAAGAAGGATTGATTTCTGATGCTCCAGATCTATTTACATTAGAGGAGTCTGATCTTGCAGGACTAGAAAGGTTCGGAGCAAAATCAGCAACAAATATTATAACTTCTATACAAAGTCACAAAAAGGTAGAATTTTGGAGATTTTTGTATGCACTTGGAATATTGCATATGGGTGAACAGACAGCTCGTGATGTAGCAAATCATTTTCAGTTGTTTGAAAAATTACAGAAAGCAAGTTTAGGGGACATAGAGAGTATAGAAAATATTGGCCCAGTAGTTTCGGAAAGCATATATAATTTCTTGCACGATAAACAAAACATTATTTTAATTGAAAAATTCTTTAAAAATGGTGTCACAATTGAGAAAACAAAAATATTGAAAGATGGTAAATTTGATAACAAAATTTTTGTACTTACTGGCACACTAGAGAAAATGTCTCGTGAAATAGCCAAGAAAAAGATTATAGAAAATGGTGGCAAGGTAGGAAGCGCGGTATCTACAAAGACAGACTATCTTTTAGCAGGGGAGAATGCTGGGTCAAAATATAAAGACGCCCAAAAATTGGAAGTCAAAATAATTACAGAAGATGAATTTCTAAAAATGCTCTAAATATGGTATTCTGGGTTTATGAAGCTCGATGATATTAAAAAATTGGCGGAAATGGCACGCCTCGATATGAGTGAACAGGAAATGAGCGAAATGGCCCATGATTTTGATGGTATTTTGGAGTATGTTGGCCATGTACAGGAAGCGGTCAAGATGTCGAAGGTTGATGATGTTAAATTTTCATTTACAAATATTATGCGTGAAGATGTTGTTACAAACGATTCAGGTTTTTATACTGATAAAATTATTGCACAATTTCCAGACGAAGCGAACGGATATTTAAAAGTAAAACAAATTTTATAATGATTGATCTAAGAAACTTAACAATACCAAAAGCTCATGACCATTTTAAAAATGGGGATTTTACCGTAACTGATCTTGCAAATGAGTATTTAAATGTAATTAAAGAAAAAAACGGAGATATAAATGCATATATAGAAGTATATGATGATGTCTTAACTCAAGCAAAAGTAGCCGAAGATATGTTCAAGAACGGCACAGCAACTCTCTTGACTGGTATCCCAATTGCATTAAAAGATAATATGCTTTTTGATGGTCATATTGTTTCAGCTTCTTCAAAAATTTTAGAAAATTATAAAGCTACTTACGACTCATTTGTGGTAAAAGAGCTAAAAGAACAAGGCGCGGTTTTCTTGGGTAGAGCAAATATGGATGAATTTGCTATGGGTAGCTCTACAGAAACAAGCGCACAAGGAATCACTCGTAACCCAATAGACATAACTCGCGTACCTGGTGGATCGTCTGGTGGCTCGTGTGCTGCTGTAGCAATGCAAGGGGCACTGGTAGCCTTGGGTTCTGATACTGGTGGTTCAGTGCGCCAGCCAGCTGCTTTTTGTGGATTAGTAGGAATGAAGCCAACTTATGGATCAGTATCGCGCAGTGGTATTATTGCTATGGCAAGTTCTCTTGATCAAGTAGGGCCTATCGCAAAAACAGTTGCTGATGCTGAGATTCTATTTAATGCAATAAATGGATATGACAAAATGGATGCAACCTCAACTCCAATTGAGCTAAGGCTCAAACCAACTGTACTAAAAAAGCGTATTGGGATTCCACGTGAATTCTTGAAAGGTGATGGTATAGATAATGACGTATTGAAAAATTTCGATGAAGCATGTCAGAAACTTACAAACGCAGGTTATGAACTAGTGGATGTATCTTTGCCTTTAATAAAATATTCTCTTGCTGTGTATTATATTCTCCAGCCTGCAGAAGTATCTTCTAATTTGGCTCGTTATGATGGAATGCGATATGGTTATCACGAGGAAAACAAGAGTTTAATAGAAGTGTATAAAAAAAGTCGGGGCAATGGCTTCGGCAAAGAAGTTCGTCGTCGTATAATCTTGGGGACATATATACTTTCTCATGGATACTATGATGCGTATTACAATGCATCAGTATTAGTCCGCAAAGCAATACGCCGTGAATTGATGAGTGCTTTTGATGATGTTGATGCTATTATTACTCCTACATCTCCATTTCCACCATTTAAATTCGGTGCAAAATCCAAGGATCCAGTATCTATGTATATGTCTGACATATTCCTTGCTCCTGCCAATATCGCAGGTATACCAGCAATATCTATACCATCTGGGGTAAATAGTGAAGGGTTGCCCCTCGGACTACAAATTATGGCACCATTTCTTCGTGAAGATATACTATTCACAATTGGGAAAGATTTTGAAAAGCTAGTATAATATAAACATGGCAGCACCAAATAAAAAACCAGAAGCAAAACCAGCTGATGATACAGGTTTATATATAATAATTATTTTTGCAATAATTGCTGTTGTAATTTTTGGTATGGGTACATTGTTTGATCTTAAGTTTATTAACATCGAATATTTTTTTAGTAAAATTTTTACTGTCCTTGGACCTATAGGTCGTGCACTTGTCGATACACATACATGGTTCGTTGTAGGAGTAGTATCCTCTATAATATCAGTATTTTGCCTTGCAGTAATTATATTTTCAGCTGTGCGAATGCGCGAAATACAAAATTTTGAAAAATTTGAAATCGAACATGAGATCAGCTTGGCCCTAGCTCGTGATCAAGAGATTTCTGATAAAGAAAATCCACGATGGAAATATGTTCTAAGCTTGATTGAGAGTCCATCTGAATCTGATTGGCGTATGGCAATTATCGAGGCAGATAGTATGCTCGATGATTTGCTGATAGAAAAGGGTTATAGTGGGGATAGCTTAGGAGAGCGCCTAAAGAATGCTCGAAGTGATGCCTTTATGACTATAGACAATGCATGGGCTGCACACGAAGTCCGCAATAAGATAGCACACAGTGGATTGGATTATTCTTTAACACAGTTAGAATCCCGTCGTATTATGCGCCTGTACGAAACAGTTTTCGAAGAGCTCGGGCTTCTGTAGATTGCAAAAATCCTCTTTTTGTTGTAAGATGTAATTGCTCTACAGAAGAGCTTTTTTATATCGCGGGGTAGAGAAGAGGTATCTCCGAAAGGAATATAGCGCGAATAACCAAGGTTATGGGTTTACAGTTTAAAGAGTATTTGTTTATTGTTTTATATCGCGGGGTAGAGAAGAGGTATCTCACAAGGCTCATAACCTTGGGACCCACGTTCGATTCGTGGCCCCGCAACACTTCGGCACGTGACATGCCAACTTATGTCATTATCCGAAAATATGTTAATATGTCGGCGTAGCTCAGGTAGTTAGAGCATCTCACTCATAAAGAGAAGGTCGCAAGTGCAAATCTTGCCGTCGACACAATATTTCATTTTATTTATGTGAAATATAAGATTTTAAAAATAAATAATTTGCAGTCGTAGCTCAACTGGTTAGAGCACCCGCCTGTCACGCGGGAGGTTGCGGGTTCAAGTCCCGTCGACTGCGCAAAATGAAAAAGAACAAGCTTCGGCTTGGTCTTTTTCATTTATGGTGCAGGAAGAAGCGAGCAAACTGCTTTGCTCGTGTCGGGATCTTGAAAGACTTTTCTGTGCGAACGAAGTGAGATAGAAAAGTACCTGCCGATGTAATCGGAAAGTCCCGTCGACTGCGCATAAAAGAAAGCCCCGAAAGGGGTTTTTCTGTCGTTGTGGGGCTTGGTTATTTTCCAGTTCCAACCGATTTATTTTGTTTTCTGTGGCCCTTTTTTAGGTTAGGACTTTTAAAAAATATTTATTTTGCTTCCATTATTTAAATAAATACGTATAATAAGCATATAAAAGCATAATAAAGGTCTCATCTATATGATCAAAAAAATAGCGAGGTGTTTTGTTTCTACTTTGTTTATTGCATCCTTTTTTATCAACCCCCTCTTAGTTTTCGCCGAGGAAACAACTGAATCAAATGCTCCTCAAACAGAACAAACAGAAACCGTAACCGAAGAACAAGTTGCTACAGAAGAAGGCGAAACACAGACTTTAGAAAGTCTAGGTAGCGTCGGCTACGATGCTGCTGAACCGACACCAGCGCCTGATGTCGCTCAGCTGAATAAGGCTCCAAAAACCGACCTTAAGACAGGCGCTCTCACTTACTCATATGACTTAACAGTTCCGCCCGGAAGAAACGGTTTAACTCCTGAGTTGTCACTAGCCTACAACAGTCAGAATATGCAGATTCATAACGTGTTTGGAGCCGGATGGTCTCTCGATATTCCGTACATTGAGCGGTTTAACAAAGACGGCACGCAAAATTTGTATACTTCATCTAATTTTACTTCATCGCTTTCGGGAGAACTGGTCAACATCAGTGGCGGTTCATATAGTCCAAAAGTGGAAGACGGCTCGTTCCTCACCTACACCTACGATTCCATAAATACTAAGTGGACGGTGACCGACAAGCAGGGAAAGATCTATACTTTCGGCTCGACAGCTGGAGCCCGCCAGGACAATCCATCTGACCCCACAAAAATTTTCAAATGGATGCTTGAGGAAGTTAGGGATACGAACAATAATTTTATAAAATACGAATATTACAAAGATAACGGACAGATATATCCCGACAAGATCATATATACTGGTTCGGGAAGCACCAACGGCATTTTCGAAATCAGCTTTACCCGGGCTTCGCGAACTGCCGCGCCTCTTTCGTATGCTACCGGTTTTGCGGTTAAGCCGAATTACAAGATTACTGAAATAGTTGCCAAGGTAAACGGAACATGGGTTAAAAAGTATGCGCTGGCGTATACGACTGCGGACAACGGAACACAGATTTTGCTTGATACCATTACTGAATCCGGACAGGACAGCAGCAGTAACGTGACCACTCTTCCCGCTGTCAATTTTGATTACAAAACATCCACCCCCGGATGGACCTACAGCTCATCGTGGTCCTTGCCGCTGCCATTCCTTAACCCCGATTATGACTACGGTATGCGAACCGGCGATGCCAACGGAGATGCGCTGACTGATATCCTATGCGCCAACGGTAAGTCGGGTGGTCTCTGCAGTGTTGTTGCGCCTGAAGCGCACGCAAACGACGGCGACGGCACCTGGACATCGAATAGTTGGACGATACCCGAAAAATTCTTAACGTCGGAACTTTATGACCAGGGAACTCGTATTATTGACACCAACGGCGACTATCTCATCGATATCGCCCGTGGCTTTGGCACGACTAAAAACACGTACATTGGAGATGGAAACGGCAGCTGGACGCTTGATTCAGCCTGGACGCTACCAAAACCGTTTGTTCCCAATTACAATGGTGATAGTGGTCTTCGCGTCGGCGACATCAACGGAGACGGCCTCATGGATCTTGCCTGTCGCAGCCTGGAGAGGAGCGGCATATGCAGTGGGACAAACGGAGGAATCTGGCTTCACAACGGAACCGGCTGGACAAGCGTTGCCTCGACTTGGCTCTATCCTCCAAAACAAGAGAATGCAGGAGACCCTGACCCCTTGAGGGAAAGCTTTCTTAATAATGTTGGAGGTGACACAGGATTGCGTCTCTTGGATATTAACGGCGACAACCTAGAAGATCTCATTCGAAGTACTGGCCTTACGCCAGGGGTTCGATATGTATACTTAAACACCGGTTCAGGCTGGGTATATGACGGATCGTGGACAATACCACCTGATATGGCTGAGAGCTGGGGTGCGCGGTTTGCGGATATCAATGGCGATAATCTTGTCGACCTCATTTGTTCGATGTCATCCACTAACATGGCGCATCAATGCCGAACCAACAATTACATCGCTTACTTGAACAATGGCGACGGCACATGGGCCAGTGTGAATACTACTTGGCTTCTGCCGTATAAAAATGGCAGCACAACCGTACGCGAGGTTTTCATGAGCGACAGCTTCATTGACCAGGGACTACGTCTCATCGACATAAATGGCGATAACGTCGTTGATCTGGTGCGCGGCTTCGGATCAACGAAAAACGTATATCTAAGCAATACACAGAATCAGGTCAACTATCTTAAAAAAATCACTTATCCTGAAGGCGGCTCCACTGAAATTACTTACAAGTCGAGCCCGCAGTTTCGAGACAGCTCCAACAATCTGGAGAATCCTGATCTACCGATAATCATTGATGTCGTTTCTCAAATTACAAACAATGACGGCTTAGGTGCTGCTACTACGAATACATACGTCTATGAGGATGGCCTGTATTACTATAACACCGCTCATGACCGTAAGTTTGCTGGATTTGGAAAAGTCACAATGACCAATCCAAATAGCACAAAAGAAGTGTCTTATTATAACCAAGGTAATACTACGGATACTTCCAGTGGTGAATACGATGATCATGTATCAAAAATCGGTAAGCCGTATCGCGTCGACATGCTCGATAGCAGTAACAATCTAATACAACAAACAACAACTAAATGGGAAAAATATCAGATCGGATCAACCGCTGCATACTTTGTGTACCCATTACAAAAAATATCACGCACATTTACCGGATCCAGTAGCTATGACACAGCAGAATCATATACCTACAACACTTCAACCGGTAATCTAGATGACAAGACAGAATACGGCACCGTTAGCGTCAGTGGTTATCAAGCATATAGCGATACCGGTACTGATAAAAAGAAGACAGAATACAGCTATGCAACTTCAGGCAGTTACCCAAGCATACAATTACTGAGTAAAGTGGCAGTCAAAGATAACTCTAATACAAAAGTTGCGGAGACAAAATTGTATTACGATAACCTATTGTTTGGAGTTGCATCGCTTGGTAATAATACTAAAGAAGAAAAATGGATAACTGGCACTACTTATTCAAGTGCTACAAAAGCATATAATCCGTTCGGTTTAGTATCAAGTAGTACTGATCCGATGAGTAATACCATATCATACACATATGATACATATAATCTGTATCCAGCAACAATTACCAATGCTCTCTCGCAAGCAACGACTCGTACCTACGACTACAACACAGGTCAAGTCATTCGAGAAACTGATCCAAATGGCAGTATTACTGAAACGAATTACGACGGGTTGGGTCGTCCGATAAATGAACAATCTTCAAGCGATACCTCATACGCTACACTCATCACAAAAGTGACATACACTTACAAAGACACGATGGGTCCAAGCGGTGCTGTGCCGTATGTAAAAAAGACGACCAAGTATTCAAGTACGCTTTCTGGTGATTCATACACATTACTCGATGGCCTAGGCAGAACAATCCGCGCAGTCACTCAAACAGGAGCGTCATCATATGTAGGCAGTGATACCACTTATGACAACATGGGCCGAGTGTACAAAACATCTCTTCCATATACGCTTTCTGGTACAGCATATATTTACAATGGTTTGACCACAACGACCGCACTAATCACTACACTTTCTTACGATGCAGTTAACCGTATTGGAAGCACTGTTGACGCGCTCGGCACTACAAGCAACTCATATAACTTGAATGTTGTTACGACCACTGATCCAGAAAGCCAGGTCAAAGATATTACGCGCGACGTATTTGGCAATATTGTCCAAGTAGTAGAGCACAATGGAAGTAGCACCTACACCACATCATATGAATGGGATACAAATAACAATCTAACAAAAATCACCGACGCGCTTGGCAACATTCGTACATTCACTTATGATGGAGTTGGTAATCGATTGTCAGCGACGGATTTGCACGCAACAACTGATTCAGATTTTGGAACATACACATTCGAGTACGACTTGGCAAACAATATGACAAAGAAGACGACCCCGATTGGTGACGTGGTCAACTACACTTACGATGCACTTAATAGAAATCTTTTGGAGAAACTTGGAACTGTCACTCAAATTACTAACACCTATGATAGCTGTACTAATGGTATCGGCAAGCTCTGTCAATCAGCACGTTTGAATTCAGCAATAAATAATTTTAGTTACTCAAATAGAGGATTACTAACAACAGAAATAGTGGCACTTGGCCTAAATAATTGGCTTACTGAATATTCGTACGACTACCAAGGTAATCAAAAAGAGATTGCGTATCCTGATGCATCACGCGTGCGCTACACCCGCGACGAGCGCGGTCTAATTACCGTCATCGAGCGTCAAGAAAGTGGCGGCTCATGGACAAATGTCATCACTTCAACCACTTACAATCCACTCGGACAAAAGCTTGTTGTCTCATATGCTAACGGTCGTACTCAAACCTATGCCTACGATACGAGTGCGAAATATCGTTTACAGACTCTCGTGACGGATGCACCACTATTAGCGAAATATCAGGATAATACCTACGCATGGAGCGCTACAGGCAATTTGACTGGTCTTGCCCAAACAGTGCCATCTAGGAGCTTTACGTACGCATATGACGGACTCTCACGCCTAACAAGTACTACCGAGAACCTAATTTTGCCTGCAGTCGGCTATACCGAGACTTATACCTACAATTCTATTGGCAATATTCTCACAAAAACTGGTGCTGGCGCTTACACCTATGGCGGTACAGCACCAAGCGATTTCACCAACCCTCATTCCGCGCTCTCTGTCGGGGCGACAGCATACACGTATGACAAAAATGGTAATTTACTTGGTTTTGGTACATCTCCGAACAATACAGTGCTAACTTACAACTACCGCAATGAACTGGGGCAATACCAAAAAATGCTTCCAACCCCGATCAATATGACAATGTTGTATGACTACACTGGTAATCGCATTAAGACAGTTGATTCATTTGGTACCACATATAATCCAAATAAATACTACGAAGAAAATGGCACCAAGAAAACAAAATACATATTCCTCAACGATCAACTTGTTGCTACAATAGAGAAAGTAGGTGTTAATAGTCCTACAGCACAATACATACACCCTGATCATCTAGGTGGCACAGTTGTGGTGACTGATCAATTGGGTAACAAAGTGCAAGACCTTGAATACTATCCGTTCGGAAGTATCCGTACAAATTCGGGTACTTTCAATGAGAAGCATAAATACACTGGGCATGAGTTTGATACTGACACCAATCTTAACTTCATGGAGGCACGGTATCAGAATGGTAATGAGGGAAGATTTTGGGGGCAGGATCAGAATTTCTGGACTTTAGATACTGAATATATAATCGATCCTCAGCAATGGAATAGTTATAGCTATACTAGAAATAACCCCTTAAAATTTATAGATCCAGATGGAAAAAAGGTATATGCAGTTGCGAAGGCCCTAGAGGCAAACAATAAAGGTACACATGTGTTCTTATTTATCTCACCAGATAATAAAAAAGATTTTGGAAATGAAGCAAACTGGACATTGGGAGGTTATGCAGGTGATAATGGTAATTTAATAAAATTTAAAAATGCTGAAAGTGACAGAAATGTTATAGATACTGGGTATTCTGTACCCTCACAAAAATTAGGACAAATGAAAGGTATGACAGAGGTTCAAGCCCCGAATGGTGTTTCTGATACCCAATTCATAAATAATATAACGACTCAATATAATTATTACCAAGAAGATGCTAAGTACGATCCTTTTACTAATAATGGATATAATTCAAATTCTTTTGCAACAACACTACTTAAAAATTCTGGTGTAAATAGCTTACCGTGGAATGGGAATGCACCAGGTATTGACCCTGGATATGGTAGAGTGATTCCTCAAAGTTACAGCAAGGCAAATGGAAAAATGGGTGCTTCAGGACTTTCTGCGCTAGGTGGATATTTTTCTAGAGAAACTGGTAGGCAATCTGGTAATACTGTTGGTCGATCAGCAAAAACGGTTGGCAATGGAATTAGTAGCAAATCCAAAAAATAAAAATGAAAAAAATTATGTTAATTATTAGCATACTTGTAATATTATTCTTTCTTTATGCCTTGATAGTGTATCCTATTCGTGTAAGAAAAACTTGCAGTAGAGCAGCAGATACTTTTTCGAGTGATTATAGAGAAACATTTTATAGAAATTGTGTTTCTGAAAGCGGTTTAAAACCATAGGAAAAAGGTGAGAAAAATGTGTCAGGGATAAGGGTGTCAGATATACTTAAAAAAATGTTCCAAACCTTAAACAAAAATATAATACAACCATTCATTCTCGTACACCCACAGACTTCACCAACCCTCATGCCGCGCTCTCTGTCGGGGCGACAGCATACACGTATGACAAGAATGGCAATCTACTTGGTTTTGGTACGATTCCGAACAATACCACTTTGACGTATAACTACCGAAATGAACTGACTCAATATCTCCGCAACCTGCCGACCGTAATCAACATGACCATGTTGTATGACTACACTGGTAATCGCATTAAGACAGTTGATTCATTGGGTACCACATATAATCCAAACAAATACTACGAAGAAAACGGCACCAAGAAAACAAAATACATATTCCTCAACGATCAACTTATTGGTACAATAGATAAAATCTCAACAACAGTAACTCCACAGTATATTCACCCTGATCATCTCGGTGGTACAGTTGTAGTTACCGATCAATTGGGGAACAAGGTCCAAGATCTTGAATACTATCCGTTTGGAAGTATCAGAACAAACACAGGTTCTTTCAATGAAAAGCATAAATACACTGGGCATGAGTTTGATACTGATACTAGTCTCAACTTCATGGAAGCACGGTATCAGAATGGTAATGAGGGACGGTTTTGGGAGCAGGATAATGTATTTCTTGCTATGGGAACTAAATCTGAATTAGAAAAATTGACTAAGAAAAAAATGGACACAGTACTTGCAGACCCCCAAAGTTTGAACAGTTATAGTTATGCAAGAAATAATCCATTGAAATATATTGATCCTGATGGAAATTATTGGGAGGTATCTTTTTCGGGGACTGCAATGGGGTGGAGTGGAGAATTAGGTTTTCAATTTGATTCCTCTGGCCTTAATTTTGTTGCAGCAGGAGGTATTGGGGCAGGTCTTGAAGGTAACCATCTATCAATTTATTATTCTCCACAAGAAATTTCTCACACGAAAGATTCAACTGTGTCAGTTGGTGCAAATGTAACTCCAGGAATAGGTGTTGGTGCATCAAAAGGTGGAGAATATCAACCTTCAACTTATAGTATTAAAAATCCTTCAACTGAATATTCACTGGTTTTTGGTCTTGGTGCGGAAGTATACACAAGAAAGGAAATTTCAATTCCAATTTTAGGGCGTCAGCCACCAACTTCTTCAAACTCAATTTTGAGTAAACAGCTATATTGGAGCAAGCCAGATTCGGTAAAAGTAAATAATATTACTAAATCTAGTAGTAATACGGTTGAGAAAAAAAATACTTCAGCATCAAATAAAGCAAAAAATAAAAAGTCGAATTAAAAATATAGTATAGTATAAAATATGGATACATTTGGATACGGTTACATTGTGGTTTGGTCAATAGGCGCGGTTACTGTTGGTATAGTAGGGTTATTTTTTCGGAAATGGTTTTTGAAGTTTTGTGAGAAAGGATACATGAGTTTATATAGAAAAACAAAACTTTCTTTCTTTGAAAGAGCTGCAAAAGAGTTTACCATGCCATATATGAATTTATTGGTTATATTTCTAGCAATCCTATTTATGATCCTTGGGATAAATACATTGTTAAGAGTTATATAATTAACAGATTGGAATCGAAGTATTGGGTAAATGGTGTCAAGTACCATTAAATCCAAGGATAGGCAGTAAAAGACACCTGACACCTTTTACCCAAGAAAATAAAATAGAAAAAATAATTATGTTAGAAGAAAAAAAATAAAAATAAGAATTAATTATGCAAGATCAAATTGGAACAACATATCAAATAGTAACCTCAATTATAGGAATAGTAGGAGGTATAGTAATAATTGTATATAGAAAAAAGTTTCTTGAATTACAGAAAAAACATTTCTCAAAACACAAAGATTTTTTGAATAAAAAAATACTAGAGGGGTTAGAGAGTAAATCAGAAAAAAGTAATTATACACTTACCATAATAGTTGCAGTGTTCATAATTATTCTTTCTGTAATCCAATTAATTAATATTATTTAAATTGACCATAGAAAATTAAAAATGCAAATCTCGAGGAGGTATATGGGCAGGTTTGCTGTGGGCTAATTCTTGCCCAGTTGTTACTTTAATAGTAATTAGGAGAAGTTAATCGTGTTCTATTGTTTTACCTAGATTTGGTATATAAATATACCCATTATGTTCTTATATTGCAGTTCTAACTTCGTCCACTAAGTCGCGCATAAAAGAAAGCCCCGAAAGGGGTTTTTCTGCGCCTTGTTCTGCATCCTAAAAACAAGTATAATATTCATATATGTTAAAAGACTTTAAACAATTTTTATTACGGGGTAATGTTGTGGACCTTGCTATCGGTGTGGTTGTTGGAGCAAGTTTTGGTACTATCGTTACCGCACTTGTAAATGATCTAATCAACCCCCTAATTAGTGTGGTAGCGCAAATACCAGACTTTTCTAATATGGCCTTTTCTGTGGGTGATAGTAAGTTTCTATACGGTCACTTTATTAATACTGTCATATCTTTTATCCTTGTTGCTAGTGCAATTTTTTTCTTTGTAGTAAAGCCGATGAATCTATTGATAAAAAGTTCTAAGAAAAAAGCACCAATTGATGATACAAAAAAGAAATGTAGTGAATGCTTAAGTGAAATCCCAAAGGCAGCAAAACGCTGCATGTATTGTACCCATATAGTTGATTAAAATGAAAAAAACTTTTTTTATAACATTTATATTTCTAGGATCAGGATTAGCACTCTACTGGAATTTTTTAAGTAATTTTTTATTTATAAATGAGAACTCTAACCAAGTTGCATCTGTTGCAACAGCATTACCAGTAGTCATCGAAGAAAAAATACCAGATAGAGTGGTGATAACTTTTGCAGGGGATGTAATGATGGACCGTGGGGTTAAAAGCTCTGTAAAAAATAATTTCTTAGGTGATTATAATGAATTGTTCAAGAATGTAGAGATTTTCAAAAATGATGATATTTCTTTTGTAAATCTAGAGGGGCCTGTAAGCGACCTTGGGTACAATGTCGGTAGTAAATATTCTTTCCGTATGGATCCTAAGGTAATTCCTGTATTAAAAGATACGGGTATAGATATAGTTAGCTTTGCCAACAATCATGTAGGGGATTATACAGTCAAGGCATTTACCGATACATTAAAAAGATTAAATGACGGTGGAATATTGTACGCAGGAGCAGGTCATAATTATACTGAGGCTACTCAACCGACTGTTATAGAAAAGAATAATATTAAGACTTGTTTTCTAGGCTTTTCAGACGTAGGTCCAGATTGGATAAAAGCTGGTGATGAAAAGCCTGGCATATTGATTGCAAGCGATCCAAAATTTGCAGTTACTATAACAGATGCCAAAAGAAATTGTGATGCGCTTATTGTGTCATTCCACTTTGGTGATGAATACAAGCCACACACAAAAAGACAAGCGAAATTAGCACACTTGGCGCTTGATAGTGGTGCCGATATAGTTGTGGGGCATCATCCACATGTGCCACAGGATATTGAAATCTATAATGGTAAACCAATCATATATAGTTTGGGCAATTTCCTTTTCGATCAATCTTGGAGTGAGCCGACAATGCAAGGCCTAGTTGTACAAATGAAAGTCTATAAAGACGGCACAGCCAATGAAATAAAACAATACGATAGCAAGCAAAATAAATTCTTCCAAATAGAATCTATAACTGAAAAAGTAAAATAAAATTGAGCCGCCAGTGGGAATCGGACCCACGGTCTCCCCATTACCAATGGAGTGCTTTACCACTAAGCCATGGCGGCAGAAATATATTTGTTCATGATACTATAAATTCTAAAATTATGAAACTTCTTTTTTGGCATAACTTTCTCGGGACACACGTAAAATTCTGCTGAATTTTCTGCTCCGCTCGGCGCCGGTCGCGCCTGCGCGAGTTCCCGCGAAAGTTACGCCTGCAACAAAGTTTCAGAATTTTTGCTATAATACTCTAATGCAAAGGAGTACAGAAGATATACAAAATGAAATTACGCAGCTTGAGGCCGAGATGGGCAATATTGGTTTTTGGGATGACAAGGCTCATGCTCAAACTGTAATCAAAATCATTGCAGATTTAAAGGATATGCTATTAGGTGCCAAGAAATACGACAAAGGCAACGCAGTGTTGTCCATACTTTCTGGAGCAGGAGGGGATGATGCTGAGGATTTCTCCGCAATGCTTTTGCGTATGTATGAAAAATATTCGGAGAACAAAGGTTGGTCTGTTGCATTAATTCATGAAAATAAAAATGACCAAGGTGGGTATCGAAATATTTCTATTGAAATATCTGGAAAAGATGTGTATGGTACATTGAAGAATGAAAATGGAGTACATAGACTTGTGCGGTTGTCGCCATTTAATTCAAAAGCGAAAAGGAGTACTAGTTTTTCATTAGTAGAAGTTGTGCCTGTGTTTGCCGACAATGCTCCGATTGAGCTTAACCCAGATGAACTCAATATTGAATTTAGTAAAGCGGGGGGCCCTGGTGGCCAAAATGTAAACAAGCGCGAAACTGCTGTACGTATTGTACATATACCCACAAATTTATCTGTTCATGTATCTACTGAGCGCTCACAAGAGCAAAACCGTGAGAAAGCAATGTCAATGTTGAAAGGTAAATTATTCAAAAAACAAGAGGAGGATCAGAAAAAAATTGCCGGGGGATTGTCTATATCCAAGACAACAGAGATAGAATGGGGGAGTCAAATCCGCAACTATATCTTGCACCCGTATAAACTGGTCAAAGATCTCCGTACTGGAGTAGAAGTCCACAATGCAGACAAAGTTCTCGATGGGGACATTGATGAATTTATTGAAGCCGAAGCTAATTTGTGATACAATTAAAAGATATTATGATTTATTTCAACAATGTTACCAAGAAATATGCAGATGATACATTGTCACTCGATGGAGTGACGCTCACTGTAGCCCCTGGTGAATTTATCTCTGTTGTTGGACACTCTGGAGCTGGTAAAACTACTCTTACGAAATTAATCCTTGCGGAAGAGAGCCCAAGTGACGGTACTGTTTTCTTTGAGTCTACAAATATTCACAATTTATCGTCTCGTGAATTGACCAAATTTCGTCGAAGAGTAGGAATAGTCTTTCAAGATTTCAGACTTCTATCTAATAAAAATGCATATGAAAATATTGCATTTGCGATGGAGGCAATAGGAGCTACCGATGAGGAGATAGCAACAGACGTACCGCACGTGCTCGATCTTGTTGACCTTGGACACAGGATCAAGCATTTCCCCCACCAGCTTTCAGGAGGAGAGAAGCAACGCCTGGCAATTGCTCGTGCTATTATTACCAAGCCCGAATTAATCATTGCCGATGAGCCTACTGGAAACCTAGATCCACTCAATGCAAATGAAGTTGTAGAAATTCTGAAAAAGATAAACAAATTGGGTACAACAGTAATATTGACTACACACAATAGGAATGTTGTTGATAGTATTGGGGGTCGTGTTATAACACTTGAGAAAGGCCGACTTATCCGAGATGATAAGGATGGCAAATATATGATATAATCCTTATATGTTTCGTACCGATACAAAAAGAGTAATACGTTCTGGATATCGCAATTTCATGCGAAGTGGTTTTACGTCCCTGGCTTCTGTCCTTATTATGACTATTACTCTAGTTGTAATAACAGGCTTATTGTATGTTCAAACTACTCTACAGGTATCATTGGCTAGTATTAAGGATCAAGTTGATGTAACAATATATTTTACTCCAAAAACACCAGAGGCTGAGATAAAGAATATCCAGACATCTCTACAGAAGCTTCCAGAAGTTGCAACTATAGTATATATTTCACAGGACGATGCATTGGCTAAATTTAAAGAGAAGCACGAAAAAGATTATCTCACTCTTCAAGCACTCGATGAATTAAATGAGAACCCACTCGGCGCGTCATTGAACGTCAAGGCTAAAGACCCATCTCAATACGAAACAATTTCAAAATATTTTGAACAAGACACCATCCAAGCAAAGCAGGCATTAACTGTTATAGACAAAATTGATTATCATCAAAACAAATTAGTAATAGATAGATTAACATCTATTATTAATGGTGCGAAGCGACTTGGCTTTGCTCTATCACTTGTTTTGATAACTATATCAATCATGATCACATTCAATACTATTCGTCTGATTATATATATGTCTCGGGAAGAGATTTCAGTAATGAAGCTCGTCGGTGCTGGCAACAAATATATTCGCGGACCATTTATTGTCTCTGGAGTACTTGTTGGAATTTTCTCATCAGTAATTACAATTTTATTGTATTGGCCTGTATCAGCGTGGCTTGGTAGTCAGATGACAGAATTTTTGGGAGTTAATTTGTTTGATTATTATACCAGTAACTTCTTCCAACTATTTTTTATAATGCTTGCTTCTGGTGTTATTATCGGTGGAATTTCAAGTATTTTTGCAATTCGTAGATATTTAAATAAATAATATATGACGACCATATCTACACCAAAAAAAGATAAAAAATCTGATTGCAAATATATTTTTGTGGTTGGTGGGGTGATCTCTGGTGTTGGTAAGGGTGTAGCTGCAAGCTCTATTGCTCGTATATTGCAGGACCGAGGCCGCAATGTTACAGCTATTAAAATTGACCCATATATCAATATAGACGCAGGTACAATGAATCCCACAGAACATGGTGAGGTCTTTGTCTTGTCTGATGGTGATGAGTGTGATCAGGATATGGGTAACTATGAGCGATTTTTAGATGTGAATTTAACCCGGATCAATTATATGACAACAGGCCGAGTTTATCAGTCTGTGATAAACCGTGAGCGAAATTTAGAGTATGCAGGTAAATGTGTAGAAGTAGTTCCCCATATACCACTTGAAGTAATTCGTCGTATAGAGGAGGCTCGCGACAAAGCACAGGCTGATGTAGTAGTGATTGAGATCGGTGGTACGGTTGGTGAGTACCAGAACATGCTATTTCTGGAAGCTGCTCGTATGATGAAGCTTCGAGATTCAAAAAGTGTTTTTGTTGTTATGGTATCGTATTTGCCAGTACCATCAAAAGTGGGCGAGATGAAGACAAAGCCTACTCAGTATGCTGTACGCACATTAAACGCATCTGGTATACAACCCGATGTAATCATTGCACGTAGTCAGGTGGGGCTAGATGATAAACGCAAAGAGAAATTATCGATGTTCTGCAATGTTCCTGTTGATCGTGTTATTTCTGCTCCAGATGTAGATAGTATTTATGATATCCCAATAAATTTCGAGAAGGAAGGACTAGGCGACATGATATGCGATGTTGTAGATATGAAGTGTGAATCAAGTGACAATGTTGGAAGCAAGAAGTGGAAAAAGTTTGCAAACAAGGTTCATACATCTAAAAAAGAGGTTCATATAGCTGTAGTAGGAAAGTATTTTGATACAGGAGACTTCGTACTCTCAGATTCATATTTATCTGTGATAGAGGCAATTAAGTATTCGGCTTATGACAATAGTGTAAAACCAATCTTAACTTGGATAAATTCTATTGATTTCGAAAAGGACAAAAATAATTTAAAAAAGCTATCCAAATTCGATGGTATATTAGTCCCAGGCGGATTTGGCTCACGAGGAGTAGAGGGTATTATTTCTGTAGTTGAATATGCACGTCGGAACAAGATCCCATATTTTGGTCTTTGTTATGGTATGCAATTGTTGGTTATTGAATACGCACGCAATGTATTGGGCCTCAAGGATGCAAATACTTTGGAAGTGAATCCAAAGTCCAAAAATTTAGTTATAAATGTGATGGATTCTCAGATCGAAAATTTAAGTAAGAATAAAATGGGTGGAACTATGCGACTTGGAGATTATAAAGCTATTTTAAAAAAGGGAAGTGTTGCTCGGTTAGCTTACGGTACAAATGATGTTATAGAGCGACATCGTCACCGCTACGAAGTTAATAATGATTATATCGATCGCCTAGAGGACAAGGGTCTTGTTTTCTCAGGTACATCTCCTGATGGAAAGTTGATGGAAATCGCAGAATTACCAAAAGATCAACACCCATTTTTCCTTGGAACACAATTTCATCCAGAATTCCTGGCGCGACCTCTTGCACCACATAAATTATTTAGCGCATTTATAAAGGCATGTAAAAAATAAATAATCCCGCAATGCGGGATTATTTATTAACCTTTTCTAACTTTTGAATCTTGAATAATTTTAATTATCTCATCTTCGTCGTCTGTAATTGTGTATAGATTTAGGTCCTCTTTGCTAACAGTACTGTATTTTTCTATTAGCATTTCATCAATAACTTTTTGTAATGGATTCCAAAATTCGCTACCAACCAGTATAACAGGGATTGGGTCAATTTTGTTTGTTTGCTTTAGGGTAAGTGTTTCAAAAAGTTCATCGAGTGTACCGAATCCTCCTGCAAAGAAGAGCCCTGCGTCTGTTGTGTAGTGCATGGTTACTTTTCTAGTAAAGAAGAAGTAAAAAGGAATTTCTTCATTTATGTATTTATTGGTAACTTGCTCATGGTTGAGCTTGATAGTCATACCTACCGCTTTGCCACCAGCTTCAGCTGCTCCACGACTAGCTGCTTCCATTATCCCCGGGCCTCCACCGGATAATACTGCATAACCTAATTCTTTGGCTACTCTATATGCTATGCGCTGAGCCCTCTTGTATTCAGGATGGTCTTCTGGAAAACGTGCTGAGCCATAAAAGGTCGCAGAGGTTTTGTAGGATTGTACTATTGAAATACCTTGTCGTAGTTCCTCTTGGACCATACATACTTCTGCTTCTGTGCCATCGTCACCATTTAGCTTGATACAACCATCTTTTATCTCTTGCAAAGTTACTCTTTTCCTCTTATTTTCTACAATATTTTGATCATTCATATTTCTATAATACTACAAAAATCCAATCTTTCAAATTGTGTTTTGCTGATTTTATGGTATTCTAGTAGGTAGTTAATTAATAATTTCTATATTGCCTGATCGTAATGTTTAGGAAAGCAATCAAATTAATTAGAGTTTAGTATTATATTGCCTGATCGTAATGTTTAGGAAAGCAATCAAATTTGAAGTAAAATATAGTAGTAATATTGCCTGATCGTCTAATGGTAGGACAGCGGTTTCTGGAACCGTTAATTGGGGTTCGAATCCCTGTCGGGCAGCAAGCGTAGCGTGGTGTACTGATCCTGTAAGGATCGAAATTCCCTGTCGGGCAGCAGTCGAGTAGGTTTATTTATTTAAATAAAAATTAAGCCCTGACATTGCCAGGGCTCAACTATTTTTAAAATTTTAATAAATTACCTTTTGGGTTAATTTACGCAAATTTATAAGTGCACTCCTCATCCTACATATTTCAGTGCCCATTTTGTCGTTTGTTATTCCTGATATTATAGGAAAGGTAAGGTTTTCAAAATGTCTAAAATATACGACGCGTTGCTGTTCCGTAGAAAGCCTTGATATTGCAGTTTGGATAATTTTCTTGTAATCCTCTGCAGCAAGTTTCTCCTCAGCATTTCTTGTTTCATCATAGATATCTGGGATAATCAGATCGTCCATGTATTGAAGGTTGAGATGCTTCTTTTTTCGGTTACTATCGATAAATAAATTCCTAATTATAGTATTTATCCATGAGATAAAGCTTGTGTTTTTAAAGCCACTTTTACGAAAATTCGTAATTGCTCTTATATAGGCTTCTTGAACTAAGTCCTCCGCATCATCAGGGTTATTTGTAAGCTTATATGCATTGATTACAAAAAGTTTCCTGTATTTGTGAAAATTTTGGGTGAGGTCTTCCTCATTGATAATTATCTTCATAAGGATATTTTCTTTTTACTTTATCACAAAACCTTTTTTTTACTAAATTGTATTATATTGCTATAATGCAAAGACCAATATGTTATATGAGCCATTTTACAACCCAGAAATAAGCTATGATCACAATTTTGAAAAGGGTCCATTTGGGGCTTTTGCTGATGGGGAAGTAGCGACAGATGAGGGCGAGCCACAATATGATTTCTTTGGATACAAAGTCTACTCACCATTTGGTATCCCAGCAGGACCACTTATAAATGGCAAATTTGTCCAAGGGGCGCTCGATAAGGGTTTCGACATTGCGACCTACAAAACAGTACGAAGTTCCGAGTACCCATGCCATCCACACCCTAATGTTTTGTCTGTAAATGTAGAAGGAGATTTAACATTAGAAATTGCAGACAAGGGTCTGATTGCAGATAATAATTATCATGAACCACTTTCAATTACCAATTCTTTTGGTGTGCCATCGCAAGCACCAACTTTTTGGCAGGCTGATTTGAAAAATATTTTAGCAAATGTGCGTAAAGGTCAGATTGTAATCGGAGCATTTCAAGGTACTAAAAAAGAAGGTGGAAGTGTAGAAGAATATATAAATGATTATATAATTTGTGCTCGTATGCTCAAAGAAATAGGGGTCAAAGTAATGGAAGTGAATTTCTCTTGCCCAAATGAGGGAACAAATAATTTGCTTTGTTTTGATGTTGAGCGTAGCTCCTTGATAGCTCAAGCAATCAAGAGCGAGATAGGGAATACCCCTTTGATTGTAAAGGTTGCTTATTACAAAGATGAACAGATGTTTCGAAATTTTGTAAAAGAAGTTGGATCAATTGTTGACGGGATTTCTACTATCAATACTATTGCGGCCGAGGTCCGTGATATAAAGGGCAATCAGGCTCTTCCTGGCGAGGGACGATTGCGTAGTGGTGTCTGTGGTCACTCTATCAAATGGGCAGGGTTGGAAATGGTCAAAAGGTTAAGTGATTTAAGGGCAGAATTTGGATATAAGTTTACAATAATTGGTGTCGGTGGGGTAACTACTCCTTCGGATTATTTAGAATACAGAAATATCGGGGCAGACGTGGTAATGAGCGCAACTGGCGCTATGTGGAATCCACACCTTGCAAAAGAGGTTAAAAAACTTTTAAAAATATGATATTATATACGTATGCATAATATAAAAAGACACCGACTTGAACAATTTTCTGATGGAGTTATTGCCATCGCAATTACTCTGCTTGCCTTTGAATTAAAGGCGCCTGTGCTTTCTGCAAATGATCTTCAGAATTCTTTTTTTCAGCTTCTGGATTTATTACCGACGTTACTTACTTTTATTCTTAGTTTCGTTACAATAGCAATCTTGTGGGTTAATCATCACCAGATGACGGAGCACATAGACAATTTAAGTAGGAAGATTATTTGGGCCAACATGGTATTCCTCATGTTTCTGGCTTTGATCCCATTTGCTACTCGTGCTATTGCAGAGAACCCATACAATTTTGTAAGTGTGACAACATACGGCTTTATTATGTTGTGTACATCACTTAGCTTCTCTATTACCCATTTATGGATACATAAAAAAATCAATCATAATGTATCTTTGAGTAGTAAACTAATAAAGCGTAGTTTAATAGGCCCAATCCTATATACTTGTGCAACAGTTGCAGCATTTAATTATGTTCCGATTGCATACTTTCTTTTGATGATTCCACCTTTGTATTACTTCTTACCAAAAAAGTCTCAAGGATAATAATATGAAAAATTTTTCAAACAGAATGCCGAGACTTGGCACAGAGAATGCATTTTCAGTGATCGGAAAAGCAAAGAAATTCGAAGCGGAAGTATTGGCACCTGCCGGCAAGAAACTAATTTATTTACAAATTGGTGAGCCTGGCTTTGATACACCTAGGAATATAAATGATGCTGCAATCAAGGCAATAAATGATAACCAAACTCACTATACGCCAACAGCCGGTATTCAAATTCTTCGCGAGGCAGTTGCTAAATCTACAAATAAATATGCACCCAATGATTACACATTCGAAGACGTGGTGATTACTTCTGGGGCAAAGCCGATAATTTTCTACATGATTAACGCTCTTGTTGATGAGGGTGATGAAGTGATTGTGCCTAACCCATGTTTCCCAATTTATGGATCTGTTACAGAATACCTAGGAGGCAAAGTTGTACCGATTAAATTAACAGAAGAGAATGATTTTAATTTCAAAATAGAAGAATTAGAAAAAAGCATAACCCCAAAAACAAAACTTCTAATTATAAATTCACCTCAGAATCCAACTGGCGGAGTATTCTCAAAAGAACTATTAGGTCAAATAGCTGAAGTAGCAATTAAAAATGATTTGTGGGTACTCTCCGATGAAATTTACAACGAGATGGTACACGAAGGCGAACATGTGTCGCTCGCATCATTCCCTGGAATGGCTGAACGTACAGTTATACTAAATGGATGTTCCAAGACTTATGCAATGACTGGATATAGAGTAGGTTGGGGAGTAAGCAAGAATAAAGAAATGATGAAGGCGATCGAGCAGTTGGCTTGTAACGATACATCATGCGTCAATGCAAGTGCGCAATATGCAGCACTCGAAGCTGTGAGCGGACCACAAGCTGATGTAGAAATGATGCTTGCCGAGTACAAGAATCGTCGAGACTTACTTGTGAAGTTGGTAAATGAAGTTCCTGGGATGAAATGTGTTGCACCCAAAGGAGCTTTTTACTTGATGGTAAATGTAAGAGAAATTTTAAATAAATTAAATATCACAGCCGAAGAATTGTGCGACAGAATTATGAAGGAAGCCCATGTACTTATATTACCAGGTACTGTTTTTGGACATTTTGGTGAAGACTTTGTAAGGTTCTCTTACGTCTCTACACAAGAAATGATTATAGAAGGAATGCAAAGAATCAAAGCTTTCTTAACTAAAATCTAGCAATTTTTTGTAATTGCAATAAGTTGATCTTTTAGTAGGGGGCTGGTACCAACAATGTTTTTCTTAAATAAATCTTTCTCACTTCCGTCAAAGTGAGATACTGTGCCACCTGCTGACTGTAATATTGCAATAGCACCTGCAATGTCCCATGCATCGAGACCCCGATGTACGAATGCATCATATGACCCATCTGCAACTTTACATAAGTCTAATGAAGCACATGAAAAATCTTTTTCAACAATTGCATTGTGTGGCTCTAAGAATGCCATAATTTTACTATGCCTCTCAAGTGTTTCTGGACTACGTCCTGTATGTAAAAATATTTTGATATTATCTAATGAGTCCTTGTTTGTGACCGTTATGATTTGGTCATTACAAAATGCATGACCATTTATCTCGCCTACATATAATGTGTTTACAGCAGGGGCAAACACTAGACCTACTTCGGGCTTACCGTTTATTACCAATCCAATCGAAATAGCAAAGTTTGAACTCCCGCTTGCAAAATTACCTGTCCCATCAATTGGGTCTATGATAAATACTCCTTCTGTTGTTTTTTCATTTTTGCTTTCTTCGCTGAGCACACTATAATCAGGAAATGCTTCCTCAAGACTTGATCTTAAATATTGGTCAACTTCTGTGTCAGCTATTGTCAGTAGGGACCCATCTCCTTTAGTAGAAATGTGGTGGTCTTTTAATTGGGTGAAATACACCATAGCTATTTTGCCAGCTTGCTTGATTATTTCCACTATTTTTTCTGTTTCTTCTCTTTTGTACATAGATGTATTATACTATAAACATATTATTTAGCACATAAGATATATTATGGATACACAATTTTTGAGTACAGAAGCGAAGAAGTTGGTAGCATTACCAAAGGGAATATTGGCAATAGATGAGAGTATGCCAACTTGTAATAAAAGATTTGAAAATTTGGGTATACCAACAACAGAAGAGAACAGAAGAAAATACCGTGAATTATTGATTACTGCACCAGGAATTGAAGAATCTATAAGTGGCATGATCTTGTTTGATGAGACAATTCGTCAAAGTACTGCAACTGGTATCCCTTTTACGGAAATTTTTAAGCAAAAAGGCATGTCAATTGGAATTAAAGTTGATTCTGGAACAAAAGACATACCAAATCATGATGGTGAAAAATTTACAGAGGGGTTAGAAGGATTAAACAATAGACTCGTTGAATACAAAAACATGGGTGCAAGTTTTGCAAAATGGCGTGCAGTTATTAATATCGACATGGAGAAAGGTTTGCCAAGTAATGAATGTCTGGATATCAATTCGAAATCATTATCTCAATATGCACAAATAGCTCAAGAAAATAATATTGTACCTATAGTTGAGCCTGAAGTAATAATGGACGGGTCCCACACAATTGAAGATTCATATACTGTGACATCAAAAACTCTATCTAATCTATTTAAGACATTAAAAGAACAGAATATTTTTATTCCCGGATTAATCCTCAAGACTAGTATGGTGATTTCAGGTAATACTTGTCCAGTGCAAGCGACAACTGAGCAAATTGCAGAAATGACAGTTAAATGTTTGAAAGAAAATGTACCAAGCGATATCGGAGGTATAGTGTTCCTTTCTGGAGGGCAGACAGAACAGCAAGCATGTGACAATTTGCGCATGATGCACAAGATGAATCCAGAGCTTCCATGGGCACTATCATTCTCATACGGGCGTGCAATCCAGTATCCAGCACTTAAAGCATGGGCAGCAAACATGGAAGATGTTGCGACAGCACAAAATATCTTGGTAGAAAACGCTCGCAATAATGCTAACGCAAATTTAGGAAAATAATAGAAAATAGTGTAATCTATATAGACTATGGCGGGAAATAACGGAGTTATCGTTAGATTCGATAACGTGTCATTTGAATATGGTGTCAACAAGCCGATCTTGCAAGAGGTTAGCTTTGGTATTCGACGTGGTGCCAAGATGACTATCATGGGGCAAAATGGGGCAGGTAAGAGTACACTCTTTGGGCTTATTACAGGTTTGCACAAGCCAGAAGATGGAGACATTTATATATCAGACCGTGCAAGTATTGCAATATCACGCCAAGTTATACCGCGCCCAGAGCTTGAATTAACAGTAAGAGAATTTTTCCAAAAATGTTTCGATAAAAAAGTTTATGATATTGATGTCAAAATTGATGAAGTATTGGAAGTTGTACACTTAAGGGGGCATGAAAAAGTGCACGATAGAATAATGAAAACTTTTTCCGGCGGTCAACAAGCGCGCCTACTCTTGGCATCTGCACTTATTCAGAATCCAGACATTCTATTGCTAGATGAGCCTACCAATAATCTTGACCATGCTGGTATCGACCATCTAACCAAATTCCTAGTTGATTACAAAAAGACAGTGGTTGTAATTTCTCACGATGCAGAATTCCTAAATGCTTTTACAGAAGGAGTTCTTTACTTGGATATTTACACAAGAAAGGTGGAGCAATATACTGGCAACTATTTCAATGTTGTAAAAGAGATCAAGGCTCGTGTTGAGAAAGAGCAGATGAAGAATGCCCAGCTCGAGAAAAATATTCAGGCCAAGAAAGACAAATCAAATGAATTCGCTCATAAGGGAGGGCGACTCAGATTGGTGGCAAAAAGAATGCGAGAACTCGCAGAGGAAATGGAAGAGGAGAAGGTGGATGTTAGAAAAGAAGATAAAACTATCAGAGCTTTTACGATTCCTGCACAGCCTGACCAAATAGGGGATCTCTTAACGATTACAGAATTGACGATTATGAAGAATCATAAAGTCAAAAAAATAAAAGCCAATGTAAAATTAAAAAAGAATCAGCACCTATTGCTCAAAGGACCAAATGGAATAGGCAAGAGTACTCTTCTAGAGCATCTTGCGCGTGCTACTGCCGAGGGAGCAAAAATAAAAGAGGGAGTACGAGTTGGGTACTATAGGCAAGATTTCTCGACATTGAATTTCGAAGACACAGTGTATAAATCACTTGCAGAAGGTATGGAGATTGGAGGATTGAAGTTAGACGAGCAACATATGCGCGCTGTGGCAGCGAGCTTCCTGATCACAGGCGATATGATATATACAAAGATTGGCAGTCTTTCAGAAGGACAAAAGGGGTTGGTGGCATTTGCGAGGTTAGTGTTAGAAAAACCAGGACTACTTTTCCTCGATGAGCCGACCAACCACATCAACTTTCGTCATCTCCCTGTAATTGCAAAAGCACTTGATGAATACAAAGGCGCAATGGTAATAGTTTCCCACGTGCCAGAGTTCCTCGCTCAAATAAGAATAGATGATACTCTCGATTTAGACAAATAAAAAATCTTACAGGCAAGACCTGTAAGATTTTTTATTTTAGAAAACTTTTATTTCAAAGCTTTCTTAACTTTTTTCACAACTGGCTTGGACATATCCTTCCAGTGCTTCTTTAGAGAATTTATCTCAGCCTCAACATCTTTTGCATCAATATTCTTTACTTTCTTATATTTGTCTGCAACTTGAGCCACAATTTTCTCATACATTGGACCTGTGACTTCTTTCATATTTTCCATTTTCTCTGCTACCTCTGCCTTCATCTTTACTGTCCAAGCTTTTACAGCCTTACGATTCTTCTTGCCGTCTGGACCCATTAGCAAATATGCTGCAGCAGACAATGCTGCTATTCCTACTCCTACACCGATTGCTTTACCTACGTTTGAACCACCTTTTTTTGTTATTTTTTTTACCATATATTTATTTTATTAACTCGTTTTAGACGAGTACTTATTAATCTTGCTTAACCTTTTTTGTTTTCTTTTTTCGACCCTTGAACAAAAATCTAAATAATAAACTATCCTTCATATCTTCGATAACTTCCTTTGTCGTATCACCAATTGTATCGATACCATTCTCCACTTTCTTTGTTATTCGAGAAAGGGTATCAGCAATCTTGATTATCTTGAAAAGTAAAACAATAAATAAAATTCCAAAGATAATAAATCCAACAGAAGAAATAAAGAAAAATACATCTGCTTGTACTAAATTTGTCATGCTTATATTATAGCATTATATACATACTTCTCAATAAGATTTGACAGGGGAGGGAATTTCTGCTATCATATATGCATAACTAAATCTAATTGGGTTCGCGCAATATAGTGGCGCACAAGAGCATACAAGCTTTAAATAACTCATAGATCATCCAGTCACTTTTATTATAAGACTGTGAGTTATATAAAAGGGCATAGCCCTTATTTTAAAGTATATGCAAAACACAAATACATCGAGAGGTATGCGAAAACCGCAATCCTCTTCAAATTATTCAAAGTCTCCTAGTCCTCGGACAGGAGCGAGTTCAAGTCGCCCAATGAGTCGTCGTTCACCTGCATCTGCTGGTAGTTTTTCTAAGCCTGCATTTTCAGACAGGAAGTCTGCCTCACGACCATCATATGGTAGTAGTTTAAGAGGTGGAACATCAAGTCGTCCATCTAGTCATTCCTCATCTCACTCAAGTGTACCAAGTCGTTCATACGGAGGTGGCGGAAGTTCTTCTTCCTCATCTTCTTACCGCGGAGGTGGTTCATCTTATTCAAAGCGTCCATCATCTGGTGGTAATGCTTTTGGAGGCCGTAATCGTAATCGTGGTGGATCATCATCTGGTGGTGGTCGTGGCAAGGGCCGAGGAGAGCGAATTGACGCTTCACGATTTATCAACAAAGTTGTCTCTGTCGAAGTGGAGGAAGTCTTCCAGCCAAGACACCAATTTATTGATTTCGCAATTGAGCCAAAATTAAAAGAGGCAATCGTAGGTAAAGGTTATGTTACTCCAACACCAATTCAAGACGAGGCAATTCCTAAAGTATTGGAAGGGCGCGACATTGTTGGTATTGCCAACACAGGTACTGGCAAGACAGCAGCATTCCTTATTCCACTTATAAACAAAGTGATCAAGAACCCAAATGAACAAGCAATCATAATCGTACCAACACGCGAGCTTGCAATCCAAATCGAAGATGAGCTACGAGGATTCACAAAGAATTTAAAAATATTCTCAGTTTGTTGCGTAGGAGGTGCGCCAATTGGCAAACAAATTTCCCAACTGAAATATAAGAATAATTTTATCATTGGTACTCCAGGACGACTTAAAGATTTGATAGCTCGCAAGATGATTAATCTAGCAGCCTTCCAATCTATAGTTCTCGACGAAGCGGATCAAATGCTAGATATGGGATTCATCGATGATATGCGCTTTATAATGGCTGGTATGCCAAAAGTTCGTCATACACTATTTTTCTCTGCGACACTATCACCAGCAATTGAGAAATTGATCAATGACTTCCTAAACAATCCTGTACGTATTTCAGTAAAGACTCGCGATACTTCAAAAAATATTGACCAAGATGTTATACATTTGCGCCGTGGTGAAGAGAAGATTGATGTATTACATGATCTACTCAATCAACCAGGACTTACAAAAGTTTTGATTTTCGGAAAGACAAAACATGGAGTAGAGAAGCTCTCAAAAGTAC
>JAUPVQ010000004.1 GCA_030916965.1 Patescibacteria group bacterium
GCTTTTGTTTCAGACAATTTTTCAGGATATACATTTGAATTCCATTGGCCACCAATACTTAAACATTCCTCCTTTGTCTTAATAAGTTCTACTACTTGTGCAGGTTTTATAAACTGGTCGTATTCTGGTTGGTTGTAAACAAGAGATACTCCATAATTAAAAAACATATTCATAACAATAACGATAGCAACTACGATTGACACTCGAACAAATTTAGAAGTTTTTGTAATATTATTTGTATCCATATGCTGGATTATAACACAGAAATAGTGTATAATAAAACCTATTATGATAAAGCAAATTCGAACAAAATCTATGGACGGCATTGAGCGAACTGCAATCAAAGCTACATATTGGATCGGCTCTACAAGCTCGCTTCTTATTCATACTGCATTATTTGCACTTTCTTTTGTAATGTACTTCTGGGGATTTGAACTAGACAAAATTCTCTTGGTTGTCACTACAATCGTATCCCTCGAAGCAATCTACCTTTCAATATTTATTCAAATGAGTGTTAATCGCCAAGCTCGCAAATTGCATGCTGTCGCTCGTGACGTCGAGGAGATTCAAGAGGACGTGGAAGAGATTCAAGAAGATGTCGAAGAGATTCAAGAAGATGTCGAGGGTATCGAAAAAGATGTGGAAGAAATTCAGGAAGATGTCGAGGAAATTCAGGAAGAAGACGAGGAGGATATGAAAGACATCAAGTGCGACAACTTAATGATGACTCGTATCGAGAGCACCCTCGCAGAACTCATAAAAGAAATCAACGAATTAAAGAAATCTCAAAAATAATCCCCAAACGGGGATTATTTTATTTTCGTAATATTTTAATTTTTCCTCCAATTAATGAAATTATAGTACTCGGCTTAGAATTTCTTGTACCCCCATTTATATACAAATCAATTTTACTTTCGAAATATTTTTTTGCCTCAGTTATAGTTTTTGATGGACTCAATCCTTGAGGATTGGCGCTTGGTGCTACCAGTGGCCCAGTTTTCATAATTAGATTATAAAGATTCTTATTACGCTTACCAATCATTCGGAATGCCAGACTATTTTTACCCCTGTGTAGATATGTCAATTTTTTATTACTGCAAGCAACAATAACACTAACTTTTGGAACAAATACATTTGAATCAGCAGTGATACCGAACTTTTTTAAATCATCAATTTTTGTAACGAGTATTATAAAAGGTTTGGTTGCATCTCGTCCTTTTATCTTGTATATCCTCTCCACCGCCTTTTTGTCCAATGCTCTAGTTAGAATTCCATACAAAGTATCAGTAGGAGCAACAATTACTCCCCCATCATTTAATACCTTTTCAGCTTTTTGCCAATTATTTGATATCATTAATTTTCGCAGCTACTATAAAATCATTTTGGGATAATCCACCAATTGCGTGAGTGGTCAGAGTGATGTTCACTTTCCCCCAGCCGAGCTCAATATCTGGATGATGACCTTCACTCTCGGCAATCGCACCGACTTTGTTTACAAATTCTAGTGCTTCTTTGAAATTTTTGAAAGTAAACTTTTTAGAGATATGCTTCCCTTCCTCATCTATCACCCAGTCAGCAACATGGAAATCCCGCATAGAAATAGCATCCAATTTTGTCATAGGATCTACTCCACCTTCACACGGCACACATTTTTGATCTAATAGATTCATACAGATATATTAGCATAATAAATAACAGTGTTAATACTATGTCTAATAATTACTTTGTAACGTTAAATTATTAAAAGAAAAACCTAATAACAATCACTATCAATATTATCCCGAAAATTAGTCTTATAAGCATAGATCGATTGTACACCTGTCAAGCATATTGTGCTAATCAACTAAATTCCTAAATTACTAATTCAAAATATACTCTTGGCGGCCATTTTTTTCTTCACCATTTTTTTTGAACCCATACTCTTCGTACATATGAGATGCGATAGGGTTTGTAGTTGATAATCCTATTGTTTTGAAATAATTTTTGCCATGCGACACCAACAAATCCAAAATAATTTTTGCGAAGCCTTGTTTGCGGAAACTTTCTTTCACATAAATGTTCCGGACACGACCGATAGATCCATCATTCTCCTCTATATATGGATTTACCTGTATACCCCCGACTGCGAAACATTCCCCTTCATGGAAAAGCCCTATCAATTTTTCGCCATTTTTGGTAAAACGATTTTGCCCACTTTGCCACTCATCCCACATTCGTTGTTCAAATTTAATTCCACCCGCCACAGATTCATCCACTAATTCTTTTATCGAATCAATATTTTCATTATTCAATTCTATAATTTTGTAATCAATCATGTTAAATCTTGAACTCAATTACATCCCCATCTTTTACTATATATTCTTTGCCTTCTGTTCTTACCTTGCCTTTCGCTCTTGCCTCGCCGTAACTACCAGCATCCAATAGATCCTTCCAGAATACTATTTCTGCACGAATAAATTTGTCTTTGAAATCAGTATGAATCGCCATCCCAGCTACAGGCGCAGTACTACCATGCTTGATAGTCCAAGCCCTTGTCTCCTCTACTCCTGTTGTGAAATATGTATCAAGTCCGAGCAATTTGTAGCACCCACCAATCAAGTCGTTGATACCATCGTGCTCTCCTCCCAATTCTTTGCGGAAAGTCTCCTTCTCCTCGCCTTCGAAATCTTTCAACTCATCTTCGATCTTTGCATCTATTAGAATAAATTGCGATCCACCTGCTAGAATCTCATCGGTCATCTCTTTGAAATATACAGGATTGGCTTCATCCAGATTCTTGACCCCACCTTTTTTATTCAATCCATAAATCATCGGCTTGCTTGTTAGCAGATTCAATTGCTTCACCTTTTTACTTTCCTCTTCGGTAAATTCCAAACTATTAGCCAATTTGCCTTCCTCGAGTACTTGTTCAATTCTCTTCAATATTTCTTCTTCGAAAAGTGCATCTTTGTCCCCCTTCTTTGTATCTTTTTGAATATTACTCAAACGCTTGGTCACAGTCTCGAAATCTGCCAAGACAAGCTCGAGATTGATTACACCAATATCTCGCATTGGGTCTACATTGCCGTATACGTGCGCTATCTCCTTGTCGCCACCAGTAAGTGGGAAAAGGCGTACCATATGCAGTATCGCATCTGTCTCGCGGATGTTGGCTAGGAATTTATTACCTAAGCCTTCGCCTTTGCTCGCACCCTCTACAAGCCCTGCAATATCTACGAATTCAACCGCTGCTGGTATTGTACGCTTGGTCTGTGAAAAGTCCGCAAGCTTGTACAAGCGATCATCCGGCACAGCAACAATACCCACAGATGGGTCAATTGTACAAAAAGGATAATTCTCTGCTGGCACACCCTTCTTTGTAAGAGCATTAAAAAGCGTCGATTTACCAACGTTCGGGAGGCCAACAATTCCTATAGATAATGACATAGGGTTAATATATCAGAAATGGGGCTTTTTTGAAAGATTGTAAGTTCTATGCCAGATAGGACAGTCCTAACTCTCCCTTGCCTTTTATCTAAATAGTTGTACTATTAGAGTATTATTAATAACCTAAATAAAAAATGAGTGAACCTATAAAAATAATTGGATTAGTTGGATTAATATTTTTGTTATTTTGGAGTAATAATCAAAACAACAAAGAGGCCAAGCGACTAGAGATATTTAAAATATGTATGAGTACTATCGACCAAGAAATATTAAAGGATTATTCCAACTTAAAAACAAATATAGATATCTGTAATGAACTTAGTAATACTTACTAAGTTAAATATAATTTAGATATTTTTAAAATATGCTACTAGCTATTTAAGACCGTACTAACTAGTTGATTTCATTTATAATCAATTATTTCAAAATTCCATCACCAAACAGAAATACAATCACAGCAACTATTATTGATATTGTAGCAATCCAAGCAGATATACTTATGCTTTTTTCTTGAATTTTTTGAGATTCTTTCTGGGATATTAAACTTTCTTCCATGGCTTTTTCTTGAAATCTCAAGGAGTCTAGAGAATTCCTCTCAAGCATAGTAACTATTGTTCTACAATTGTCGCATATAAAAAGAGAGTTGCTATCTCTATTAGCACTATCTGCATCCATATGGAGCGTCCATTTATGCGTACAGGTTCCAAATTTTTCTTTGTATTGTCCTCGTGTCATATTTTTTTCCTATACTAATAAATGAAATCTATAAACTATATCTCAGAACAGCAATAATAGTCCTTACTAAACCCTTATTATTCTTGTTTTCCTTCCTGTTTTTGTTCTTTCTTTGCTTTAGCTAATTCCGTAATTTTTGAAAGCCTGTCTTGTTTAGATTTTCTAGTTGTATACCAATCTTCAATCAATTGTTCGATCAATTCAATTAACAACTGGGCTTCGCCTGGTTCAACATCAATAATCAAATCGATATCTTTTTCCATGTGGGCCCCTATGTTTCCGACACTTCTAACAGCATCTATCGCAGCAAAAGTATCAGGGCCTACCATTTCTTCAATTGCATCAATTTCATCCTTAAGCTTACTCTTACTTATACCAAAAAAATCACGAATCATTCCTTGAAGGCATCTTCGAGCTAAAGTTGCTGAAGCTTTAGGACTAAGATCACGAATTCGACATGCTTCATAATAGTCATCCTGAATTACTTTTGGAACATATTCAGGTAAAACTTTTGCGGAGGATTCTGGAAGTAATTGCCATTCTTGAATTTTATATCCTTCTGTGTGATTACCTTGTCTCATTAAAGATTTAGTAAGTCTAACTTTGAGAAAAAGTTTATTGCACTCCTTATTTACACAACGAATAGTTAAAATACCGAAACCAATTTCACCTTTTTCTGTTTGATTCATGTAGACATGTGACCAATGGTCACGCATATCTGAAACGACAATAGTTGAATGATGACCGCAATATGGGCAGGTGTAATTCATAAATAATTTATTGTTTATTAATTTTAATACTTTTGAAAATCTAGACTTTAATAAAATGATTATGGTTCAAGGATTTGAATCTGTCATAGCATCTAAGACTTTACAAGTATACTCCTAAAATTCATTAAAAGTAAAGTTAGACTGCAATTTGAGCCTGCTATACTCATATTACGCACAATGAGATATACATTTTGGACTTACTTGGGGCTTTTTGTCATTTACAGTTTTATTTTAAATACGAATCGAAGTATATTGCGTGGCAGGTGTAGCCGTTTGGATTTTTTTGTAGATAATCTTGATGATACTCTTCCGCTTTCCAGAATTTTGTAAATTGTTCGAGGGTTGTCACCACAGGTGAATCCCAACGCTTAGAGTCATCTACTATTTTGATAAAGTCTTGGGCTTGTTTTAATTCACTTTCATCTTGATAGAAAATTGCACTCCTATACGAAGTACCCCTATCATTACCCTGCTGATTCAATGTTGTAGGGTTATGTATTTGAAAGAAGAAGTCGAGCAGCTTCCAAAAGCTCGTTTTTGTATCGTCATACTCTATCTCGAGTGCTTCGGCATGCCCAGCATGATTCTCGTATGTAGGGTTGTCATTTTGCCCGCCTGTGTACCCTGCCACAATATTTATAACACCAGCCTGATTTCGCATCAGCTCCTCAAGTCCCCAGAAGCACCCTCCCGCTAAATAAGCTTTTTTAATCATATTATTCCTCTTCGATAAATTTTAATATATCTGATAAATTATTTTATTAAATATTTCTTGAATCATAGGCCCAATGTAGTAAGGCTTGTCTTTGCCTTGGTCGGCAAAAAGTGTCTCCGGCTCGGCAATTATTCTTCACCTGTGTTACATGCCGGCGCATTTTGTACCACCGCTTAATTTGCCTTTCATCTTCTTTTGGCAATCTTCTGCCATAAAAATATTTTATATACCACTCAAACCAGCCATTTGGATCAACCTTGTTTATCCATCCATTTTTTTGCCACACCGAGAGTGACTGACTTGCACTAACATTAAAATAATTTAATTTAGGATCTTTCTTTTTAGTCTTTGAGCTATTCGCTAGTTTTATTATTTCTTGTGGTACATCTTTTGTTTTAACTTCGAAATAGTAACCGCCAAATACCCCAAGCCTTAGCATCTCTTTTGGTGTTAATAGGGGTTTGAAGATTATTTCTGGATTTTTTTCAATTTTCAACTTTTTTGGCATATAAATTATTTATTGAGAACATAATACACAAGCATAGCCAAGCCACCCCACCAGCCAATGTCGGAAATTATCAAACTAACAATAATTTTATTTTGCAATGTTTGTGGCAACAATTCACCCGATCGGTCTTCACTTTCTCTTTTTAACAAAAAGGGACTAACATGAAATGACAAGAAGATTCCATTCAAAATCAAAACGAGCGCCATAATTGCATGATACAACGGCACGGAAGCTAAGGGCACATTACGGTAAAAAATAAACCCACCAATAATTGCGAGTACCATACCCACCCATATCATAGGCTTGGTCACTTTGTGTGTGCGAATTGTGGCCTCGGTCCAATAGCTTGATTTGCGTCCTAGGAATCCGTGAATATCAATAACTGTAACAGCTCCAAGGCCGATAATAAACCCAGCAATCATAATAAAAAGCCCAATAAAATTTAATGTAATCATTATATTAATATAATACCACTATATTTTTAAGATACCCTAATCAAATTCATTTTGTAATGAAGGTATGACATTTACAACAAAAAAATTCTACATCAAAACAACTCTTGTAATAAGCGATGCGATGAAATGCCAGATTGTATGGTTGAGAGCGTAATTTTTGAATTTAGTAAGTGGCCTTATTGCAAGCAAAATAAGCATCATTAGAAGTATTATTTTATACATAAAGAATTCGCTATGAGCACTTAGAAGTATAATCACATTGGAGAAAATTAAAATAAGCGAAAATAGCCAGTCAGCAAATCGAAGTCTCTTGTTTGTAAAAAATAGGTGGTAGAACAAAGAGAATACCATTTGGAAAACCAATACGAGCACAAACCACATAGGGAACCCTTCTACAATAGCAAAGTACATGGGTATCAAGTTGAATACATGAGAAAAGGCAAGAAGTAGATATCCAGTTTTATGATTTTCGTAGCTAGGATGAAAGGTATTTGGATCTGTCCACGAATATTTTTTCATATTTAGAAAATATAGATTATCTTTGCATTAATCTCATCAATGGCTCAAGCTCATGACGATGCTTGGTAATCTCGGATTTGTATTTACCCATTATAAGCACCATTGCAAGCTGTTCATCCATGCCAGCCTTCTTCTTTTCTTCAAGTTCTTTTTGGGCTTTCTCAAACAACGCTTTTACCTCCTTATTTCCATCCAAGGCTTTCAAGCTCTCTGCAATTTCTGGATTATCACTCATCTCTTGAGCGATCTTCTCGGCTTGTTCTTTTGACATACCCTTCATTTGAAGAGTCTTTTTGATTAAAAATGATTTGATTGACATCCTACAATTATAACAAAAAAGATGTTATTATGCGAATATTCATATGCAAAACAATAAACCAAAAATCATTGTAATCTTGGGCCAAACCTCTACTGGCAAGAGCGACTTTGCAGTACAAATGGCAAAGGAAATTGGAGGTGAGATTATTTCCGCAGACTCGCGCCAAGTATACAAAGGGCTCGATCTCGGAACAGGCAAAATTACCAAAAAGGAAATGCGTGGTATTCCCCATCACCTACTAGATGTCGCCAACCCTAAAAAGACTTTTACTGTATCTGATTACAAAAAAATTACCGAGAAGAAGATCTCGGAAATATCCAAGAACAGCAAAGTACCAATATTATGCGGTGGCACAGGATTCTATATTGATGCAATTGTATCTGGCCAAATATTTCCCGAAGTTCCACCAAACAAACTACTCCGAAAAGAATTAGAAAATAAATCAAAAGAGGAACTATTCAAGATATTAAAAAAGCTCGATAAAAATCGCGCCGAAACAATCGACAAAGATAACCCTGTGCGTTTAATCCGTGCAATTGAAATAGCAGAAGCGTTAGGCTCTGTCCC
>JAUPVQ010000022.1 GCA_030916965.1 Patescibacteria group bacterium
ACATTCCGAACTCGGAAGTTAAGCTCACCTGCGCTAATGATACTCATTCGTGGGAAAAGTAAGCTATCGCCAGAACAAAGAATTCAACTAAACAAAAAATCACACTTTATAAAAGTGTGATTTTTTGTTATACTTTACTTATATGTCATGGGCGGGGAGGCGACAATTTTATTATTCTTCTGGACTGCTTATTTTTATATGCGGTGTACTCGCATTTTTCCTTTATCCATTGATCTTCAAGGCTCCAACATGCTCTGATGGCAAGCAGAATGGTACAGAAATGGGAGTCGATTGTGGTGGGTCTTGTATGAGGTTCTGTCCCGCACAAGTTTCTGACCCTATTGTTTTGTGGAGTAGAGTTTTCCCTGTGACTGGGTCAAACTATAACCTAGTAGCATATATAGAGAACCAGAATATCAATGCAGGAATTCAAGATATAAATTACGAATTCCGTGTGTACGATACTGAGGGCAAGTATATCGGTCGCCGAGAAGGTCATACTTATATACCACCAAACCAAAGATACGCAATTTTTGAATCTCATTTCGATGCTGGCAAGAATATTCCGAAGAATGCCACATTTATGTTTACTGGCTCATACAATTATATAAAGAAGGAATCAATAACAAGCAAGATCCCACTTCGTATTGATCGTATTATTTATTCCGAGGAGTCTGGCGCCCCACGTTTGCAAGCACGAATATATAATGACTCTATATTCTATGCACCAGCATTTGATGTGATCACAATTTTGTACGACGAGGATCACAATGCAATTGGTGTAAGCAAGACACATTTAGATAATCTAGAGAAGAATCAATCATCCCCGATTATTTTTACCTGGCCCGTACTTTTCGCAAAAACACCAGCAGTTAAAGACATTCTACCTCAGATTAATCCATTTTTACTTCAATTTTAAATATGAAATCGAGGTTCTTACAAATTGACTGGCTTCTTGTGTTGTTTCTTATTCCCGTACTGTTTGCAGGGCTTGTTACAATGAAGTCTTTTACCTCTGTTACACCATATTTCTCACACCAATTTGTATTTATTGGGATATCATTTTTGATCTTTTTCCTCTTCTCATTGATTGATTTTCGTTTTTTGCGAAGGACAGATGTACTGGTAATAATTTTTTTATTTTTTATTTCTCTACTTATTTTAGTTTTGTTTGCAGGGCACACTTCCAATGGGGCAAAAAGTTGGTTTGACTTTGGAGTTTTCTCCTTTCAACCATCAGACATGATGAAGCTAGTGTTGATCCTAGTGCTTGCAAAATACTTTTCTCGCAGACACGTAGAGATACGTAACATTAAGCATATTTTTATATCAGCAATATATGCGATTGTGCCTTTTACCCTAGTCTTTTTACAACCAGATTTCGGTAGTGCTATGATTATATTCTTTATCTGGTTTGGCATGACACTTGTTTCTGGAATTTCAAAAAAGCATTTATTTATGGTTATGGGTCTAGGAGTTCTAGCATTTGCTATGTTGTGGATGTTTGTATTCGTCCCTTATCAAAAGGCTCGAGTATTAAATTTCGTTTACCCACTCGCAGATGTTCGAGGTAGTGGATACAATGTGTATCAGTCCACAATCGCTGTTGGGTCAGGCCAAATTTTCGGCAAGGGTGTTGGGTTCGGTACTCAATCAAGACTCCAATTTTTACCAGAGTATCAAACGGATTTTGTCTTTGCAGCATTTGCTGAGGAGTGGGGATTCGCCGGTGTTGTGTTGCTTTTCATCCTTATAGGGCTTATACTTTGGCGTATATTACGTACGGCCATGCTTGGGGCAACAAATTTTGAAATATTATTTGGTATTGGATTAACTATATATATTGCAAGTCATATGATAATCAACATTGGCATGAACATAGGCCTAATGCCGGTAACAGGGATTACAATGCCATTTATGAGTTATGGGGGTTCACATTTGGTCACAGAATTTGTCGGACTTGGAATACTGATGGGAATGCGAGGGTATAGTAGGGTAGCGCATCGTGATGATATGCGGAATGAATTCTTGGGGATTTAGTATAAGTGGAAAGTATAAGTATAAGTATAAGTATAAGAAAAAATGCAAACAACAATAATCGATGGTAGAAAAATTAGAGATGGAATCCTAGAAGAGGTGAAAAAGGGGGTGGCAAGCTTGCCTTTTCAACCAGTTTTTTGTGATGTGCTTGTAGGCTCAAACCCAGAGTCCGCTCAGTATGTGAGGATGAAGGCTCGCATGGCTGAAGCCGTGGGAATACATTTCCATAATGCACATTTTGCTGATGATATAACGACTGATAAATTGGTAGAAGAAGTTCAAAAATTGAAAGATATACCAAATATGTGTGGTGTGATAGTCCAACTACCATTACCAATACACTTAGATAAAGAAAAAGTTTTAGAGGCTATTGATTTCCACTTGGATGTTGATTGCTTGGGATCAAAAGCAAGTGATGTTTTCTACAATGAGTCTATCGACATTGGTTATCCTACAGCATTGTCTTGTATGAAAATTCTCGATTCACTTGATATCGATCTAAAAAATAAAAAAATTGTAGTTATTGGTCAAGGCCAGCTAGTAGGCAAACCGGTAACACACCTTTTGCAAATTAGAGGATTGGAAGTTACAATTGTAACTCGCAGTACAGAAAACAAAGAGGCAATAATAAAAGAAGCCGATGTTATAATCTCTGGTACAGGAGCGGGCAAATTTATCACAGGAGAAAAAATAAAAGATGGAGCAGTTATAGTAGATGCCGGAACTTCGGAATCCAATGGATCAATAGTAGGGGATGTAGACTTAGAATCTGTGCAGGGGATTGCAAGCTACGTGTCACCTGTACCTGGAGGAGTTGGGCCTGTGACTGTATCGATACTACTTGCCAATGTATTAAAAGTAGCAAAGAAAAATCAAAATGAACATAATTAACCAAAACGTATTCAATATTTTTTTCTCTTTATCAACGGATCCAAATATTGCAAATATTTCGCTATTTATTTCCAATGTATTAATTTATATTTTATTTGGAATAGTTTTTGTATATATTATTCTTCGTTCAAAATTTATCTTTCCACATTTATTTATGGCTGTAGGTGCATCTGGTGGAGCGTGGGTAGTATCTAAAATTTTAAAATACATAATTCACATAGACAGGCCATTTGTAGCACTCGGACTGAATCCACTTTTTTATGAATCTGGATTTTCTTTTCCATCTTCACACTCTGCTGTCTTTGCCGCACTCTCGGTAGTGGTATTTGCTCTTAATCGAAAATTGGGCATATTGATGATCGTCTGTACTATATTTATAGGCCTGTCACGTATGGTGCTCGGAGTGCATTATCCATTGGATATTATAGGAGGATTTGCCGTTGGAGCTATAGTGGGCCTTGTTTTTCTGTATATTATGAAGAGCCGATACGCAGTTGCTTTTTTTGGTAAAAGCCTATAAAATAAGCCCATTATGTTAAAAACACGAATAACAGCGTTAATTATATTACTAATTGGAGTAGCGATAGGACTATTTGTTTATTTTTCACAATTGGAGAATGTAGCCCCACCAGCAGAAGGAGACAAGGTTACAGATGTAGCTCGGGTAGTTTCATTCAAGCCATTTAAGCTTGGATTAGACTTGTCCGGTGGTACACACTTGGTCTACAGAGCCGATGTAAAAGAAATCAAGGCAGGTGAAGTAAATGACGCTATGGCATCACTTCGTGATGTGATAGAACGCCGAATAAATATATTTGGAGTTTCTGAACCTGTTGTTACTGTAGAAAATGGTGGATTCTCAAATGCTGGAGAAGAGCGTCTTAGTATAGACCTACCTGGTGTTACTGACACAGAGAAGGCAATTGCAATGATTGGCCAGACACCGCTACTTGAATTTAAAGTAGAAAATACTGATGGCCCAAAAGAGGCAAAAATAGTAGATGGTCAAATTCAACTTGATGTGAATTCACAATACAAAAGTACAGAACTTACTGGCCGGTATTTGGACAAAGCAATTTTGGAATTTAATCCAAACAGTGGCGAGCCAGTAGTATCATTACAATTCGATTCTGAAGGTTCAAAACTTTTTGAGCAAATTACAAAAGATAATGTTGGCAAGACTGTAGCAATATTTCTAGATGGTCAGCCGATTTCAACTCCACGAGTCAACGAAGCAATAACAGGAGGCAAAGCTGTGATCAGTGGGAACTTTCAAGCACAAGAAGCCAAGCTACTTGTAGGAAGACTTAATTCTGGAGCATTGCCTGTGCCTATAGAACTGATCTCTACACAAACTATTGGTGCAACTCTTGGGGCAACTGCAGTACAGGCTGGAGTAAAGGCAGCATTGATTGGATTCCTTGTAATCGCACTCTTTTTGATCCTTTGGTACAGACTACCAGGATTGATTGCTGTCGTAGCACTATCTATGTATGTAGCTGTTATGCTCGCACTATTCAAAGTTATTCCTGTTACTCTAACAGCTGCTGGTATTGCAGGATTTATTATCTCGATCGGTATTGCTGTGGATGCAAATGTGCTTATATTTGAGCGTATCAAAGAAGAGCTTGCAAGTGGACAGAGTGTGTCCGAGGCTATCAAGCATGGATTCTCTCGAGCATGGTTCTCTATTCGAGATTCAAATACTTCAAGTATTATTACTGCTATAATTCTATTTTGGTTTGGAACAGCACTTATCAAAGGTTTCGCTTTGACATTCTTGATGGGTGTAATTGTATCGATGGTCTCTGCTATATCTATTACTCGATTATTCCTATACGCACTTAATATTACAAAGACAAACAAAGTTACACACTTCTTATTCGGGTCGGGTTTCAGCTCTACTAACTTAACTAAATAAATTATATGTTCGTAATCAAATACAAAAAAATATTTCTAATAATTTCTATTGTTCTTGTTGCCTTGTCTCTTGCATCTATATCAATCTTTGGGTTAAACCTTGGTATTGATTTCAAAGGGGGAGCACAAATGGAAGTCGTATATGGTACTGTTATTGACACACAAGCAGATATCGAGGCTAAGCTTGCACCACTTGCACTAGGCCAAGCTCTAATCCAACCTACAGGTACAAATGGATATATAATCAAAACTCGTGATTTAACAGAAGCTGAACACCTATCAATGGTCAGTGCTCTAGGAAAAGATGTCACAGAGAAAAGCTTCACTTCTATTGGTCCATCTGTGGGCAAGGAATTGGCTCGTAAAGCAATTATCCTTTTTGTTCTAGTCTCACTTGGAATCATATTCTTCATCGCATTTTCTTTCCGAAAAGTTAGTAAACCAATATCATCTTGGAAGTATGGATTTATCGCTATTGTGTCATTGATTCATGACGTGTTGATTCCAGTTGGAGTATTCGTTGTGATATCACACTATACTGGAGTAGAGGTAGATACATTGTTTGTGGTAGCAGTACTGACAATCCTTGGTCTTTCAGTTTCAGATACTATTGTTGTGTTTGATCGTATTCGCGAGAATTTGCGCGTTGGACATTTCAAGACATTTGAAGAGACTGTGGGTAATAGTTTGCGCCAGGTTTACACTCGCTCAATCATGACATCATTAACTGTGATCATGGTCCTTCTGGCTCTTGTATTTTTTGGACCACATAGTACTCGCGTATTTGCTATTATGCTTACAGCCGGTATGTTCTTTGGTACATATTCATCCATTTTCCTCGCATCACCATTGCTCGTATTTCTCAACAATCGTCTTGTAGAAAAGACAAAATAAGTTAAATCTTGTGATATAATTGATTTGTAAGTTTTTTGCTTATTTATTGAATTATTAATTAATTTGTCCACTCTGGACTTCAAATATATGTCAACAACAGTTATCGTAATTATTGTAGTCGCTGTTATCCTAGTTTTGTGGATAGCAGGATCATACAACCGTTTTATTCGCCTTATCAACATTTCAAAAGAAGCTTGGGCAGATATAGAGGTACAACTCAAGCGCCGTTATGATTTGATACCAAACTTGGTAAATACTGTTAAAGGGTATGCAACTCATGAATCTACAGCTTTCGAGAAGGTCTCGCAAGCTCGCGCAAGCGCCATGGGTGCAAAGACAGCAGGAGAGCATTCAAAAACAGAAGCTATGTTGGGTCAAGCGATTACAGGCCTATTCGGTATCGCCGAAGCTTATCCTGAATTGAAAGCTAATATCAATTTCCTAGAACTTCAAAAGGAACTATCCGATACAGAGAACAAGATCCAAGCTGCTCGCCGATTCTACAATGGTAATGTCCGTGACTTAAACACAGGACTTCAACAATTCCCAGGGAATGTAATAGGTGGAATGTTCAAATTTGGTACTATGGAATTCTTTGACATCCCAGATGATGGCGTAGAAACAAAACCAGTAGAAGTAAAATTCTAAAAAGATAAATGGCTACATTGTATACCCACCAAGCGCAGAATATTCGTAAAACATGGTTACTTATGACCACGTTTTTTGTGCTTATTGTTGCTATTGGATACGCCTTTTCCTATTATTACCAGAATCCAAATATTCTGTATATTTTTCTGGCTTTTAGTATTGGAATGAATGTTTATGCATATTGGAATTCCGATAAGGTGGCTATCAAGCTATCTGGAGCAATTCCTGCTGAGCCAACTCAATACAAAGAACTTCATAATATCGTAGAGAATCTATCTATAACTGCAGGCCTCCCAAAACCGAGAGTTTTTATAATCAATGACACTGCACCAAATGCATTTGCCACAGGGCGCGACAAAGACCACTCTGCAGTTGCTGTAACAACAGGATTACTGCAAATTCTTGATAGGAATGAACTCGAAGGTGTGATCGCTCACGAACTTTCACATATAGGGAACAGAGATATTTTGATTTCTACAGTGGCTGTAGTGTTGGCAGGATTTATCACAATTGTTGCTGATATGTTTATAAGATCACAACTCTTTGGTGGTAATCGTGATAGTGACAACAAAGCTGGGGGAGTATTGGTGATTGTTGGTATCGTGCTTGCAATACTAGCACCAATATTTGCGAGCCTTATTCAATTGGCAATTTCCCGCAAAAGGGAATTCCTTGCTGATGCATCTGGCGCACTACTTACTCGATACCCAGAAGGATTGGCTAGCGCATTGCAGAAGATTTCGCAAT
>JAUPVQ010000023.1 GCA_030916965.1 Patescibacteria group bacterium
GCAATTTATGCGAGGATTCCACCTTTGGCTCCATAGCGATTGCCGTCTTGTACTCTATTTCTGCCCCTACTAAATCATTGGACAAATCCTTTACCTGAGCCCGAGCCCAATTTACGCTTGGGTCATTTGGTGATAGCGACTTACAATAATCAAGTATCCCCAGAAGTTTGTTCGTCATGACTTTGTCATAACGCTCATCTTGCAAAAATGCAATGGTATTTTGTAGATAGATACGGTTGAGGTACAATCTGTAATCTGTCTTGTTTACTTCAGATACTTTCTCTAGATACACGAGTAATTCTTGCAAGTTTTTTGTGAAAATTGGTCGTGCATTTTCATCATTCTTTATTATCGAAATATTCTTTGCATAATAAGTAAATGTATCATTTGCAAGCCCGCTAACATCGAAATCAATACCAATAGTTGAGCCCTTTAATAGCTCGGGGTACATATATATCCTTTGAGCTCTGGGTACAGAAAAGGCTTTTGTATATAAAATTGTTTTGTTTACAGGTGAATATACAAAATAATAAAATGTTGTTACAAATGCTACCCCGAGTATTGCTGGCAAAATATAAATTGTTAAATAATTTTTTTTACTGATTGATATATTTTCCACATGATTATTGTCCTGAATAGCGAAAATAAGTGCAGAAATTACAAATAGGAGTGCGAGAGTCGGCAATGTATCAAATAAAAATAAGTTTTGGAAAATATACGACACCAACAGTCCTCCCAATATTGCTATTTGTCTTCTATTTATTTTATTAGAATTACGAGCTTTGTATAAAAAATAAAATAAACTCAAAAGAAATACTGCGTATAAAATTATCGCAGGATATCCTCCCCCAACTCCAAATTCATAAAATATATTGTGGGGCTTATCACTCCAACCCTCTGTAGTATTCGCCCTTATCAAAATTTTTGGGTCGAAATTCTCTTGCATTGCAATACGGAAATTCTCTGGTCCATACCCTAGTATCGGGTGCTTATCAATAGCCTTTTGGGAAACACCCCAAAATATAAGTCGGCTGTAGCTTGTATACTGCGCGAACTTTTTATTTAAGTAGGCATTTGGTGTGATTAGATTATTCCAAAGAAATATAACCAATACAATACTGACAACCATTCCAGCAAAGCCGACAATTTTGATATTCTTCTTCTTGGATAAAGCTAAGTAGATCAATATATAAGTTACTATTGCAATCGGCACGGAGATTGATGCACTACGAGCCAATCCTATAATGCTATCACCGCTAAACACTGAACTTAACTTAATAAATAATGGCGAGAACACAATAAGCGAAACAACAATCGCTATCATTGTCCTCTTCTCTAGATTTATAATTTTTTTTGAAAATAGTAGGAAAAGCCCACAGCCTACTACAAAAGTAAGGTATACAACACTCATAGATGAGTTGCCAAGCGATCCACCCTCCCCACTCATAAGAAAGAATTTGTATGGCAGATCCAACCATACTTGACCAAGATATACAGTAATAATCAAGAAGAATCCGCCTGTAACAATATACTGTAATAATGAGTAGGCATACCCCATCCCATTCTTTTTAATCAAAGAGGCTACGATGAACGCGAAAGCTAAGCAATGGTACAGGGTAAGCAACCCTGTGCCTCTGGCAAGTGATGACCAAAATGAATAATGCGGATTAGCACCCAAAATTCCTGCCAATGTCATCCAAGCTATAAATACAACAAGTGGTATGAAAGAGAATATTGTCTTCTTATTTAATCTATACGAAGTATCAATAGCAATTACATAAAGCCAGATGAAAAATATTATCTCTACAACAGCATAGAAGAAAAATGTTTTTGTGGAAATGTATGGGTAATACAAATTCCCCCAGAATACAACGGGCATTAACAAGACAAGTGTATATGTCCCAAATTTAAGAATATTTCCTCTGAATATATTCATAAATTATCTTTTTGCCTTATCGGTCTCGAAGGCATTTACCCCAGCTTCACCATACTTCAGGGATGCATCCAAGATCCCTTTAGAGAATATTCTAATCGGGTTCTTGTCAGAAATTTCAGTCATTTTATCTACATAAAATATACCTTTATCGTAATAGGCCTGTCTTTCTGAAACAGGAGCAATACCAGCAAGAATCGAATGAAATCCAGTTGCTGTCATTAACAACTTCATATCCATATAATTTTGTCTTTTTAATCCATTATCGATCATTAAATTTATCTCTTTAATTTCATTTATCATCATATCCCTTTCATTATCCTTAATTCCTTGTTTTAAAATATTCCTAAGTTTAATATGATAATGACTAAAAGCATTACCCAAGTCAACATAATTACCAACATAAGCATGGTCTATTTTTTTATAAAATTCAAGCCTGTTATTGTATGGCATAATTGGAAATGTTGCTAGCCCAGTATTAATTTTACTTGGTTTGATAATGATGTAATTAAATAAAACACAAAAAATTAAAATAATCGAAACTGAAATAAGTATATTAGATCCAGTATCCTCACTAGAATTCATTTTCTTATTGTTCTTTATTATTTCACCCACTACTATATTTTTACTTCTATCTTTAAAACAAGTGTTTGCAACAAAAGCGATCAGTAGCGAAATAATAAACCAGCCAATTATTGTCTGGAAAAGCATTACTCCCTGAATCAAAAATGATACCATGCCAGTAAATAATGCCATGTATAAAAGACCTTCACGCCCTCTATCATTAACAGCTCTCCGTATTAATCCAAATAATATAACTCCATACAAAAGCATAAGACTAATAAAACCAAGAATACCGCCTGTTGCGAGCTCATCAAAATATATACTGTGAGATTTATCTACCCAATACTCAGTCCTCTCTCCTGGAACAATAACAATCGGATTAAAATATTTACCATATACATATTGATAAGTGTCCCCTCCCCAGCCCAAAACTGGTTTATCTTTATATCCTTTTACTGCAATCTCCCAAAACACAAGTCTGTTTGGTCCTGCTTTTTCTGCAATTAGTGTTTTTATAGGACCGAGACCAATAAACGCGATAGAAATTACTCCAACCAAAATAACAGAAACAACAGAACCCATAAATACTTTTCTTATTTTAGCTGACTGTATTTTCCTAAAAATTAAATACAAAATAAAAAAACCTATACCAACAAACAGAGAGTACGATGCGGTCTGAGCCAAGCCAATAGGCCCGAAATGCATACCTGGGAATTGCTTAACTAACCCAGTAAGTATAGGATTCAAAAATGCAGTTACAACACCTAGTATTCCTATTATTTTCTGCTTCTTATTCAGCGAAAACATTAAGCCAAGACTTACAAAAAATACAAAAGCAAGATAAACTCCTGTCCACGATGAATTCCCAATAGTAAATCCGTTAACTGTACTCAACGACAAAACTTTTGAAAACTTAACTCCAAGTTCAGCAAATAAACAACCAACGGTAAAAATAATTCCAGAAATTGCAAATACAGTAAAAAGTTTGTACCAATCTTCTATCTTTTTGAAAAGTGAACTCGTAATCAAGGTAAAAATTAACAGACAAAACATAAATATAACTCCAGTACCTTGGTCGTAGCTACTCCAAAATGACAATGAAGGCATTACCCCATTTAAGCCTGAAATGAGTAGTATTAGTATATACAATCCAAAAAATAGTAAAATAATATTTTTGGGTATTAAACCCATTTCTTTTTTGTACAATTTACCAATTAGGTAAAGGGATCCTATTAAAAGTGCTCCTCCTTCTATAAATACTGATTTTGCAAAAACTGCTCCATAGAAACCTTTGGTAAATATAATAAAAGGTAGCAAAAAAACCATGACCAAAATTATTCTCTTCAATATTGAATTCATGTTATATAGTATACAACAAATTGAAACAACAAAAAACCACCCATAAGGGTGGTTTTTTGCAATACATTTTAAGGCGTATTAACCAAAACTCAAGACTATACTAACTTAATTAAGCACTAGTTCGGCTTAGAGAAGTTTGACCTGTCTTAAGAATATCTGTCAAAGCTGTGAAGCTTAGAGAGTTAACTGAACGAGATGTATCATCTGTACTTGCTGTACCAAAGAGGATAGCAGTTCCCTTCATACCAGTTAGTAGAGCTGAAGCACTACCACCTGCACCACGAGCAACAACAGCAGTAATATCAACATACATTGTATCACCGTCGTTTAGAGTAAAGTACTCGTTATCAGCGGCACTATTTGTTGTAGTGTATGTTCCTGTTGTGTTGTAAGTGTATGAACTAACTGATGCAGTAGCATCGCCACCGTCAACTGCTAGAGTGATAAGTTCTTTAGCTGCTGTAGATTCGTCATCACCGTTTAGGTAAACAGTTCCACCTTGTGCTTTAATTGCAAGCTTCAATTTAGCTGTTGCAGATGTTGCAGCACTTGAACCGTTATCGTTTGGTGTGATAGAAGCTGATACAACAGTTACTACTGGAGCGATTGAGTAGAAGTACTGAATAGTTCCTGAAGCAACTCCAGTCATTTCTGTACCGTCTGTCAATTGATCACCTTGATCGTTTTCAGCAACAACTAATGCACGTTGTGTAGCATCCAATGCTGCAGACAAGTAATCACCTTCATCGAATTCACTTGTTTCAATATCATTCACATCTGCTGTAACAGTAAATGTGTATGTCTTGCCAGCTGTAAGAGTCTTGTTTAGATCGTTGAAATTAACAGACTCTGTTGTTCCAGCAGTTGAAATCATAGATTCAGAGTACTCTGTGCCATCAATAGTGAAGTACACTGTAGGTGTAACAGCATCTACGTTTGTAGCGTTTGTAGTGAACAAGAAAGGAACTTCGTCTAACCATACGTTAGATGTACCGTCCAATTTCATTGTACCCTTCAAAAGAGTAACTTTGTTTGTGTCAGATGTTGTGTTTACAGTTACGATACCAGCTTGAAGAGCTGAGTCAACATTGATCTTCAATTCTGTATCAGCTGCAGTTGAGAAGCTTACGAATGAAATCGCAACTCCATCATTAGCAGAAACATAGTTCACATTTGCCATATCTGCGTCAGTGATTGTGTCAGTTGTTGTAACACCTGAACCATCAATATAACGTAGATTGTTTACAGCAATAGTCCATGAATCAGAATCAATATCTCCTGAATCAAGGTTACTTACAGCATCAACTGATACGTAAACCTTTTCTGTAGTATCAGTCTTAACTACAGCGCCACTCAATTGAATAGTCTTTGAGTAAACACCTGTTGATTCCTTTGTAAAGTCAGCTGTACTTGCTGAGCCAACCTTTGTTGAGCCCAACCATACAGTAACTGTACTTAGGTAATCGTTTAGACGATCTGAATCAAGAGAATTGTTACCGTTTGAGTCAAAAGTCAATTTGATTGATGAAAGACCAATGTCTCCATCTTTTGATGTTGTAACATCAAATCCAAGTACTTTTACCTCTTTCTGACCAGAACCAATCTCTTCACTACTTAGAGAAGAAATTTGAGACATATTAGATACTGTACCGAATGTTCCTGTTAGTGTTCCTGGAGTTGTTCCTGGAGTACCAGCACATGACATACCAGTTGTTGAACTAAATCCTACAGCTGATGCACAGCCTGCTGGATAAGAACTAACAGTAGCACATGACATACCAGTTGTTGTACTAAAGCCTGTTGCTGAAGAACATCCTGCTGGGAATCCGTTACTTATTGTTGAACCAGCGTTTGCTTTTGCAGCTGAAGCAGGACCAAAGGCACCGTCAGCAACTAAACCATTAGCTGTTTGCCAATTAGCGATAGCAGCTTTTGTCATAGGACCAACCTTTCCGTCAGCAGTTGCGCCAACTAGAGTTTGGATAGCCTTAACATTTTCTACTCCGCCAGTTTTGATTGGCATGTAAGTCATTGCACTTGCAGTCATAGCACCTGCTATAACTAGAGCAACAACAAAACTTCCAACTTTGAAAGCTTTTGTTTTGAAAAAATTTAACATAATAATATTTATTTATGTACGTTTAGATTAGTTTCGACATATTCTGTATACACTGTTAATAAATTGTGTACAAAGAAAAAAACTAATATGTGTACATTTTTGTGCAATATTGCTATTACACATTTTGACTACTCGTTTGTGCAGTTTACTTTTTTACATTCTCTATCGTTCCAAAAATCTCTATCAAAAAAAATCTAGAACAAAATGAAAAAATAAAAAACAAAAACGAATGAGTTTCGAAATGAATGCGCCCTATATAAAAAATAAATTCTATATAAGGACTTATCTGCCTTGTCGACAGGGCCGATACAATTTATTTTCCCTCTATCGAAAAAATAAATGTGCGACCAATGAAACGAAACGCTACTACCTGATTGGTATTAAAAGATAATAGTATTGAATTTTCAATGATCGCCCGCCACACCTTTACAGGCGTTTACAGCGGATACATCTACCTATATATACTGATAAATCAACACATATAAGAGATACAATATGATAGCACAAAGGACCATAAAATCCAAGTGATATCACACAAAGATATTATATACTAAAAAGCTTAAAAAGCTATATTTTCAGTATTGTGGATATCTTTTCGGGTTAGGTTCTAGTGCGTTAGTTTCTAGGGGCTAGTATTAACTAGAAACTAGTCACTAGCTACTATCACCTAATCCGTAATATATGACGATACACCATTAAAAACATTACATATTTTAGATTAGGGAATATCGGCTCCAACGCTTGCTTCCTGTCTTTTTTAACAGTCCTTTTGATACTAGATTATTGAGCTCTCTTTGAATTGTCTTTTCTGAGCAATCAGTAAATGCAACTGATATGTCTTTTATTGAAATATCCTTTTTCTGCTTTATTAGATCTAGCATTTTTTGGCTCCTTTCTTCTTTATTTATGGGTGTACTTTTAATAGGATTTGAGAAAGTGTCTTTTGTGTTTTTTTTATAAAAGACACTACTCTCATTGTCCTTTATATTTTGTCCTTTAGAAATATTATCACTCCAGAATTGTGAAGGTAGCATCGGGGCTTCTTTATAGACTGGCAACTGTACCCCAAATGATTGGTCATCCAGGATTGCTTGAGTGTGTGAATATACTTTTTTTACTGTACTTTTATTCACACTATTTTTTTCTTCAAAACGGGCCATCTCTGTGCGGAGTATATTGAATTCTTTTTTCAAAATATTTGCATTCATTTCTGATACAAAACCCATAGTATTTGCAATCTCTATTAATGACAAAATTTCTGCAATATGAGAGTTGGATTTATCTACTGAATGCTGCTTATCATAAGGTGTAGAAATTCCAAATGAATGAGCGCTCGACAACAAGTCTACTCCCAATGTTCGGAGACGGATCTTCATACCATCTTCTCTCTCCATGCAATCGGTAACCATGTACAATGCTGTAACCAATTTCTCTGTCTTTTTGATTGCAAATTCAGTAAATACCTTTATATTTAAAGAGTTTACCTCTGTGTTTATAGTATTGTCCTTTTGGTATTGAAGTATGTCTTTTTGATTATTCATTGTGTCTTTTTGCTAAAAATCCTGTAGGTATGTCTCTTAATTTGTCCATTATACACCTTGAAATTTGTAATGCAAATCCAATTTAATCTTCCCTATTTTTTATAGGATATAGTACTGTGGGTAGGCTCTGAAATATGATATAATTCTCACATATATGGCAAGAAAAAATATTGATGAAGATGAAGACTTTGACGATGAACCAAAAAGGAAAAAAGGTGCTACAAAAAAGGGCAAAAAGCGACGAATAAAAGTTGAGTTGAAAGACGAAACTCGACACAGCATTTGGGGAATATTACTTTTTGTATTGGCATTTTTTATTGTGCTTTCCTTCTTTGGTGGAGCAGGTATTGCAGGCAACTTCTTCCAAACTATACTCAACTCTTTCTTTGGAATCGGGTACTATTTGTTACCTATTATTTTGTTGATAGTCGGATATTCTTTCCTTAAAAAGGGTCCTCCTCAGGTAGCGCTCCTCCATGCTATTTGCGGTTTCGCTGTATTACTCTCGACTCTAGCGATAATGGATATCGCCCAAAATGGTGTGGGAACATCTGTGAATATTGCTCTTGGTGGATATCTCGGTAGTATATTTGCATGGCCATTTGCGAAGCTATTTGGTGTGTGGGCTAGCCTATTGATCCTCGGAGCAATACTTATAATCTCGTTGA
>JAUPVQ010000024.1 GCA_030916965.1 Patescibacteria group bacterium
AGTGCTGATGAAACTGGTGCTGATGTTTTGCGCTCAAACACAATCAACCTCGTAGGACTATTCCGTATCATGCTAGGAGGCCTTACTCCAGGGGAGGACTCAATCATCGACCGTGCTATTACTGAGACATATGCACTCAAGGATATTACAGCGGACTCAGATTTCTCCAACATTGAGCCACCACTACTATCCGACTTCGAAATGGTGCTTGCTGGTATGGAAGGTAGTGAGTCTGTACTGCAAAGACTAACCAAGTTTACTCGTGGATCTTGGGCATCATTCCTCAACCGTCCATCAAATATTGATATCAATCGCAAATTCGTAGTATTTAGTGTGCGTGATATGGAAGACGAGCTCAAGCCTGTGGCTATGTATATAGTCACACACTATATATGGAATTCTATCCGTAAGAATATAAAGAAAAGATTGCTCGTAGTGGATGAGGCATGGTGGATGATGAAGTCCGAGGACACAGCGTCATTCCTGTACTCTATTGCCAAGCGTGGACGTAAATACTATCTAGGCCTTGCTACTATTACTCAAGACGTGGGTGACTTCATGCGTAGCCCATATGGTGTACCTATTGTGACCAACTCCTCACTACAGATGCTCCTCAAACAATCACCATCTACTGTCGACCTATTACAGAAAACATTTAATCTAACAGACGAAGAGAAGTATTTGCTCCTAGAAGCAAATGTAGGGGAGGGAATATTCTTTGCTGGGCTCAAACACGTAGCTATTAAAACTATTGCATCTTATACAGAGGACCAGATTATTACTTCGGATCCTTCACAAATACTAGCTATTAAAAAAGCTAAGGATGAGATGCTAAGTCAAAAAAACTAAATATACACCTTGTACTTATACTAATTTCTTATATTTTATAGTATAATAAAACTATGAAATATGGGTCTATTATTATTGGGATTTTTATAGTCATCACCTTTTTTGTGTATGCACCACACAATACTTATGCTGAGGCAAAAGTCGTAAGTGGTGATATAAATATAGAAATAATACCTGATAACCCAGAACCCTACACTGATGTAACTGTCAAATTGGGTAGTTATGCTACAGACTTAAACCGTGCAAGTATTGATTGGAAGATCAATAGCAAAACAGTATTATCTGGCATAGGCAGAACAACATACACATTTAAAACTGGTGGCCCAAATACAGCAACAGTTATCAACCTAAATATCCTCCCAGACAATGGCATAACTATTACTCGCCAAGTAGTTGTAGTACCTTCCGAGATCGAGATGCTCTGGCAAGCAGTAGATGCATACACACCAGCCTTTTATAAAGGCAAAGCTCTTCCAACTCAAGAGAGCAAAATCAAAGTAGTCGCATTTCCAAATACTATCAATGTAGCAAAAGCTAATAAGAAAAATATGGTCTACACATGGACACGTGGTGGATCCTCTGCCCAAGATGCATCGGGGTATGGGCGCGACTCATTTACTTTTTTTAATAATGTTTTGAACGACACGGAGCATATTGGACTATCTGCTTCTTCTGTAGATAATGCATATAGTGCTACTGGAACTCTAGATATTGGAATCATCAAACCAAGTTTGCTTTTTTATAAAAAATCTCCAATCAACGGAATACTGTACGATGAGGCACTATCTGGTAGCACTACGATGACAGAGGACGAGATGACTGTAGTGGCTGAGCCATATTATATGAATCGCAACAGTAGTGATCTAGCCTATAATTGGAAGATAAACAATGCGGGGATAGAGACTCCAAACAAAAGAACAGAGCTAACTATCAGGCCAGCATCCCGTGGCGGCTACGCCACAATTGCTCTAACTGTAGAGAGCATTACCAAACTCTTCCAATCAGTTACAAATAATATAAGAATAAATTTATAATATGAAAAAAATAATTTTCTTTTTTTTAATAATACTTATTGTTTTTTCAAACACACGAACATCTTTCGCTGCTCAAATATCAGGCGAGCCAACAGTTACAGAAAAAACAGTTACTGCTACTGTAAATACAGACGTAACAAGCGTTACTCTTGAGGTATACGATCAGCAAGGCAAGAAAGTTGCTGGCCCAACAATAACAAAAGGGGAGAACCCAATAAAAGCAACAATTGATGTCTACAATTTATCAAGAGGAACAACTTATGAATTAAGAGGCAAGGATTCTGTAAGTGTTTTTACTACAAATTTTAAAACAGTTAGCCAAGACACTCGGGTAAGTGGTAGCGGTGATTGGTATTACTCAGTAGGAATAATTCTAGCCAACTATGATAATGCGCGAGAAAAAAGCATGTTTCGTTTTACAACAGAAAAACTTTGTAATACAGCTAGAACAGCAAAAATTGATGAGCTTTTTCAAGCTACAAGCGTAGCTGGTGGTGGTGTTAAAAATAGTACAATTACTCCTTGTTTTAAATCCACAACTATACCTTTAAAAAAAGACTTTGAGTCAAAATTGCAATCTATTGATGGTATGGCTGGTTCTAAGAGTTTGTATTATTTTACTTATGGCTATAAAACAGATAAATCATTCCACCGATCTATGGGGTATACAACCCTTACAGAATGCGAAAGTGACCAAGAACTATATAAGGATCGACTTGTGATGAAGTGTACCGCCTCAACCACAGCACCAACAGAACCAGCAAACTGGGATTCGCTTCTCGATGCTCAAGGGGTTGATCCTGTGAATATAAAAAACTTTGAGGAAGATTACACCCTCCTTGCGCCTATTGGCGATACAACAAAAATTGATGGTACTACAAAGGTTGGGGATTATTTGAATACACTTCTCTTGATTGCTATTGGACTCTGTGGAGCGCTCGCAGTGATTATGATTGTAATCTATGGCGTACAATATATGGGAGATGAATCAGTCTTCGGTAAGACAGAAGCCAAGAGCCATATAGTGGCGGCAATAATGGGTCTACTGCTTGCCCTAGGTGCATATGCAATCCTAAATACAATCAATCCAAATTTAGTGGGGGGAACACTTACTTTTAATTCTGTAAATATAGAGCTGGAACCAGGTGTTGGTATTCCTGAGGGGAAATACTTGCAAATTAAAAATGCTAGTGGAAAATATATTGATGCGGGTAGCTGTACTAGCGCAAAAACTAAAACTTTAGTCTTGTTTGGTCAACGAACAACTGTTCAAGAAGATGTAGTTGACGGTCTTTTAAGAATTGATAAAAAATGGAAAGATAAAGGGGGAGCGTCTTATTACAAAGTAAATGTATTGTATGGTTTTAACTGTAGAAATATTGCCGGGACTAATACAAAATCTGCACACGCTTTTGGATTGGCTTTAGATATAAATCCACAAGAAAATCCATTTCAAAATACATTAAAAACAAATATTCCAAGACCTGAATTTGTACAATGGTTTAAGGATGAGGGATGGGGTTGGGGAGGAAACTGGAACGGCAAAAAGGATCCTATGCATTTTAGTAAATTCGCGGGTGAAGGTGGAGACATAAAAATAAAATAATATGAAAAAAATAATTATCATTATCATAGCAGTACTAATTCTCGGTGGAGGGGCTTTTATTTACTTTGGTAAATCTAAGGTTGATCCTGTTACAGGCGAGACCACAAACGGTTTTAAGTCATTTTTCTCTTCAGGAAATACATCATCAGACAAAAGCGCTAACCCAAACGATATGGGTGGGGAAGTATTGCCCAATGATACAGGCACAATCGACCAGTCTCTGGTAGACAGTAGTGCCAAGTTGAAACAAGTTACCGACTTCGCGGTTGCAGGATTAGCTACATTTATGGACACAAGACCAATTGCCGAAGTTTTAAACGCACCAACAACAGATACAAAAGCTACTGAGGAAATAAAAACAGAGGAGCCAATAGTCCCAGACACAAAAGCTCCTGTTAAGAAAGTTGACCCAAAGGCTAAAACCACAAAAGTAATTGCACCAGTGGTAGAACTACCAAAAGTAGATATCGTACCGGCCTTGCGCTTTGTGGCGCGATCCAACGGGCATATATACGAGCAGTACCTCGACACTCTTGCTTCGGGTAAAATTTCCAATACAACAATACCTACAATACACGAAGCAATTTTTGCAAAAGAAGGGCAGTTTGTTATGTATAGATATTTGAATCAAGTAGAGGAAACAATCCAGAGTTTCTTTGGTACACTCGGCGGGGCAGAGAGTGGAGCATTCCTACCAGACAATATCGCAAGTGTGAGTGTGGCACCAAGTGGATCACAATTCTTTTACCTTGTACCGATTGGCAATGATATCGCAGGATACATAGGATCATTTACAGATAGTAAAAAGACTCAAATATTCACATCTGCATTTACAGAGTGGACTCCACAATGGGCTCAACCAAATACTATCTTTATGACAACCAAGCCATCATATTTATTCGCAGGATCTGTTTATTCATTGAACAAACTTACAAATGGTTTTACTAAAATATTTGGTGGCGTTAAGGGGCTAACAACACTTGCATCATCATACAATAACTTGATTTTGTATACAGACACCAGCAACGGTACACCAGCTCTTGGCCTTTATAATATTACAACTCATGTATCTTCACCTCTTGGTATTAATACTATAACTGACAAATGTGTCTGGTCCAGTAATGGTATAGATATATATTGTGCTGTCCCAAATGATATCCCAAATGGTAAGTACCCAGATTCTTGGTATCAAGGACTTGTTTCATTCAACGATTCAATTATAAAGATTGATTCATTAAACCTATCTTCAACTACAGTAATAGACACAAGTGATACAAGTGCGCTTGATGCTGTAAACCTAACACTCTCCCCAGATGAAAAAACTTTGTTTATGATAAACAAAAAAGACTCCACACTGTGGAGCCTAGACCTAAACTAATATTTGTTTTCCTTATACTTATACTAGTTTCCAGTATATTTTATAACTACATGCCTTCCAAGGCCTACACCCGCAGATTCAGTGGTTACATCTGGAATACTCTCGAGGAATGTGTGTATAATACGACGCTCGTAAGGGGACATTGGTTCAACATCCACAGAACTTTTGAAGTACTTAGCACGCTCAGCAAGCATGTGTGCAGTAGCACGTAATGCGTCATAGCGCTTTTTGTTATATCCATTTACGTCTATAGTTAATTTCTGAGATTCTTCTTCACCGATTTGCTTTTCTAAAATCTTTTTTACTATGTGTGTAAAAGATCTGAGAGTCTCACCCTCACGGCCGATTATAAAACGAGAGTCGGGTGTAGTAATAGAGCACCATAGCATGTCTCCGTCGTTGTTAAATTCGCAAGTCTCCATCTTGCAAGCTAGGTGGTTGAATATATCTTCTACTATTTTTTTAATGTTGTCTTGGTCCATATATTATTTTGCTTTTATTATAAGTGGTGTAAGCGAAACTGTTTTGCGCACATACCATTCTTGAGCTATTGTACAGATGTTGCTTGTTACCCAGTATATAGCTATTGCAGCAGAAAGTTTAAATGCAATAAATGTGATAAACACAGGGAGTACATATTTGATATTAATAGCCATGCTGTCAGACATTTGCTCTTGGAATGTTTTGTCTTTCTTGTCCTTCACATCTGCCTTGTTTACTATTGGAGTCGCTAGATATCCTTGGATGAATTGTGTGATACCTGCAAGTAGAGCAAGTACTATGTTGTGATTGAGATTAACATTTACAAAACCAAGGAACATCTCGTTTACAGAGATAGGCATTGTGATAAATGAATACAGTGGTCCAGCTTCGCTGAAAGAAAGTCCTTTGTAGAAAACATAGTATAGAGCAAAAATAATAGGAAGCTGTACTAACACAAACAAGCAACCAGAAAATGGGTTAACTTTGTATTGTTTATAAAGTTCAAAAGTTTTCTTTGCTTGCTCTTCTTTGTTGGGGTAATCCTTTTTAATTTGTGATAGAAGCGGTGATATATGCTTCATCATTATTTGGCTTCGAACAGACTTCTTTGAAAGAGGGAAGAGGACGAGACGGACAAATATAGTGAGCACTATAACAGCGAAACCAACATCGCCCATTGTAATATTGCTCATTATCCATATAAGAGCATTGTAAATAGGATTATAAAAAACTGTGTTCCATAGTGCTTGCATAGGACTATTGTACACGAGAGAGCCCTATTTTCAAAATAATCAGCGGTCCAACCCCTGTTTCGGGGGTTGGACCGCTATTTATTTATTTTACTGGGTCGTAATGGTTCTTTTGCCACGGATGGCAACGTAGAATTCTAACAATTCCTTTTAATATACCGTACATAACCCCATATTTAATGATGGCCTCTTTTGTGTACTGTGAACAAGTTGGCTCGAACACACAGCTCCTACTGCGAGCACCCCTTAGGCTTTGGTAAAAGGATATTAGGTTTATTATAAACTTTTTCAACTTATTTAATCTTTTTAAGGCTTAATTCTATACTTTCTTTTATTTCTGTAGTTAATACCCCTGATGTTCCTTTCTTGTAGAAGAAAATTCCTGATATTCCTCCAATAATACCTATATTCCTTAGGCTATTATAGCCCTTTCTCCTTAGGGAATTACGTTTAACAGCACTTTTTGCCACTGTTTTGGGTACCACAAATGAATATAATCCTTTATTTTCAAGGTTTTTTATATATTTAAACAAAAAAATAGGGCTATGTATTATAGACCCTTCTTTAAAGATTTTATTGAATAAATCCTTATTTACTCTATTTTTCTTTGAAATCATATTATATTATATAAAATAGCCTCAAAAGAGGCTTGTTTTATATGGCTATTTTAGCACGACCCTTTTGGCGTCGGCCTTGGATAACCTTTTTACCAGCGGAAGTTTTAGATCGGGAAAGAAATCCGTGGGTTTTTGCTCTTTTTCTTTTGTTGGGACTGTATGTGAAAGACATAAGAGAAATATATACTAAAATAGCCCTTAATGCAAGTATCCCCAGTATCCACAGGATATACACAGGTTAATTAAGAGTTGTAAATATGATAAATAAGAAAAGCTAGTATAATATGACTTATGATAAACAACAAGGAACTCTGGGAAAATGCACTGGTTGATATAGAGATGGGTATTTCTCGAGCCAACTTTACCACTTGGTTTAAAAACACTTCTATTACAAAAGAGGACTCTGGTACCTTGTATATAGGTGTGCCAAATGAATTTGTAAAAGATTGGCTACAAAACAAATTCCATAAATTAATACTAAAAACCTTGATGTCTCACTCTGAGAATATACGTTGTGTTGAATATATTATTGTTAAGCATGAACCAGTCCAAAAAACAGTGGTCAAGGCTCCTACGAACAACAAAGAGCTCCCATTGGCTGATCTATATGTAAACAAGGAGGACAACTTGAATCCTAAATACACTTTCAATTCTTTTGTTGTTGGGCCTTTTAACGAACTTGCGTATGCTGTGTCTCAAGCAGTAATAGAAAACCCAGGCACAAGCTATAATCCACTATTTATTTATGGGGGGACAGGGTTGGGTAAGACTCACATGACACAAGCTATAGGTAATACTATAAAAGCAAAGTACCCAAATAAAAAAATTTTCTATGTTAGCTTAGAGCGCTTCTCTATTGATTATGTGAACTCTCTACAAAACAAAACACCAAATTCATTTAAAGAGAAGTATAGAAAGTACGACATGATTATTATGGATGATATCCAATTTATCTCTGGTACAGACAAAAAACAAGAAGAACTCTTCCATTTATTCACCACACTATACGAGAGTAATAGGCAGATTATATTTTCCTCTGATAAACACCCTAACTTAATTCATGGTCTTGAAGAGCGTTTA